>NZ_JAMYLM010000007.1:0-262897 GCF_040317995.1 Mesorhizobium sp. M1334
CCCCCCCCCACACTCGCTTCCTCCCCGCGGCCTAATTTGTTTGCCGCCGCACATCCCCGCGCCCCCCCACAAACCAAAATCTTGTTTTTCCAAAACCCTTCCCACAAAAAACCCGGGGCGCCCCCCCCCCCCCCCCCCACCAGGCTTGGGAGGCTTAGCGAGCTGCGGTCCAGCCCTTGTAATCCTTCAAATTGTCGGCCGTGATCAACTTCGGGTCGAGCAGTACCGTCGGCTCGGCCGGCTTCTTGCCGGCAAGCAGGTCAGCCGCCATCGTCAGCGACTGGCCGGCCATCACATAGGGATCCTGCGAGGCCGAGGCTTTGATCATCGACGTGCCGGAAGCGAGTTCCTTCTCGATATCGGGCGCGCCGTCGACCGCGGTGAAGATGAACTCCGAGCGGTTGAGCTGCTTGGCCGCAAGCTGGGCGCCGATCGCCGTCGGATCGTTGATGGCGAAGACCGCGTCGATCTTGTCGAAACGGGTCAGCAGCGACTGGAACACTTTCAGGCCGCCGTCACGCGAGCCTTCGGCGTTCTGGTCGTCGGAAAGGATCTTGATGTCGGGGTGTTTTGCCAGCACGTCCTTGCAGCCCTTGACCCGCTCCAGGATCGATGACGAGGCCGGGCCGTTGAGGATGACGTAGTCGCCCTTGCCGCCGGTATGATCGACCAGATACTGGCACGCCTCTTCGCCGGCCTTGACGTTGTTGGTCATCACGGTGACGTCGGCGCCCGGCGCCGAAACGTCGAAGGCGGCAACGACGATGCCGGCCGCCTGTGCCTTCTTGACCGCCGGCGCGATCGCCTTGGCATCGACTGCGTTGAGCATGATGACGTCCACACCGGCGGCGATGAAGGAATCGACCTGCGAAACCTGCTTGTTGAGGTCGTAGTCGGCCGATACCGAGGTCACCTGCACGTTCGGATTGATCTTCTTGGCCGCGTCCTCGATGCCCTTGATGGTGGCGACGAAGAACGGGTTGCCGAGCAGGCCGACCGAGATGCCGACCTTGTTCAGGTCCTTGGCCGATGCCGGCGCGATGACGGCGGCCGCAAAGGCTACGCCGCAGAGCAGTTTAGCGATGGTCTTCATTGTTTTATTTTCCTCCTGATGCCCCGCGCCTCTCACGGTGCGTTACACATGAAACCGGCTCGTTGGATGCCGGCGACTAAGGGCCATCACGTTCTTGCTCCTGCCTGGAGCCGGTAACGGTCGAGGGCGACCGCCACGATGATGACCAATCCCTTGATGATGTACTGCCAGATGTCCGAAACACCGGCGAGGATGAGCCCGTTGGACAGCACGGCGATGATCAGGCCGCCGATCAGCGTGCCCCAGATCGAGCCGACGCCGCCGACGAAACTGGTGCCGCCAAGGATGACCGCGGCAATGGCGTCGAGTTCGTAGGACTGGCCGAGCTGCAGCCCGTTGGCGGCATAGAGCCGGGCCGCCGACATAGCGCCGCCAAGCCCGGCCAGGAGGCCGGAAACGCCATAGACGAAGAGCAGCACCAGCGGCACCTTGATGCCGGTCAGCCTGGCGGCCTCGGCGTTACCGCCGACGGCGTAGATCCAGGTGCCGAGCACGGTGCGCTTGAGCACCAGCCAGGACAGCACCACGACCGCCAGCGCGATGATTACCAGCCACGGAATGCCGAACAGCGAACCGTTGCCGATGAAGTCGAACGGCAGGTCCGCGTTGAACACCGTAGTGTCCTGGCCAAGCAGGCGGGCGACGCCGCGCACGGCGGTCAGCGATCCCAGCGTGACGATGAAGGGCGGCAGCTTGATGTAGGCGATCAGCAGCCCGTTGATGACGCCGAAGCCGAGCCCGACGAGAATGGCCGCCGGCACGCCCAGCAGTCCCCAATCGGGCACCAGCGACACCATCACCGCCACCATCGCCGAGGCGGCAAGGATCGAGCCGACGGACAGGTCGATGCCGCCGGTCAGGATGACGAAGGTCATGCCGGCCGCCAGCACGATGTTGATCGACGATTGCTGCATGACGATCAGCAGATTGGTCTGGGTGAAAAAGCGCGGGTTGATGAACTGGAAGCCGACCGCCAGCAGAATCAGGATCGGCAGCATGCCGAGTGCGGCGATGGCGGTGCGCCATCTCGTACTTCTGCCGATCGCCCGGTCGTCCGCTTTCATCGTGTCGGCCACCTTGTCGGTCATCGCTGAGCCGCTCCCGTTGCAAGTTCCATGATCGCTTCCTGCCGCAGCGGCTCGCCCTCCGACGCCGTCACCTCGCCGGCAATGGTGCCGTCGCGCATCACCAGCACGCGGTCGGCGATGCCGATCACCTCCGGCAGTTCGCTGGAGATCATCAGGATGGCGATGCCTTTCTTGGCCAGGTTGTCGATCAGCCGGTAGATTTCCGACTTCGCCCCGACATCGACGCCGCGGGTCGGCTCGTCGAGGATGACGACCTGCGGCTCGGTTTCCAGCAGGCGGGCGAGCAGCACCTTCTGCTGGTTGCCGCCCGACAGCGAACCCGCATTGGCCTGCACCGAGCTGGTGCGGATGGAGAGGTCTGACACCGCCTTGGCGGCGCGCTTTTCGGCAGCCGCGAAGTCGCGCAGACCGCCGGCCTTCGCGTCCTTTGCCAGCACGCCCATGCTGATGTTGTCGGAGATCGACATGTCGAGAAACAGGCCAAGTTGCTTGCGGTCCTCGGTCAGGTAGGCGATGCCGGCATCGAGCGCCTCGCTCGGCGAACCGATGGATATCGGTTTGCCGCCGAGCTCCAGCGTGCCCGATATGCGCCTGTCGGCGCCGAAGATCAGCCGTGCCAGTTCGGTCCGGCCCGAGCCGACCAGGCCGGCCAGTGCCAGCACCTCGCCTTTGTGGAGGTCGAAGGAACAATTCTTTATGAGATTGCCGTCCGACATGCCGCGCACCGACAGCGCGACGGCGCGCTTGCTGTCCGGCGGGCGGTGATCCTTCTTGTAGAAGGTCGACAGATCGCGCCCGACCATCATCGATACCAGGCGCGAGGCGTTCAGGTCGGCGCGGTCGAGCGTGCCGACATAGCCGCTGTCGCGCAGCACGCTGACGCGGTCGGCGAGCTGGTAAACCTCTTCCATGCGGTGGCTGATGTAGATGATGGCGATGCCTTGCGACTTCAGCGTCGCGATCACCTCGAACAGCCGGTCGGTCTCACGCGAGGTCAGCGACGTGGTTGGCTCGTCCATGACGATGATGCGCGCATTGGTCGACAGCGCCCGGGCGATTTCCACCAGCTGGCGCTCGCCGAGCGACAGGCTGGTGACCGGGGTGCGCGCCGAAAAGGCCACACCGAGCCGCGCGATGATCTCGCTGGCGCGCCGGTTGCACTGCTCGCGGTCGACGATGCCGAACCGTCTTGGCTCGTTGCCGAGGAAGATGTTCTGCGCCACCGACAGATTGGGCGCCAGCGACAACTCCTGATAGATGACCGCAATGCCGGCGGCGCGCGCCTTGATCGGGTCGCCGGTGGCGGCAGGCATCCCGTCGATCAGGATTTCGCCGCCGGGGTCCGGCCGGTAGGCGCCGGACAGCACCTTCATCAGCGTCGACTTGCCGGCACCGTTCTCGCCCATCAACGCGTGCAGCTCGCCGGCGTGAACGGTCAGCGACACATCATGCAAGGCGCGGATCGCCCCGAACGTCTTCGAGATGTGGCGCATCTCCAGCACCGGCTGGCGCACCGTCTCGATCCGGGCGGCGGCGCTCATCGTGCACCTCCCGAGGCTGCCCTGGCCACGCCCCGGTCGGCGGCAAGGCCGCGCCAGTCGTTGCGGTAGCCGGCAAGGCCGCTGAAGCTTGCCGCGTGCACCGCCTCCGGCGCCTCGGTGGCAAACTCGCGTCCGACGCTTTCAAAGGCAAGTGCGGCGGCACCGGTGGCGCTGCCCTCCAGCGTTGCGCCCTGCAGGAAGGCCTGCCCGGGCCGCAATTGCGCCAGCAGCGCGGCAAGCAGCCCGCCATTGTTCAGGCCGCCATCGACGATCACCGTATTGTCCGAATGGATCAGCTCGAGACATAGATCGAGCATCAGCGCGACGTAGAGCAGCGCCACGGCCGCGCGTTCCTCGGCATTGGGCGTACGCCCGACCAGTTCGCCTCGGCGGTGCGGCATCGGGCCGCCGGGCGCGAAGCTCGGCAGCGCCATGATGCCGGCGTCGATCACCCGTTGTACCGATGACGGCGCGATTGCGCCCTGCCAGCCGGCGCTGATCGTGGCGAATTCGCGGCCGCCCATGAAGCGGATGGTCGGCACCGGGCCGCCGTCGACATCGACATTGACCAGCATGTCGCGCTCGCCATCGAGTGCATCGAGCGGACAGTCCGGATTGAGCACGACCACCCAGGTGCCGGTCGAGACCACGGTCACCGGCCCGAGCTGCTGTCGGCGGTAGGCATGGAGCGCAGCATTGCTGTCATGGACGCCGTTGTGGACGGCGACCGGCTTGGCGGCCCGGCTGAAGCGCTGCTCGCCGATCACCGCGCCGGCACGCTCGAAGGCGGGCATCTGGCCGCGCCAGCCCTCGGCATCGACCAGCGAGCTGAAATCGCGTTTGCGCGGCGCCCATAGATGCGAATGGCAGCCGAGATAGGAGACCTCCGACACCGGCCGGCCGCCAAATCGCCAGCTCCAATATTGGGGGTAGCCGAGGATCGACGTCGCTGTGGCGAAGGCACCGGGCTCCACCTCCTTCAGCCACAACATGTGGCGGCCGTAGTTGAAGCCAAGCGGCAGGCGCGGCGAAAAGGTCTCGGCAAAATCCGGAATGCGGCGGTCGATCTGCGCGGCGATTTCAGCTGGCGGTTCCTGCTCGTAATCGAGGATCGGATGCGTCAGCGCGGCTTCGTCGATCAACGCGAAGGTGCAGCCATGGCCGGATACCATCAGCCCTTCCACGCCATGCGTATCGACGGCGTCATCGATGGCGCGAGCCGCCCAGTCGTGCAGCATTGCCTCGTCGAGCACGCTGAAGCCGCCTTTGCGGATCCAGCTCGGCTGGGTGCGGCGCTCGTCGAGGATCTGTCCGTCCTGGCCGAAGACGAACAGCTTCGAATTGGTCTTGCCGAAATCGAGGACCGCGATGTTCACTGGGCGCCTCCCGAGGAAGCGGCGATCCTTACCGTGACGCCGGCATCTTCGAGCATGCGGGCATCTGTCTCGGACAGGCCGTCATCGGTGACCAGCGTGCCGATCCGCGACAGCGGCAGCGCCACATTGCGCGCGTGGATCGACAGTTTTCGGCTGTCGGCCAGCACGACGATCTGGTCGGCGCAGAGGCTGAGCTCGACGATCGAGCGGACCAGGAGCGGGTGTGATTCCAGAAGGCCTTCCTGGCCGATGCCTTGCGCGCCGAGAAAAAACTTCGAGGCGTAGAACGGCACCGTCTGCGTCAGCGAATGGATGATGCCCGGCTCGCGGTAAAGGTCGCCGCCGGCAACGGTCAGACTGCAATGGCCGTGATCGCTGAGATAGGCCGCGAGCGGCATCGAGTTGGTGTAAAGCCGGATATTGCGGTCGGCGAGCTTGACGCCGAGATGGAAGCAGGTCGAACCGCCATGCACGATGACCGCGTCGCCGTCGCGCACCATGGTGGCGGCGAGAGCGGCGATCTGCCGCTTGGCCTCGACGGCGAGGTCGCGGTTCTCGTCATAGGGCCTGGCATAGGCGACGCCGGCTTGCGAAGCGCCATCGAGCGCCGAGATGCCGCCATAGACCTTGCGCGCTTCGCCGGCCTCATCGATCTTGTCGATGTCGCGCCGCACCGTCGCCGCCGACACGCCAAGCCGCTCCTGCAGCTCGCGCACCGATGCGAAGGGCCGGTCCCGCAAAAGCTCGACGATCTGACGCTGGCGGCCGGAGTCGCTCAACCCTTACCTCCCAATGCGCTTGCCTCCCAAGCCACTGCACGGCATTGCCATTTTGCACGGCAATTGGTGCAACTTACTCAACGGCCCTCGGATTGCAAGTCTGATTTGACGCGATAACATCACTGTTGACGTAACTTACTCGCATCTGCGATACCAGCGTCGGTCTTCGTCCCGGCGACAGGACGTCCAAAGCCGTGGCCACGCGGCCGGTTTGTGGAGGAATTTCGATGACGATCAGTGCGGATGCGCGGGAACTGGCAGCGCTGCGGTCGCTTTCCGCCGAGATCGGCAGCGACCCGCATCTGACCCAGGCCGCCGGCGGCAACACCTCGCTGAAAGCCGGTGACACGCTCTGGATCAAGGCCTCCGGCACCTGGCTGAAGGACGCGCTCACCGCGGACATCATGGTGCCAGTCAGCATCCCGCCATTGCTCGACGCCATCGAACGACGCGACCCGACCGCCGAACAGCCACAGGCCTTCACTGTCGGCGCCCTCAATCCGCGCGGCTTGCGCCCCTCGATCGAGACCACCGTACATGCGCTGATGCCGCAGCGCATCGTTCTGCATGTCCACTGCGTCGAGACCATTTCGCTGGCCGTGCAGGCCGACTGCGAGGCCGAGGCCGCCAGGCGGCTCGACGGCCACCAATGGGCGTATGTTCCCTATCGCCGGCCGGGACTGCCGCTCGCCCAGGGCATCGCCGAGCGCCTTCGGCCAGGCGTGGATATCCTGATCCTCGGCAATCACGGCCTGGTCGTTGCTGCCGACACTGTCGCTGAGGCAGGCATGCTGCTGCGCCGCGTAACCCGGCTGTTGGCACGGCCGCCGCGCCAGGTGGCTGAGCCGGACACCGCGGCATTGATGGCGCGCGCCGGCGACAGCGACTACAGATTGCCGGCGGATGTCGAGGCGCACGCGGTGGCGATCGACCCCGAAAGCTGCCGCATGGCTTCGGGCGGCAGCCTCTACCCCGACCACGTCATCTTTCTCGGCAAGGGCTCGGTCGTGGCGAGGCCGGGCGAGGGTGTGAAGCGCGTCATCGAGCGCTGCGGCGCCGCACCCGCGGCGATCCTGTTTCCCGGCCTCGGCGTGCTGATGCGCGGCGACGCGGGCGCCGGTGCCGACGCCATGCAGCGCTGCCTCGCCGACGTGACCGCGCGGGTCGATGTCGCGGCGAAGCTTAATTATCTGACAGCGGCAGAGAATGACGAACTGATCAACTGGGACGCCGAAAAATATCGCCAGAAACTCAATGCCGGAGGCAGCTGACATGCCGCGTTCGTCTGGCCCGCTTGCCATCGGCATCGACATCGGTACATCCGGCGCGCGCGCCGTCGCCATGCGCCCGGACTTTTCCATTGCCGCGCATTCCGCTATTGCCCTCGAGCGATTTGGGCCGAACGGCCGCGACCCCGCCATCTGGTGGGAGGCGGTCGGCGCGACGTTGGCGGAACTGCTCAAATGTATCGATCGCGCGGCAGTGCGCTCGATCGCGGTCGACGGTACGTCGGGCACGCTGCTGCCGGTCGACGGCGCCGGGCGGCCGCTGGCCGAACCGCTGATGTACAACGACAAGGTCGCTGACGACACTATTCTGAGTGAAATAGCCGGCGCGGCACCGGCAACGAGCGCTGCACTTGGGGCGACGTCCGGTCTCGCCAAGGCATTGTCTTTCCGGCACCTGCCCGGCGTCGCCGCTGTGCTGCACCAGGCCGACTGGATCGCCGGACAGTTCTCCGGCCGCTTCGATGGCAGCGACGAAAACAACGCATTGAAAACCGGCTACGATGTCGAAACCCGCCGCTGGCCGGACTGGATCGCGGCCACCGGAATGCGCATGGAATTGCTGCCTGGCGTCGTACGGCCGGGCGATGTCACGGGTACGCTCACCGCCAGCGCCGCGAAAATGTTCGGCCTGTCGCGTGACGTGGTCGTGGTCGCCGGCACCACCGATGGCTGTGCGTCGTTCCTGGCAACCGGCGCGACGGCGGCGGGCGACGGCGTCACTGCGCTCGGCTCATCGCTGACCATCAAGATTCTCTCCGACCGGCCGATCTCGGCGCCGCAATTCGGCATCTACAGCCATCGGCTGGGTGACACCTACCTGGCAGGCGGCGCCTCGAACTCCGGCGGCAAGGTTCTGGCCCAGCATTTCCCCGTCGCCCGCATTGTCGAACTCAGCAAAAAAATCGACCCGGCGACCGAGACCGGTCTCGACTATTACCCGCTGCCGGCGCCGGGCGAACGCTTCCCCATAGCCGATCCGGCCTTGCCGCCGCGCCTCGAGCCGCGGCCCGCCGACGACGCCGATTATTTGAAAGCGATGCTCGAGGGTATTGCGGCGATCGAAGCGCTCGGCTATCGCCGGCTTGCCGAACTCGGCGCACCCCGGCTGACATCGGTCAGGAGCGTCGGCGGCGGAGCGGCCAATCCGGCCTGGACGGCAATCCGGCAGCGCAAGCTTGGCGTCGCTCTCGTGCCGGCTCTTTCGGAGGAGGCCGCCGCCGGCACGGCGCGGCTGGCGCTGATGGGCGCTAGCGCAGCGGGGCTTTTATGACGGCCAAGGCAATTCAACACCTCGACGGCATCGCCGCGCTGGCCGAGCGCTATCAGGTATTCCTGCTCGACCAATTTGGTGTGCTGCACGACGGCACCAGCGCCTATCCAGGCGCTGTCGAGGCCTTGTCGGCACTCAAGCGTGCCGGCAAGACCATCGTGCTGATCTCGAATTCCGGCAAGCGGGCGCAACCCAATGAGCGCCGTCTACTGAAGCTCGGCTTCGAACCGGGAAGCTGGGATCACTTTGTCTCATCCGGCGAGGTGGCGTGGCGCTCCTTCCATCAAATGGCGGCATCCGGCGCCCTGCGCCCGCAGACAAAATGCCTGCTGATCCGCCGCGACAATGACCGTTCGGCTGTCGACGGCCTGCCCTTCGTCCTGGCCAAGGACGGCGACGATGCAGAACTGGTGCTGATTTCCGCCAGCGAGGGCGATCGCTACGACCTCGACCATTATCGCCGGCTTCTTGGTCCGGCGGCCGCGCGCCGGGTGCCATGCTTCTGCACCAATCCCGACAAGATCATGCTGACTGCCGTCGGCCCTCGCTTCGGCGCCGGCCGGCTCGCCGATCTCTATGAGAGCCTCGGCGGCAGCGTGGCGCGCATCGGCAAGCCCAATCCGCAGATATTCGAGGCAGCGCTGGCACTGGCGGGTCACCCGGAGCGCGACAGCGTGGTCTGCGTCGGCGACAGCGTCGAGCACGACATCGCCGGCGGCAACGGCGTCGGCGTCGCGACAACGCTGGTCCTGTCGGGCATATTGGCGGGGGCGCCTGACCTGGACGACGTTTTCGCCGCGCTCAACGCCCGTCCCGACTACATCGCGGATAGCTTCAGGTTTCGTTGAGTTGCTAAGGCGAGATAAAGCTAATCGAGGTTGAAACGCCCGATCACCGGCACGTGGTCCGAGGGTCGTTCCCAGCCGCGTGCCGGCCGCAGGATTTCATAGCCGGCAAAATGTGGCACCAGGTTTGGCGACGACCAGATATGGTCGAGGCGGCGGCCACGATTTGAGGCCTGCCAATCCTGGGCGCGATAGCTCCACCAGGTGTAGAGTTTCTCCTCGTAAGGCACATTGAGCCGCATCAGGTCGACCCAGTCGCCGGAGAGCCGCATCGCCTCGAAATTTTCCGTCTCGACCGGCGTATGGCTGACGACGTTGAGGAGCTGCTTGTGCGACCAGACATCGTGCTCGAGCGGCGCGATGTTGAGGTCGCCGACCAGGATCGAGCCGGAGTGCTCGTCATGCTCGGCCCGCACGGCGTTCATCTCGGCAACGAAATCGAGCTTGTGCTTGAACTTTCGGTTAACGGCCGGGTCGGGCTCATCGCCGCCGGCCGGAACGTAGAAATTGTGCAGCAGGATCGTTTTGCCGCCGGCCTTGACGGTGACCGACAGATGCCGGCTGTCGTCGATCTCGCAGAAGCGGCGCTTTTCGACCACCTCGATCGGACGGCGCGCTATGGTCGCAACGCCGTGATAGCCCTTCTGGCCATGGAAGGCGATGTGCTCGTAGCCGAGCTTGCGGAACGCCTTCTCCGGAAACAATTCGTCCGGAACCTTGGTTTCCTGCAGGCAGAGCATGTCCGGCGCCTGCTCGACCAGCAGGCGCTCGACGATCGGCATGCGCAGTCGAACGGAGTTGATGTTCCAGGTAGCGACGGAAAACGGCATGTGGGGTTCCGGACAACGCAAGATCCGCCGGATGGCTCCGACGGAAGTCAATCGCGGAAACTACTGCCAGCCGCGCACCGCAAAAACAAGCCGCCCGCACCAACGCGGAAAAGCCATCCCGCAGCAGTAGAAAGTTACCGCGTCTTGGTGTTCAGCTCGCGGTTCGCCGTATAATCGATGGCGAAGGTGTCGGGGGCGAAGCTGACGCCCTCCTTGGTGTTGAAGATCATCACCGTTGTGTCCTTGCCCTGCGCATCGGTGATGGTCCACTGCCGCAATTCATAGGATTTCGGATCGAACATCATGGTGATCTTCGAATTGCCGAACACCGATTTGTCGGCAAGCTGGATGGTGGTGAGATCGTTTTCTTCCTTGACGCTTCTGACGCGCCCGCCCGACAGATCGATCTTGTCGTCGAGCAGCAGCTTCAGCGGCGTCTTCGACAGCGGATAGAGGTCGGAGGTCCGCAGTTTCTTGTTGAGGATGACCACCGACTTGCCGTCGGAAATCACCCTGAAATTCGAGGCGCCGTCATAATTGAAGCGGATCTTGCCCGGCCGTTCCAGAAAGAACTTGCCGCCGGTCTGCTCGCCCTTGGGCCCGAACTGCACGAACTCGCCGCTCATCGATTTGACCGAGGAGAAATGATCGGCGATCTTCTGCGCCGTCGCCGGAACCGCTGCTTGCGCCGACGCCAGCAGCTGGAAGCCGGGCACGACATTGGCGGCCGCCGCACCGGCCAGGACCAGACCGAGGCCGAGCACCTGCCGGCGGGTTGGGGCGAAATCCCTTTTTGGGGCGAGAGTTGCGTTTTTCATGCCGGTCACCATCATCTGATTGCTTGCTCGTTATATTGGTCTGGCCCCCCAGTTGGGCTTAAGTTTGGCGGGCCGCACGGCGCTCATCGTTGCAACGCGCCAAAAGGTTCAAAGTTGCCGGCGCGGATGTGCTCTAGAACTTGTCGTCCTCCGTCGGCACCAGGATTTCGCGTTTTCCGGCATGGTTGGCCGGGCCGACAATGCCTTCCTTCTCCATCTTCTCGATGATCGAGGCGGCGCGGTTGTAGCCAATGCCGAGCCGGCGCTGGATGTAGCTGGTCGAGGCCTTGCCGTCGCGCAGCACCACCGCAACCGCCTGGTCGTAGGGATCGTCGGAATCCTCGAAATTACCGCCGTCGCCGCCGCCACTGCCTTTGCCCGTCGGCTCGTCGTCATCCTTGTCGTCGTCCTCCGTGATGGCGTCGAGATATTCCGGCACGCCCTGCAGCTTCAGATGCGCGACGATCTTCTCCACCTCGTCGTCGGAGACGAAAGGACCGTGCACGCGCTGGATGCGGCCGCCGCCGGCCATGTAGAGCATATCGCCCATGCCGAGCAGCTGTTCGGCGCCCTGCTCGCCCAGGATGGTGCGGCTGTCGATCTTCGATGTCACCTGGAACGAGATACGGGTCGGGAAATTCGCCTTGATGGTGCCGGTGATGACGTCGACCGACGGCCGCTGCGTTGCCATAATGACATGGATGCCGGCGGCGCGCGCCATCTGCGCCAGGCGCTGCACCGCGCCTTCGATGTCCTTGCCGGCGACCATCATCAAATCGGCCATCTCGTCGATGATGACGACGATGTAGGGCATCGGCTCGAGGTCGAGGTTCTCCGTCTCGTAGATCGCTTCGCCGGTCTGGCGGTCGAAGCCGGTCTGCACGGTGCGGGAGATCCTTTCGCCCTTTTTCTCGGCCTGCTGCACGCGCGCGTTGAAGCCGTCGATGTTGCGAACGCCGACCTTCGACATCTTGCGGTAGCGGTCCTCCATCTCGCGCACGGTCCATTTCAGCGCCACCACCGCCTTCTTCGGATCGGTGACCACCGGCGTCAGAAGGTGCGGGATGCCGTCATAGACCGAGAGTTCCAGCATCTTTGGATCGATCATGATCAGCCGGCAGTCCTGCGGCGTCAGCCGATAGAGCAGCGACAGGATCATGGTGTTGATGGCGACGGACTTGCCCGAGCCGGTGGTACCGGCAACCAGCACGTGCGGCATTTTGGCGATGTCGACGATCACCGCCTCGCCATTGATGGTCTTGCCCAGCGCCAGCGCCAGCTTGGCCTTGGTGGTCTCGAAATCGCGGCTGGCCATGATCTCGCGCAAATAGACGGTCTCGCGCCTGGCGTTCGGCAATTCGATGCCGATGGCGTTGCGGCCGGGCACCACGGCGACACGGCAGGCGATGGCGCTCATCGAGCGGGCAATGTCGTCGGACAGCCCGATGACCCGCGACGATTTGATGCCGGGCGCGGGTTCCAACTCGTAGAGCGTGACGACCGGACCCGGACGCACATGGATGATTTCGCCTTTGACGCCGAAATCCTCCAGCACGCCCTCGAGCAAGCGGGCGTTCTGCTCCAGCGCGTCCTTGGACAGGCTTGCGTCGCGCACCACGTTCTTCGGTTCCGACAGGAAATGCAGCGACGGCATCTCGAATTTCTCCGAGCCGATCAGCGACGTCTGCGCCTCGCGCTGGACGCGGGCGCCTGGTGCCGGCCGCGGCGCCGGCGCCTCGACGCGCGTCGCCGCGTCGGAGCGGAAGTTCTGCACCTTGGCCGTTGGCGCGGCGCGGCGCTGGCCGGCCGGCTCGGGCGCGAAATCCATGTCGTCATTGTCGTCGTTATCGAAGACGTCGGCATCGTCGGGGTCGATCGAGGCACTGCGGTCGTTGACCATGGCGGCGAAGAATTCCGGCTCGACGCGGGCGCGCCCGCCCGGGCTCATCCGCGCCTCGGCGAACTCGGCCGATTCGACTCGTTCGGCCGCCCGCCGCCAGGCGCTGGGGCGCGGTTCCATCTCCGGTTCGAAATCGTCGCGCTCGCGCCGACGCGCGGCGCGGCGGCGCAGATAGGCCCGCAGCGACAGCCACCAGTGGGTGATGGCGCCAAGCGCCAATATGCCTTCGTCGCCCTCGTCCTCGTCATTGTCGAAAAGCAGGTCGTCCTGCGGATCGGGCACGGCAGGCTGTTCGAGGACGGCAAAGCCGTTCTTGCGCGAAATCAGCGCCGAGCCATACAAGAATACCCACAGCGCCGGCGCTGCCAGGAGCACGGCGAGCACGCTGGCGACGAGGCCGGTCGGATAGCCGCCGATGATGAGGCCCGGGATATTGAGCACCATATCGCCGAATACGCCGCCGAGGCCGGTCGGCAGCGGCCAGGTCTTGGGCGGCACCACGCAGCCGGCGATTGCCGCGCCAAGCAGCGAAAACCCGAACCAGGCGAGCGCCCGTTTCGGCAGCCTGTCGACGCCGCGCGCGGTAAACAGCAGAAATCCCCAGATCACCGCCGGCACCAGCGCCGCAACGGCGGCAAGCCCGAAGAACTGCATGGCGATGTCGGAAAAGACGGCGCCCGCATACCCCATTGCATTGGTGACGATATTATCGGTGGCGTGCGAAAAGCTCGGATCGGCGACGTTCCAGGTGGCAAGGGCGGCGACGCCGAAGCCAACCAGAGCAAACAGCCCGGCACCGACCAGCCGCCCGACCTGGCGCCTCGCGAACGCCCGGATGCCGTGCCCCGTATCGGCCAGCGCAAGCGGTGCTGAAGCCCCTGAACGCATGCTCTTCCTCGTCTGTCGTTGCCCGGCCGGGCGCGGACGCGCAACACGGCAGATTCGGCTGTCAGACTAGCGGCGGGAAGGTTAAGGGCGCATTAACCATGGGCATTCTGCGTCACCGGAACGGGCGACCGCCACCACAGTTCGGAGCCGCCGCGGCCGATGTTTCACGCCGCCGGCGGATCGAGCACCTTGATCAAGCGACCGTGATCGAGCCATCACGGCCATCCGCGCGCAAAAAAGAGGCCCGGAAGGTTTCCGGGCCTCAAGGCGTGAGTCCTTTCGGGAGCGTCACGACGGGATCTTCCCGGCACCGGCAAAACGCCGATGCCGGCCAATGCCTTTACGGCACCACTTCGCCGTGCTGGCTGATGTCGAGGCCTTCGACCTCTTCCTGGGTGGAAGGACGCAGGCCGACCAGCGCCTTGACGATGTAGAGGATCACGAAGCTCGCGATCGCCGTCCACAGGATGGTGAAGACGATACCGTAGAGCTGCTTGCCGACAGAGGCGCCCGAGCCGAGGCTGTTGATCGCCGGATCGGCGAGCACGCCGGTCAGCAATGCACCGATGATGCCGCCGATGCCGTGCACACCGAATGCATCGAGCGAGTCGTCATAGCCGAACGCGTGCTTGAGCTTGACGGCCGAGACGTAGCACAGCACGCCGGCGACGATGCCGACGATGAAGGCGCCGGTCGGATTGACGAAGCCGGAAGCCGGCGTCACCGCGACCAGGCCGGCGACGGCGCCCGAGATGATGCCGAGAACGCTCGGCTTCTTGGCGACGATCCATTCGGCGAACATCCAGGCGAGCGCCGCAGCGGCAGCGGCAACCTGGGTGTTCAGCATCGCGGCACCGGCAAGGCCGTCGGCGGCCAGTTCCGAACCGGCGTTGAAGCCGAACCAGCCGACCCACAGCAGCGAAGCACCGATTACGGAGTAGACGAGGTTGTGCGGCGCCATGTTGGTGGTGCCGTAGCCTTCACGCTTGCCGAGAACCAGCGCGCAGACCAGGCCGGCAACACCGGCATTGATATGAACGACAGTGCCGCCGGCGAAATCGAGAACGCCGGCTGTGCCGAGGAAGCCGCCGCCCCACACCCAGTGCGCGATCGGGGCATAGACCACCAGCAGCCACGCCCCCATGAAGATGAGCAGCGCCGAGAACTTCATGCGTTCGGCGAAGGCGCCGGCAATCAGCGCCGGCGTGATGATGGCGAAGGTCATCTGGAACATCGAGAAGACGAACTCAGGGATGTTCGCCACGCCCGGCAGCCACAGCGACGAGGTGGTGATGCCGTTGTGGAAGAACTTCGAGAAGCCGCCGAGATAGGCATTCATGCCGCCGCCATCCGAGAAGGCCAGCGAGTAGCCGAACATGAACCACAGCACCGTCACCAGGCAGGTGATGGCAAAGCTCTGCATGATGGTGGCGAGCACGTTCTTCTTGCGCACCATGCCGCCATAAAACAGCGCCAGGCCCGGTATGGTCATCATCAGCACCAGCGCCGTCGAGGTCAGCATCCAGGCGGTGTTGCCGGTGTCGAGCGCGGGCGCTGGGGCAGCCGGTGCTGCCGGTGCCGCTTCCTGCGCGAACGCAGCAACCGTGCCCAGTGCAGCGAGAGCGAGCGAGCCCAAAACGGCCGCGCGTCCCGTTATCTTCAAGGTGGAAGGAATATTCATTGAACTCTCCATTGGAATACGTATCGGCGGCTCAAAGCGCGTCGGTGTCTGTTTCGCCGGTGCGAATGCGCACCGCCTGGTCGATGCCGAAAACGAAGATCTTGCCGTCGCCGATCTGGCCGGTCTTGGCCGCGGCGGTGATGGCTTCGACCGCCCTGTCGACCATGTCGACGGCGACCGCGACTTCGATCTTGATCTTCGGCAGGAAGCTGACCGCGTATTCCGCCCCGCGATAGATTTCCGTGTGCCCCTTCTGGCGTCCGTAGCCTTTTACTTCGGTGACGGTCAGGCCCTGGATGCCGACCGCGGTGAGCGCCTCGCGCACCTCGTCGAGCTTGAACGGCTTTATGATTGCCATCACGATCTTCATAAGGTTTCACCCTTTGCTGTTGCGGGTCCCCGCGTTTTGCACGACTTCGCCGATCCCCATGAGAGCCGGAGAGTGCCCGCTAGGATTCAAGCTCCGTGCCAATTGCCGAAGCAGGGTGTTAAGCTGTTGTTAAACAACGAAATCGGGAAGGTTTGCCGGCTGCCTGTTCACAGTCGCGGCAACGCATATGATTAAAAAATAGGCAAATTTCGAAAAATGCCTACTCCGCAGGCGGTCGCCTCAGCCGGATGAGTCCTTCTTGGGCAACCGAGGCGATCAACGTGCCGTCGCGGGCAAACAGCGAGCCGCGGGTAAAGCCTCGCGACCCTTGCGTCGACGGGCTGTCTTGCGTGTACAGCATCCAGTCGTCGAGCGGGTGGCTGCGATGGAACCACATGGCGTGGTCGAGGCTCGCCGCCTGGATATCGCGATCGAAAATGGCGCGGCCATGGGCAAAGGTCGAGGTGTCGAGCAGCGTCATGTCGGAGAGGTAAGCGAGCACAGCCGCCTGCGTGGCGCGATCTGCCGGCACCGGACCGGTGGTGCGGATCCAGATGTTCTGCTTCGGCTCGAGCTTTTCGCGGCTGGTATAATGCTTCAGCATCACCGGTTTCATCTCGATCGGCCGGTCGCGCTCCCAATAGCGCTTGATGCCCTCGGGCACCGCTTCGCCGAACTTGCCCAGCAACTCGCGTTGCGACAGCAACGTGTCGGGCGCCGGCACGTCCTGCGGCATCGGCACCTGATGTTCCAGGCCGACCTCATCCTGCTGGAACGAGGCTTCCAGCGAAAAGATCGCCTGGCCGTGCTGGATAGCGACGACGCGGCGCGTGGTGAAGGAGCCGCCGTCACGGATACGGTCGACCTCGTAGATGATCGGCACCTTGGTGTCGCCCGGCCGCATGAAATAGCCATGCAGTGAGTGCACATAGCGCTCGGGCTCGACCGTTCGCTGTGCGGCGACCAGCGCCTGGGCGATGGTCTGGCCGCCGAAGATGCGCTGCCAGTCGAGCTTGGGGCTGCGACCACGATACAGGTTGTGTTCCAGCTGCTCGAGGTCGAGAATGCCGAGAAGCTCGTCCATGGCTGCCGTCATCTTGACCTCGCCGCAAAATTACCATGGCGGTTTCCGACAGGAACAGCGGGCAGTCAAGGGCGGAAAGCCCGGCGACGGTCAGGCTGCGAAAGGAATTGCGATGGTGGACAGCAAGAATTCGCTCGACGTTCTTGTCGCCGGCGCCGGCTATGTCGGCCTGGCCGCCGCCGTATCGCTGAAGCAGGCGCGGCCGAGCCTTGCCGTTGCCGTCGCCGATGCAGCACCCGCCGGGGTCTGGCGGAAGGACGGCCGCGCCTCGGCGATTGCCGCCGCCGCGTGCCGCATGCTCGACCAGCTCGGCGTCTGGAACGAGATCGCGCCGGAGGCGCAGGCGATCACCGAAATGATCGTCACTGATTCGCGCACATCCGATCCGGTCCGCCCGGTGTTCCTCACTTTCGATGGCGAGGTCGCGCCCGGCGAACCCTTCGCGCATATGGTCGCCAACAAGGATTTGAACGGCGCCTTGCGCCGGCGCGCCGAACAACTCGGCGTCGGCATCATCGAAGGCGTCGCCGTCAGCGCCTTCGACATCAACGGCGCCGGCATCACCGTGCATCTTGCCGACGGCGCGACGCTGAAGGCGCGGCTGCTGGTCGCCGCCGACGGCGTCAACTCGAAGCTGCGCGACATGGCCGGCATCAAGACGGTGAAATGGGAGTATGGCCAGTCCGGCATCGTCTGCACGGTGGCGCATGAGCGGCCGCACAACGGCCGCGCCGAAGAGCATTTCCTTCCCGCAGGCCCGTTTGCCACGCTGCCGCTCAAGCCGGGCAAGGACGGCACCAACCGCTCGTCGATCGTCTGGGTCGAACGGTCGCACGATGCCGACAAGCTGGTCAGTGGCGACACCCTGGTCCTGGAATATGAGCTCGAGCAGCGCTTTGGCCTGAAACTCGGCGAAATCCATATCGCCGACAAGCCGCGTGCCTGGCCGCTTGGGCTGATCATTGCGCGCGCCTTCGTCGCGCCGCGCATCGCCTTGGCCGGCGACGCCGCCCACGGCATCCACCCGATCGCCGGCCAGGGTCTGAATCTCGGCTTCAAGGACGTGGCGGCGCTAGCCGAAGTGGTGGTCGAGGCCGACCGGCTCGGCCAGGACATCGGCGCGCTGGACGTGCTTGAGCGCTACCAGCAATGGCGGCGTTTCGACACGGTGCAGATGGGCATCACCACCGATGTGCTGAACCGGCTGTTTTCCAACGATTTCGGCCCGCTGCGCACTTTGCGCGACATCGGCCTCGGCCTTGTCGAGCGCATGCCGCGGCTGAAGGGGTTCTTCATCCGCCAGGCGTCGGGTCTGTCCGGCGACACGCCGAAACTGTTGAAGGGCGAGGCGATCTAGGCCCGGCAAGCGCGCGCGTTTTACTGGCGTTCGGTCAGTTGACCTCAAAGCCTAGCTTCTGGCGCAGCCGGAGCATGCGCTGGTCGGGAATCGGCAGGTTTTGTCCACCAGCTTCCGCCGCACGGCTGACCATTCGCAGCAGATCGTTCCTTTCAGCTGCGTCGAGCCGTTCGCGCAGGAACGGTGCCAGCTTGTCGATGACGACCGTGGCGTCGTCGATTTGCGATGCCGCCCATTTGGCGTAGATCACGGCTTCATCGGTCTGCTTTTTGTCGGCGATCTCCGAGATCACCGATCGAATGGCGGCTTCGCGTTGCGGCAGCACAGGACCATGCTCGGAAACAATCGCGGTGATCAGCGTCGCGGCGGCGACGACCGGATCGTCGATCGCCGTCAGCGGCGAGAGCGCCGCCTGCGTGCGCAGCTTCTTGCGGCGAATATTGCCCTGGACGCGGCCAACGACGTCGGCAACCTCACGCGCCGCGTCGTTCATGATCTTCAGCCGGTACCACCAGAACGCCGCTGCCCCCAGCAGGCCGATTGCAGCAATCAATATATGCATACCCCAAGATCCCCAATCTCGGGCGACGATAGAAGAAGTATTGCTTCGCTTCAACACGCAAAAGTTGCATCGATCGAAGAAAACGAAAGCCTGCGCCAGTCATCGGCCGCCATCACTTTGCCAAGGATCCTATCGGGACATCCCTACGACCCCGGTACGTTGTAGATCGCCCGCACCTCGATCGTGCCGATTTCGGCCAGCGGGATTCCGCCGGCGATCTCCAGCGCCTCGTCGAGATCCCCGGCCTCGATCATGACGAAACCGAGCAACTGCTCCTTGGTCTCGGCGAAGGGGCCGTCAGTGACCAGCCGCTTGCCCTGGCGCCGGCGCACGGTCTTCGATGTCTTCACCGATTGCAGCGCCTGCGCGATGATCAGGCGGCCGCTTTGCGCCACCGACCTGTCATAGGCCAGCGAATCGGCGTCGAGCTTGGCCAGCCTCGCAGGCGTCATTGCGTAGAGATCTTTTTCTTCACCATAGACCAGGCAAACGTATCTCATCTTTACCTCCATTCCTGGGTTGGACCGTAGGGCGAGGCGACGGACACGTCAGCTGGGCCTTTGGCCGCTGCATAGTCGAGAAAGGACACCGTAATGCCGATGATGGCAATCGCCGCAAGCAGTCGGCCGAAGCCGGAAGGCCGCAGGCGCGACCAGTCGGCTTGTTGTTCACCGGCCATGTGGCTGGTGCTTGTCCAGTGAGCAGAAAACAGATTGTTCATATGGTCCTCCATCCGGCCACCAATTCCATGGCCGCCCGCAGGACGGCCGGGACAGATGGAAGTCGACATTTTTGCATGCGTATTTTTTCGAATTTTTTTCGCTCGAACATGGTGTGTCACGCTGCCGCCGATACGAAAGCGTGGGTGGCCTTCGCTCCGGCGCGCGCTATAGTCGACCGGACGCCGACTACGGGCTCAATCACGACAATCAAGGAGGAATTGATGGACCGCACCGCCAACGCCGTTTGGAAAGGCAGTTTCAAGGAAGGCAAAGGCACGCTCGATACCCAGAGCGGGACGCTGAAAGGCACGCCCTATTCTGCCAAGATGCGTTTCGAGAACGAGAGCGGCAAATCCGGCACCAACCCGGAAGAGCTGATCGCCGCCGCCCATGCCGGCTGCTTTGCCATGCAACTTTCGCATCTTCTTGCCGAGAACGGCACTCCGGCTACCGAGCTCGACGCCAAGGCCGTGGTGACACTGGTCCCCGGCACCGGCATCACCGGCAGCGCGATCACGCTGGTCGGCAAGGTACCGGGCATCGATGCCGCCAAATTCCAGGAACTAGCCGAAAAAGCCAAGGGCGGATGCCCGGTTTCGAAGGCGCTCGGCGCCATCAAGGTATCGCTCGACGCCAGACTCGGCTGACGGGCGAGGTTCGGGGCAATCGGTTCAGACAGATGGACCCAATTGACTTGGGACGCCAATTGTTAAGGCCGGCGCTGCCCCTCACCTTGAGGGGCTGTCCGCCAACGTCTCGAAAATCCTTATCGCCCATCGCCGGTCAGCGCATCGAGGCGGGCGCGCAATGCCGCGACCTCCTCCTCGAGGGCCTGCACGCGCGTCTCCAGATCCGAGGCCGGCGAGGACGATTGCAGGGGCGCTGCTGCAGTCGACAGCTGCACCGGCCCGCTGAGCAGATGGACATAGCGATCCTCGCGCTGGCCGGGGCCGCGATCGTTCTGCTGCACCAGCGGCGGCCTTCGGCCGATCAGCAGATCGAGATTGCCGCGAAGCTCGTCGATCGACGGCAACCGCGCCAGGCGCTCGCTTCGCGCCAGCAATTCATAGGCCGTCTGCGGGCCGCGCAGCAACAACAGGCCGAGCAGCGCGATCTGCGCCGAGGTCAGGGAAAAGCGCTGTGCCACGACATGCTCATAGCGCTCGACGCGCGACGCGAACACCTGCCTGACGAGGCCCTTCTGCTCGAGCTGGCCAAGCGCCCGTCTGACCTCGGCAAGCTCGACCGACATTACCGGCTCGCGCGCCGTTTTCTGGTTGGCCGCCGCATGTGCTGCATTGAGCGTCAGCGGATAGACGTCCGGCGTCAGTTCCTTCTTCTCGATCAGGCAGCCGAGGACGCGCGCTTCGATGGGAGAGAGGATGGGAAGGTCGGAGTCGGTCATTGGATCGGCTATCCTTCTGAGGCCGGAGGGACAGCACCCCCCTCTGTCCTGCCGGACATCTCCCCCGCAAGGGGGGAGATCGGCAGCTTCAACGCTGTGCGTCCATTCTTGCAATGGTGGAGATTAGCGAAAGCCAAGATGACGGCCAATCTCCCCCCTTGCGGGGGAGATGTCCGGCAGGACAGAGGGGGCGCGAAGGATCGCTACGGACAACACGATCGGCAAAGCCGCCAGCCCCCTTATACCCGTCGCTCCACCATCATCTTCTTGATCTCGGCGATCGCCTTGGCCGGGTTGAGCCCCTTGGGGCAGGTCTGGGCGCAGTTCATGATGGTGTGGCAGCGATAGAGCCGGAACGGGTCTTCGAGATTGTCGAGCCGCTCGCCCGTCGCCTCGTCCCTGGAATCGATCAGCCAGCGATAGGCCTGCAGCAGCGTCGCCGGGCCGAGATAGCGATCGCCGTTCCACCAGTAGCTCGGGCAGGAGGTCGAGCAGCAGGCGCACAATATGCACTCGTACAGCCCGTCGAGCTTTTCGCGGTCCTCGTGGCTTTGCAGCCATTCCTTGGCCGGCTCGGGCGACACCGTCTTCAGCCACGGCTCGATCGAGGCGTGTTGGGCGTAGAAATTGGTGAGGTCGGGCACGAGGTCCTTGACCACTTGCATGTGCGGCAGCGGATAGACCTTGACCGCGCCGGAAATGTCGTCGCAGCCCTTGGTGCAGGCCAGCGTGTTCGACCCGTCGATGTTCATGGCGCAAGAGCCGCAAATGCCTTCGCGGCAGGAGCGGCGCAGCGTCAGCGTCGGGTCGATCTTGTTCTTGATCCAGAGCAGCGCGTCGAGCACCATCGGCCCGCAATCGTCCATGTCGACGAAATACGTATCCATGCGCGGGTTCTCGTCATCGTCCGGCGACCAGCGGTAGATGCGGTATTCGCGCAGATTGGTGGCACCCTCCGGCTTCGGCCAGGTTTTTCCGGCCATGATCTTCGAGTTTTTCGGAAGCGTCAGTTCGACCATTACCTCAGGTCCTTTCGGATGACGAGCTTCAGCCCGGACCAGATCTCGTTCACGGCGGCGACCTTGACGTCGACGAGGTCGAGCTTCAGCGCCTCTGTGCGGATAACGTCCTCGGTGACGTCGGTCGGCACTTTCGATGCCTTTTTTGGCCAAGAGACCCAGACCATGCCGTCCCGCTTGATCGCTGCTTCGATGTCGCCAAGACGGTCCTCGATCTCGACACGCTGCCGGGTGAAAGCATGCACGGCATCGTATTTGTCATGAACGCCCGAAATCGCCGACCAGTCAGCCAGCCGGTCGAGCTCGGCAAAGTCCACGGCTTCGGCAAGGTCGTCCAGCTCGGCCGGCAAGGCGACGAAGGCGGCAATCATCCCGTCCTTCAGGCCGAGCTTGGCTGGAAGGGGCATGCCGGAATATCCCGCAACCGCCAGCGCCATCGTCAATACACTCTCGCCTTCGGCGCAATCTTGGCCGGATTGATGCCGCCGTCTGCCTCCTTGAGCAGCGTCTCGGTGTGCACCGGCCGGTAGCTGAGCGCCACCTCGCCGGCCTCGTTGAGCCGGGCCAGCGTGTGCTTGCGCCAGTTGGCGTCGTCGCGGGCCGAAAAGTCCTCCCGCGCGTGCGCGCCGCGGCTTTCCTTGCGCGCCTCGGCGCCGTAGACGGTGGTGATGGCGTTGGCCATCAGATTTTCCAGCTCCAGCGTCTCGACCAGGTCGGAGTTCCAGATCATCGAGCGGTCAAACACCTTGACGTCCTTGAGCTCGCCCCAGAGCTGCGAAATGCGCCTGCAGCCGCTTTCCAGCGATTCCTGGGTGCGGAACACCGCCGCGTCCTCCTGCATCGCCTTCTGCATCTTTTCGCGCAAAACCGCTGTCGGCGTCGAGCCGTTGGCGTGACGCAGCCGGTCGAAGCGGTCCATGATCTTTTCGACGGCGGCCTCGTTGGGCGGAGGGATCGCCGATGTCCGGTCGATCACCTGGCCGGCCCGGATCGCCGCCGCACGGCCGAACACCACCAGATCGATCAGCGAGTTCGAGCCCAGCCGGTTGGCGCCGTGCACCGAGGCGCAGCCGGCTTCGCCGACCGCCATCAGCCCGGGCGACACCTGGTCCGGATTCGACGCCGTCGGGTTCAGCACCTCACCCCAGTAATTGGTCGGCACGCCACCCATATTGTAATGGACCGTCGGCAGCACCGGGATCGGCTCCTTGGTCAGGTCGACGCCGGCAAAGATCTTTGCCGATTCCGAAATACCCGGGAGCCTCTCGTGCAGAACGGCCGGGTCGAGATGGTCGAGATGCAGGAAGATATGATCCTTCTTCGGGCCGACGCCGCGGCCCTCCCTGATCTCCAGCGTCATACAGCGCGAGACCACGTCGCGCGAAGCCAGATCCTTGGCTGACGGCGCGTAGCGTTCCATGAAGCGCTCGCCCTCGGAATTGACGAGATAGCCGCCCTCGCCGCGCGCGCCCTCGGTGATCAGGCAGCCGGCGCCGTAGATGCCGGTCGGGTGGAACTGCACGAACTCCATGTCCTGCAGCGGCAGCCCTGCGCGTGCGGCCATGCCGCCGCCATCGCCGGTGCAGGTATGCGCGGAGGTGGCCGAGAAATAGGCGCGACCATAGCCGCCGGTCGCCAGCACCACCATTTTCGCCGAAAAGCGGTGGATGGTGCCGTCGTCGAGGTTCCAGGCGACGACGCCGGTGCAGGTGCCGTCCGGCTCCATGATCAGGTCGAGCGCGAAATACTCGATGAAGAACTGCGCATTGTGCTTCAGCGACTGGCCGTAGAGCGTGTGCAGCATGGCGTGGCCGGTGCGGTCGGCGGCCGCGCAGGTGCGCTGCACCGGCGGCCCCTCGCCGAAATTCATCATCATGCCGCCGAACGGCCGCTGGTAGATTTTCCCGTCCTCGGTGCGGCTGAAGGGGACGCCGTAATGCTCGAGCTCGTAGACCGCAGCCGGCGCTTCGCGCACCATGTATTCCTGCGCGTCGGTGTCGCCCAGCCAATCCGAGCCTTTGACGGTGTCGAAGAGATGCCACTGCCAGTTGTCGGGACCCATATTGGCGAGCGAGGCGGCAATGCCGCCCTGCGCCGCAACCGTATGCGAGCGCGTCGGGAACACCTTGGTGATGCAGGCGGTGCGCAGGCCCTGCTCGGCCATGCCGAGCGTGGCCCGCAGGCCGGCGCCGCCGGCGCCGACGACCACGACGTCGAATTTGTGGTCGACATAGCTATAGGCGGAAGCCGTGTTGGCGTTCTTCGCGTCCTTGGCCAAAACTCAGCCTCCAAATGCCAGTTTAAGCAGGGCGAAGACCGAAGCGACGCCGACGACTACGGGAAAGAATGTGTTGAGGGCGAGCAGCGCCAGCCTGGCGCCTTCGCCATGCACATAGTCTTCGATGATTGCCTGCATGCCGAGCCGCATGTGGTAGAGCACCGACAGCAGGACCAGCGCCAGCACCAGTGCCACGAATGGATTGGCAAGTGCGGCGCGCACCTCGATATAGCTGGCACCGTTGAGTGCGATCAGGAAACCCACGAAGAACAGGACCAGCGGGATGTTGGAGATCGCCGTCAGCCGCTGGCGCCAGAAATGGCCGGTGCCCTCGCGGGCGGAACCGAGGCCGCGGACCTTGGCCAGCGGCGTACGCATGTCGGTGTTTTTGCCGCTCATGTCAGGCTCCCCCGCGCCATGTAGCCGGCGATCCAGATCAGCAGCGTCAGCGTGACCGAGCCGGCCAGCGTCGCCCAGGCGATCCTCGACGCCGTATGCTTTTCCAGCCCTGCCCCAGTGTCCCAGATCAGATGGCGCACACCGCCCAGCATGTGGTGCATCAGCGCCCAGCTGTAGCCGAACAGCACCAGCCGTCCCAGCCACGAGCCGAAGGCCCAGTTGACGGCATTGAAGGTCGCCTCCGAACTCGCCGCCGCCATCAGCCACAGCGCGACCAGCAGCGTGCCGAAATAGAGCGCCCCGCCGGTGATGCGGTGGACGATCGACATCGTCATGGTGATCGGCGGCCGATAGACGGTCAGGTGCGGCGAAAGCGGCCGTTCACGTCTGGCAAATTCGCGGGTGGCTGGTGATTTGCTCATGGCTCCCCCAGTTCGGCGTCTCTGGAGCCTCAGGTGGGAATGCGGCATTGCCGCTTCCGGTTGCGACTTCGGACAGCCGGTTTCTAATGCTCTTTTTGCACCGCGTCAAAGCCGGAAAACCGTTTCGAAAACGTAATTTAGTCTGATGAAAGTGGCGTTTTCAGCTTCAATCGATTAGGACTATCGCCTTGAGCCGGCACAATGTCGCTGCACTGCAAAATATGGCTGCCACAAAGGGGCGGATCAGCGCTTGCAGGCCAGCGGTGAGGCACCGCCCTTCATCACCAGCGCGTCACGCCCGTCGATCACGATTGCGTCATGCGCCTCGCCGTAACGGCTGGTCTGATTGGCCGGTGAAGCCGGCAGCTCGGCACTGGTGCCGTCCTGGCCGAGCACGCGCACCGACGTGCCCAGGTTCTCGATGGCCATCACGCTACCGTCGGCGCAGTTGTAAGTAGCAATGCGCGGCTGCGGTGCCGTCGGTTCGCTGGCGGCGGGAGCAAGCGACACGGAAGCGGCGGCCGTATTGCCGAGCTTGGGCGCGCTGGTCTGTGGCGCGCAGGCGGCGGCCGCCAGTAGCGGCGGAATGGCCAGCGCCACCCGAAACCTGCGGTGTAATCTCATGCTGCTTTCCCCCGCGCATCGAGCCCGCAGCGATGCTCCGGAAGCCCCGGATTTCATGCTTTTTGAGTCGCGCCCGATGCCGGCGATGGTGGGAACAAGGCATGGCCGAATGATGGCCGGCGGGCGACCGAGTATTAACCATGTTTTCCAGGACCTCGCCCCGACTGCGGTTGCTCTCTTAACAAAGGTTAATAAAAGGTTAATTTCTGATTCGAGGAGGCTTGCCTCTCAGCAATGGAGCAGCACGCCATGCATTCGAATTCAGCAGGATCGCGCCTTCCCTGGTTCCTATTGGCGGCGCTCGCCGTCGGCGTCGTCGCACCGGCATTCGCCGGGACGCGCCATCATGACCGCGTCTATGCCGATTCCTTCGGCAATCTGGTCATCGAAAGCGCCGCCGGCTACAAGCGTATCCTCGTCGGCGAAGGCAAGCTGGCCAAGGAATTGTCCGACTACACCGGCGCCGGCCAGCCCGACGTGATCTACGAAAACGAATCGGACAATGTCCGCGGCGGCGACTGCTACAGGCCGCCGGTTTTCGTCAAGGGCCGCAGCTATATGTACGGCCTCTCCGACGGCGAGATGCCGGAGCTCAGCCCCTGCCGCTGACGGCCACGCCGCCCTTGGTTGACGGCGCCGGCAGGGCAACAGCCGGCCCCACCGAGACACGCACGCAATCGCGGCCGCTGCCCTTCGCCTGATAGAGCGCTTTGTCGGCGCGCCGCAGCAGGTCGGAAAAGCTTTCGCCCGGACCAAGCTCTGCAACGCCGAAGCTGGCGCTGCAGCGGTGATTCGCGGGCAGGCAGTCGATCGGCGTGGAACCGAAGGAGCTGCGCGTGCCCTCGGCAAAGAGCCGGGCGGCGGCTAGATTGGTCCCCGGCAGGAAAATAGCGAATTCCTCGCCGCCGATGCGCCCGGCGACATGATGGTCGGCCGCGGCATCGCGGAGAAAACCGGCAAAGGCCTCGATGACCCGATCGCCCGACGCGTGACCGTAAGTATCGTTGATGCGCTTGAAATGGTCGAGATCGGCAATGACCAGCGCCGCTGGAACGGCGCGCCGCATGGCGTCGCGCAGTGCGATCTCGGCATGGCGCTCGAAGCCGCCACGGTTGAGCAGCCGCGAAAGCGTGTCGGTTTCCGATTTCGACGTCGCCTCGGCGAGCACGTCGCGGACCAGGATAGCCAATGTCACCAGCGCCAGCGCCAGGCCGAACACGGTGCCGATAGACTGCGACACCAACGCATAGCTGGTCTGCGCATAAGATTGCGGGTTGGCACCCCAGCCCCCAAGCGCATGGGCGATGAAGGGTTTGCTGGCGAATTGCAAGGTGCTGGCCGCCAGGACAGCCATCAGCATATAGTCGAGCCGCTCGTGTCTTTGCCTGGACGACAGGACGATCGCCAGCCCGGTGAATTGCATGGCCGCATAGGGAAGCTGGTAGGCCGCCATTCGCACAAAGGATTGGCGTGGCAGGTCCTGGACGAAGTAGACCGCGAGGGTGGCGAAGACCAGGAAGAACAGCATCGGCGCCCAAGGCGGCGAAACGCGGTATTTATGGGCAAGCCCGCCATTGATGGCGATGGTAGCAGCAAGGAAAGCGGCAAAGGCGGCGACAACTACGGGGCGCGCATTGTCGAAGGCAGGAATGCTGAACTCGATCGCGAAATAAGCCATGCCGAGCACATAGCCGAACGCCAGCCAGCGCGCCGACACCCGGCCGGCGTCATAGACCGCGATCGTCATGAAGGCCGCCGCCAACAGCCCGGCAACGAACAGGTTGATCAGCAGGATGAAATTAGCGCTGCCCATGGCGTTTTCGCACTCCCCCCGGAACAGCAGATCACCAACGCGCGAAAAAGACGTTAATTCGAAGCCGCTGATGCTCAGCCAGCACTGGTCCGATTGGGAAGGACGACCGTTTCAGGCCGCTGATAGGACAGGCACACGCTGTCGCGGCCATTCCTCTTGGCTTTGTAGAGCGCTTCGTCGGCGCGGCGCATCAGCGGGTCCAGCCCTTCGTCGCTGGTGCGGGCGGCCACGCCGAAGCTCGCGGTCACTCTTGTCTCGGGCGGAAGCCCGTCGATTCGGCCCGCCGAATAGAGCGTGCGAACGGTTTCGGCATACAGTCTTGCCGCGCCAAGGTCGCTGAGCGGCAACAGCACGGCGAACTCTTCGCCGCCGATGCGGCCGGCAACGCCGCGCGTACCTACAGCCGACAGAAGCTTGGCGGCGAAATCGACGATGACGCGATCGCCGGCCGCGTGGCCATGCTGATCGTTGAGTGCCTTGAAATGATCGAGATCGGCCAGCACCAGCGTAACCGCCGATCGGGCCGTGGCACAGTGCTGCAGCACCAGCGTGGCGCGCTCCTCGAAGCCGCGGCGATTGAGCAGGCCCGACAGCGGGTCTGTCAGGGTTTCGGTCTTCAGGGCCTTCATCACATCGAGCGCGGCGGCGCCGAACAGGCAAAGTGCAATAAGCAGCGACAGCAATGCATGCGACAGCAGCGCCGTCGTCCAATAGGACGAGGTGTAAAGCCCTTCATAGCTGGTGAACGGCCCATGCGCGATGACGACGGCAAGGGTCCGCGCCAGGAAGTTCATGCCGGAAAGCAGCGACAGCACGAACAGGACCATTTCTGTCGGGCCGTTGTTGCGCACCGCGCGCAACTCGGCGGCAACAACCAGGCTGATGCCCCCGAAGCTGAAATTGATGGCAAGGATGCGCCAGGTGAGATCCGGCCGGGCAAAAAGAAACCACGAGAACGCGGCCAGTCCGCCGCAGGCCAGAATGCCGACCGCCGTGTAAGGCACGCGCCGCCCATAGCGCGCAATGACCGCGCCGGCGAGACAGCAAGTGGCAAAGGTGAAGCACAGGATCGAGATGAGCTTGGTGGGCGCCATACCGACAGGCAGCGTGAAATACTGGAGCAGGAAGCCTGCGGCCGAGGCCGAGTAGCCCGCCGCCAGTACGGCCAGATAGGGACGGTGACGCTGATAGAACCACAGCACGAGAAATGCAGTGCCGAGTGTGAGGGCGATGCCTGGATTGAGCAGCGCTATGAGCAGGCCGGTGTCCAAGCGCTGTAATTTCCCCTCGCTTCCCTCAGGAGACGTTAGAGCGGAAGCCCAAACAAGCGGTTAAGCGAAAGCGAATATACGACAGGTGCGTCGACGCAGCCGCTGGGCGGAACCGCGAACGGCGAGCGGCGTTTCACGACGGCAACCAGGAGACGCTCCGATGGCCGACACGATCATGCTGACCGATCACGATGCAATTCGCTCATGGGCGGCGGCGCGCGCCGGCTTTCCGGCGATCGTCGACGTGTCGCCCGAAGCCGGAACGCAGCCCATGCTGAGGCTGGTCTTCGGCCAGCATGCCTATCAGGACCAGGATGAGCCCGAACGTCCGGTCAATGCCGGCGGCTATGAACTGGTCGAATGGGATGAATGGTTCAAACTCTTCGACGAGCGCCAACTGGCGCTGATCGTTGCAAAGGACCAACCCGGCCGACGTGAGGGATTTCACGAATTCGTCAGGCGGCCCGGCTGAAGAATGCCCGAACCGCATTGCGGCTCGGGCACTCTCCGACTGGGCGCGCCCTGCGCTATTTCCACTCGCGGATGTCGACGAAATGGCCGGCAATTGCCGCCGCCGCCGCCATTGCCGGCGACACCAGATGGGTGCGGCCCTTGAAGCCTTGGCGCCCTTCAAAATTGCGGTTCGAGGTCGAGGCGCAGCGCTCATGCGGCTTCAGCCGGTCGTCGTTCATGGCAAGGCACATTGAGCAGCCCGGCTCGCGCCAGTCGAAGCCGGCCGCGACAAAGATCTTGTCGAGGCCTTCGGCCTCGGCCTGTTCCTTGACCAGGCCGGAGCCCGGCACGATCATCGCGCTGACCCGTGGATTGACCTTCTTGCCTTCGATCACCTTGGCGGCGGCGCGCAGATCCTCGATGCGGCCATTGGTACAGGAGCCGATGAAGACGCGGTCAAGTTCGATATCGGTGATCTTGGTGCCCGGTGTCAGGCCCATATAGTCGAGTGCACGCTGCTTGGACGTGCGCTTGTTCTCGTCGGTGATGTCGTCCGGGTTCGGCACGATGCCTTGCACCGAGACCACGTCCTCGGGCGAGGAGCCCCAGGAGACGATCGGCGGCAGCTTTGCCGCGTCGAGCACGACGACCTTGTCGAAATGCGCGCCTTCGTCGGACTGCAGCGTCTTCCAATAGGCGAGCGCGGCATCCCAGGCTTCGCCCTTGGGGGCGCGCGGCTTGTCCTTGACATAGGCGAAGGTGGTCTCGTCCGGCGCGATCAGGCCGGCGCGCGCGCCGGCTTCGATCGACATGTTGCAGATCGTCATGCGGCCTTCCATCGACAGCGCACGGATTGCCTCGCCGGCATATTCGATGACATAGCCGGTGCCGCCGGCTGTGCCGATCTCGCCGATGATGGCGAGGATGATGTCCTTGGCGGTGACGCCTTCCGGCAGTGCGCCGTCGACGCGCACCAGCATGTTCTTGGCCTTGCGCTGGATCAGCGTCTGCGTCGCCAGCACATGCTCGACTTCCGAGGTGCCGATGCCGTGCGCCAGCGCCCCGAACGCGCCATGCGTCGAGGTATGGCTGTCGCCGCAGACGATGGTCATGCCGGGCAGCGTGAAGCCCTGCTCGGGACCGATGATGTGGACGATGCCCTGGCGGATATCCTTCTCGGAATAATATTCGATACCGAAATCCTTGGCGTTTTTGGCCAGCGCTTCGACCTGGATGCGGCTTTCCTCGTTCTTGATGCCGAACTTTCGCTCCGGCGAAGTCGACACGTTGTGGTCGACGACAGCCAGCGTCTTTTCCGGATGCCGAACCTTGCGGCCGGTCATGCGCAGGCCTTCGAAAGCCTGCGGGCTGGTGACTTCGTGGACGAGGTGGCGGTCGATATAGAGCAGGCAGGTGCCGTCGTCCTGGCGGTCGACGACATGGTCGTCGAAAATCTTGTCGTAGAGGGTGCGCGGTGCGCTCATGTGCGTAAATCCGTCGATTTAAAAAGGGAAAAGGGACGCCGGTCGGCCGGCGAAACAGCCTGGCGAGTCCGCCCTAGCGAAGTCGGCTGGTCAGCGCCCCGCAGACGCGCGCGGAAAATCGCGACGGCAGGCGTTTCCTGTCCTGCAGCACGAAACCTTTATAGGCCGGATCGCCAAAAAGCTCTTCCATGGCGCTGCTCATATCAATGTTTTGGCTTTTCAGCAATCGCGTCTGCCTTCGCAGGCGCTTCACAGCACCTCGAACACGAAGGTTTTCACCAGCGCGTCGGGCTCGGCGATCGCGTAGCAGCGGAACCATGGGCTCTCCTCGACCGGCCGCCATTTTTTCGCCTGCTCCAGTTCGCCAAACACGGCCTTGAACCCGCTGCTTTCAAACACCTGGTCACGGACCGTAAAGATGGCGTGGCCGCCCTTCCGGGTGATGCGCACCAGCTCACGCAGGCCCGACGCCGGCGCGTGGCTGATGGTGAACACGCCGGTCGAGAAAAAGGCACGGAAATAGCCGTCCGGCCAGGGCAATGGCCCGCCGAGCATCGCCTGTTTCAGCTCGCTGTAGGCCTGCCGGCCGCCGGCGATTTTCAGCATGTCATGCGACAGGTCGAGGCCGGCAACGTCGTGGTAGCCGAGCGCCTTGAGCGACGGCCCCGACAGGCCGGTGCCGCAGCCGGCGTCGAGCAGCGGTCCTTCGCCCGGCGGCACGTAGCGCGCCACCCAGGCGGTGATCAGGAACGGCAGGAGATAGCCGAGCGCCGCGGTTTCGCCATCATAGGTCGCGGCCCATTGCGCATAGGCCTTGGCGAGCGCCTCAGGCGTGTCGGCCGTGTAGACCGCTTCAAGCGCCGCATTGGCCTCGTCGATGATCATGGGTCCTCTCCGGTCGCGTCGGCTCGATGGTAGCGCCGTTTTTGCCCGCCTTCTATTCCCCATGCTGGTGGCGCAGCCGCTTCTCCAGCGCCCGCATGGCCAGCGACAGGCCGACGGTCAGGATGAGATAGATATAGGCGACGATCGAATAGGTTTCGAAGAAGCGGAACGAGCCGGCGGCGTAGATCTTGCCCATCTGGGTGATGTCGGCGACGCCGAGCACCGAGACCAGCGAGGAATCCTTGACCATGGCGACGAAATCATTGCCGAGCGGCGGCAGGATGGTGCGGATCGCCTGCGGAAAGACGACCAGCCGGAAGCGCTGCGTGCGCGTCAGCCCGAGCGCCTTCGCCGCCTCGATCTGGCCTTTCTCGACCGCCTGGATGCCGGCGCGGAACACCTCCGAGATGAAGGCGGAATAGCCGATGGTCAGCGCCATGACGGCGCGCCATAAAAGCGAGACGTCGCGTACCAGCAGCTCACCGAAAAGGCCGGCGCTTTGCAACGGCGCCGTCAGCGCGTTCCACGCCGCGACGAAGGCCGGCGCGCCGGCAAAGGCGATCCAGAACAACAGCACCAGCATCGGTACGCCGCGGATGATCTCGACGTAGAAGCGGGCGATCTGGCTGAGCCAGCGTGAGCCTGACAGGCCCATCAGCGCGACGCCGAGCCCGATCGCGCAAGCCAGCGCGAAGGCGACCACGGTGACGAAGATGGTGACGCCGATGCCCTTGGCGACGGTTACGAAGACCTGGGCATAGAGGTCGCTGGCAACGATGAAGACGGCGGCGGCCAAGGCGATCGCCACAGCCACGGCAAGCCACCACGGGAAGTCGGATTTGGCCGAGGCGAGAGGCGGCGACGGCATCAAGCAATACCGGTTATAGAGTCGCCCAGAGTCAGCACGCACTCCCGCGCATCACCCGGCACCCGCGACAAAAGTCCTACTGCCCCATCTTGTAGTCGAGGAACCACTTCTTGTTGAGCGCGTCGAGCGTGCCGTCGGCCTTGAGCGCGGCGATCGCCGCGTTGACCGGCTTCACCAGGTCGGAGCCCTTGGGGAAGATGAAGCCGAAATCCTCGGTGCCGAGCGGCCCGCCGATCAGCTTCAGCCCGCCATTGGACGCATCGACATAGCCCTTGCCGGCAGTGCCGTCGGTGAGCACGACATCGACGTCGCCCGCCTTCAGCGCCTGCACCGTCGCGCCGAATGTCTCGAACAGCTTTATGCGCGGGTTCTGCTCATTGCCGTCGAGCACGCTGTAGACGGCGGTGTAGAACGGCGTGGTGCCGGCCTGCGCACCGATCAGCCCGTCCTTGAAGGCAGCGAACGTCTTGGCATCGGTGAAGCGTTTCTCGTCGCCGCGCACCAGCATGAACTGTTCCGAGCGCATATAGGGATCGGAGAAATCGACCTTCTGCTTGCGGTCGTCCTTGATGGTGATGCCGGTCATGCCGATGTTGTATTGGTTGTCGGAAACCGCCTGGATCATCGCGTCCCACGAGGTGTTCTGGTACTCGACCTTGAAGTTCAGCCGTTTGGCGATCTCGTTCATCGCGTCATATTCCCAACCGATCTGCTTACCGGTCTTGGCATCGATAAACTGCAGCGGCGGATAGGCGTTTTCGGTCACCACCACCACTTTCCTGCCGCCAAGATCGGGCAGCGCCTGCGCCAGGGCCGCGATGGGCACGAGAAGGCAAGCCAGCAGGCCGGCCAGCAGCAGTTTCGATTTGGTCATGACACGCTCCCCAAGAACTGAACCGCCTCGATCGACCGAGGCATGCAGGAAATCCGGCGCCGACTTTAGCTTTCCGCAGGCGCCTTGCAAGCCGCTCCGATGCGCCGCTCTGCACGAAAATGAGTTTCCGATGCTTTCAATGGCGGCATTACCGAACGATCCGTATCGATTGAGGACCGGCAAAATCGAATCCACCTCGCGAAACAAAAAGGCGGCCGAAGCCGCCTTTCCGAAACCATGGGTTTTGAAGACGCCTTATTCGGCGGCAGCTGCTTCCGCGGCCTTGGCGGCCTCGTCGGCGGCCTTCTTTTCGGCGGCGTCCTGCGCGGCCTTCTCGGCGGCCAGCGCCTGGGCGGCGGCCACTTTCTCGGCCTCGATGCGCGCCTTCTCGGCGTTCAGCGCATCACGCTCTTCATCGTTGAGCTTGCGGGCGCGCACGCCGGTGTTTTCCGAAATACGGGCCGACTTGCCGCGACGGTCACGCAGATAGTACAGCTTGGCGCGACGCACCTTGCCACGACGCACGATCTCGACGCCCTCGACCATCGGCGAATAGACCGGGAACACACGCTCCACGCCTTCGCCGTAGGAGATCTTGCGGACGGTGAAATTTTCCTGGAAGCCGGCACCGGCGCGGGCGATGACGACGCCCTCATAGGCCTGGACGCGGGTGCGGGTGCCTTCGGTCACGCGGACCTGAACGCGCACGGTATCGCCGGGCTGGAATTCGGGAAGCTTGCGCTTGGCTTCGATCTTGGCGGCCTGCTCGGCCTCGAGCTGACGGAGGATGTCCATCTCAATAATCCACTTCTTGTTCTTCCGACAGTCAGAGCGTCCGACACTCGCCTTGCAGTCGCATCGACCGCTCGGCTATGCCCTTCGTTCGAGAACTTCTGTTCGAGAACATCGGGCAGGGGCGACTACACCGTCACTGTTGACGGGTCCGGGAGAATTTTCTTCCGGTTCGGCGCGCACATACAGCTATTTCGGCGCTTTGTCACGCCTTCGCCGTTTCTTTTTTGGCACTGCTTCTTTTTGGCTGGCGCCGCTGTGGCAGTCCCGTGATCGCTTGTGGTCCAGGGGGTTGCGCCCGCGCGTCAAGCTTTCTAAGCCGGATGATAGGCGTTTTCCTCCAGCGACGACACCCCCCATGCCAATCTTGGACGCGGTCCTGCTCTTTCTCGCCGGCTTTCTATCAGGCGCGGTCAACGCCGTTGCCGGCGGCGGCACGTTCATAACCTTTGGCGCCATGACCCTGGCCGGCCTGCCGCCGATCGTCGCCAACGCGACATCGTCGGTGACGCAATTTCCTGGCTATATCACCTCGACGCTGGCCTATTGGCACGACATCAAGCATTTCTGGCGCGGCGCACTGCTGCTCAGCCTCATTTCGGCTCTCGGTGCGCTGTCTGGCGCGCTCATCCTTCTAGGCCTCGACAACCCGTCGTTCCGCGCCTTGGTGCCGTGGCTGCTGCTGGCGGCAACAGCGTTGTTCGCTGCCGGGCCATGGCTGAAGCCGGCCCCCAAGCCGGAGCATGAAGCCGCCGTGGGTTCGCTGGTCGGGTCGCTGGCGCAGTTCGCCACCGCCGTCTATGGCGGCTTCTTCGGCGCCGGCATGGGCGTCATGATGCTGGCGACGCTCGGTCTCACCCAGTCCGGCGATTATCATCGGCTGAACGCATTGAAGAACATGCTGGCCGTGGTCATCGCTGCGGTTGCCATCCTGGTCTTCGTCTCTGGCGGCGTCATCGCCTGGCTGCAGGCGATCATCATGATCCCGGGTGGCGCGCTCGGCGGCTATGCCGGCGTCTGGATCGCCAGGCGCGTGCCGCAGAACGCGGTGCGCGGCTTCGTCATTGCCGTCGGCCTGTTCCTGGCCTTCTACTATTTCGATAAGGGCTGAGCGGCTAAAAGATCCGGCCGTCGCTCCTTCGTCAGCCTCTCCGCTTCGGCCCGCCGCCACGCCGCGATCTTGCTGTGATTGCCCGAAATCAACACTTCGGGAATCGGCCGGCCCTCGAATTCCTGCGGCCGCGTATAATGCGGATGTTCGAGCAGGCCGTTTTCAAAGCTCTCTTCCTCGCCTGATACCGCATTGCCCATCACGCCGGGCAGCAGGCGCACCACGGCGTCGAGCAGCACGAGTGCCGCCGGCTCGCCGCCGGACAGGATGAAATCGCCGATCGAGACTTCCTCGAGGCCTCGCGATTCGATGACCCGCTGGTCGACGCCTTCGAAGCGGCCGCAGACGATCACCGCACCCGGCCCGGCGGCGAGCTCACGCACACGGCGCTGTGTCAGCGGCTTGCCGCGAGGGCTCATCAGCAGGCGCGGACGTGGATCGCCTGCCGGCGAGGCATGGTCGATAGCGCTGGCCAGCACGTCTGCCCGCATCACCATGCCGGCGCCGCCGCCGGCCGGCGTGTCGTCCACGGTCCGGTGACGATCGCGGGCAAAGTCGCGGACCTGGATCGTTTGGAGCGACCAAATGCCGGTCTCGAGCGCGCGGCCAGCCAGCGACAGGCCAAGCGCGCCGGGAAACATCTCGGGATAGAGCGTCAGCACCGAAGCCGAAAAACTCACCGGTTGCCTCCGGCGTCCCTCGGCCCGCGCGGCCGGCCCTTGGGGTCGAAGCTGTCGCGCTCGGCAGACTCTCCGTCCTCGTCCTCGTCCTCGACCAACCCTGCCGCAGCCGGATCGATGCGGACAAAGCCGCCGGCGATCGACACTTCCGGAACAGCGGCCTGCGTGAACGGGATAAGCACGCCTTTGCGCCCCGCCAGCGTCACGTCGAGAATGTCGCCGCCGCCAAAATTATGCACGGCGACGACCTTGCCGATAATGGCACCGGTGTCGTCCTTGACCTCCAGCCCGACGAGATCGGTGTGGTAGAATTCGTCCTCTTCGCCCTCATCAGGCAACACCGAACGGTCGACGAACAATTCGGTGCCGGCAAGCGCCTCGGCGGCATTGCGATCGTTGACGCCTTTGAAGCGCACCACCACGACGGTGTTGGCAGGCCTGATGTCGACGATCTGGAAGGCGCGGCCATCCCTGGCGTAGAGCGGACCGTAATCGGCCAGCGCCAGCGGGTCGCCGGTAAAGCTCTTGACGCGCAATTCGCCCTTGATGCCGTGCGCGGCACCGATCACGGCCATCTGGACGGGGTTTTGCGGTTTGCTCATCTGCGGAAAATCCTTTGCCTTGCTCTAACCCCAGCCCATCGTCATTTCAATGATGCCGCTCTTCACCGCTTACTAACCCGCATGCCGGAAAATGGCGGGGCACTGGAAGAGCGCAATGCAGGAATTCCTCATACCGGCAAAACCCGATCTTCAGGCGGCGCGCGAGGCCTGGCTGAAGATGCTGGCGCGCGAACGCCGGCTGTCGCCCGAAACCGTCGAGGCCTATGAGCGCGACACGCGCCAGTTCCTGCATTTCCTGACCGGCCATTGCGGCGGCTCGCCTGGTATTTCAGACATCGCCGATCTGCGCCCAGCCGATCTGCGCGGCTTTCTCGCTGCCCGCCGTGCCGAGGGCGCCGGCGCCCGCACGCTCGGGCGCGGGCTAGCCGGCATCCGCTCGCTGCTGCGTTTCCTGGAACGGCGCGGCCTCGCCAATGCGGCAGGTGCGGCAGCCTTGCGCGCGCCGCGGCAGCCGAAATCGCTGCCCAAGCCGCTGACCGCAAGCGATGCAAAACACGTCGTCTCGGTGGAAGGCCAACTGGCGGAGGAGCCGTGGATCGCCGCGCGCAACGCCGCCGTGCTGACTCTGCTTTATGGGTCCGGCTTGCGGATCTCCGAGGCGCTCGGCCTGTCGGGCGCCGATCTGTCCTCACCTGGTGAGACCGTGCTGCGCGTCACCGGCAAGGGCGGCAAGACGCGGCTGGTGCCGGTGCTGCCGGTGGCGCTGCGGGCGATTGCCGAATATCGCCGCCTCTGTCCCTGGCATCTCGATCCCAAGGGCTCGCTGTTTCGCGGTGCCCGCGGCGGCCCGCTCAACCCGGCGATCGTTCAGCGCGACATGGCCAAGCTGCGCTCGGCGCTCAACCTGCCCGACACCGCGACGCCGCATGCGCTGCGCCATTCCTTCGCCACGCATCTGCTTGGGCGCGGCGGCGACCTGCGCACCATCCAGGAGTTGCTCGGCCACGCCAGCCTGTCGACAACCCAGATATACACCGGCGTCGACACCGCGAGGCTGCTCGAGATTTACGAAGCAGCTCATCCTCGTGCGTGATGGACGCTCGGAATCGGTGACGATCTCGCAACAATTTTGATGCGCTGATTAACCGTTTTGCCGCTTTTTGCGCCTACAAGCGCAGCATGAAACGCCTCATCGCCATCGCCGACCGCGCGACCCAAGTGTCGCTGAAGCTGCTCGTCGCGCTCAACGCCCTGTTTTTCCTCTCCTTCCTCATCATCACGCTACTCGCCGTGGGCAAGGCACGCGCCGAGGCCCCGGTCTGCGTCGGTACCGATATGCTGAGCGCGCTGCAAAAGAACGACCCGGCTAGCTACCGCAAGATCGAGGCGGACGCGGCAGCAACACCGAACGGCAAGGGCTTGCTGTGGAAGCTGGAAAAATCGGGCGAAAAACCGTCCTTCCTGTTCGGCACCATGCACCTTACCGACCCGCGCGTCACCACGCTGCCACCCGCCGCGCAGAAGGCATTCGATGCAGCTGGCACCGTCATCATCGAAACCACCGAAGTGCTCGATAAGCAGAAGATGATGGCAGCATTGCTGAAAGAGCCGGATCTGATGATGTTCACCGACAAGACGACGCTTTCGTCGCTGCTGTCGCCGGAGGACGCGGCGGTGGTCGACAAGGCGCTCGACGCGCGTGGCATCCCGCCAGCGACGGTCGCCAAGATGAAACCTTGGTTGCTGTCGGCGATGGTGGCGCTACCAGCATGCGAAGTCGCCCGCCAGGCTGGCGGCGCGCCGGTGCTCGACGTCAAGCTTGCCAAGGACGCCGAGGCTGCGGGCAAATCAGTCGAGGGGCTCGAGACAATCGCCGACCAGCTGCGCGCCATGGCTTCGCTGCCGATCGCCTTTCACCTGAAGGGGCTCGTCGATACGCTGAAGCTTGGCGACAAGGTGAACGACGTCAACGAAACCATGATCGTGCTTTACCGCCGTGGCGACACTGGCATGTACGTACCGCTGTTTCGGGCTGTCGTCCCCGAACAGGTCGACGACCAATCGGGTTACGCCGAATTCGAGCAGACCATGATCACCAGCCGCAACAGGGTGATGGTTGATCGTGCAGCGCCGATCCTCGCCCACGGCAATGTCTTCATGGCGGTCGGCGCCATGCACCTTCCCGGAGCGCAAGGCTTGGTCGAGGGTTTCCGCAAGACCGGCTATACTGTGACTGCCGTCAACTGAACAACACGGCGGAGTTGCACACCGAATCATCGCCACGCCTGGGTCAACCCCTACTCGCGGCGCGACGGCGGACCGGCAGCGCTTCGTGTCAAGAAACTGAAAAAGGTTCGCTTTGGCTCGACCGAACCCATTTTGCGGTGGAAATGCATGCCTGCAAGCGATTCCGGATCAGAATTGCCCTGTTTTCGGCGTTTTCAACGCCTAATGTGAAACCGATTCAACGATTGTACGTTGATGGCTATTACTTGATGTTTTTCATCCACGGAGGACACTTTTATGGCGAACACACCCAATCCGAACGACCCATTCACCTCGCCGGGCTCCGCGCGGCCAAGCGGCGGCGGCAGCGGCTGGCTGATTGCCCTGGTCGTCGTTATCCTGGCAATTGTCGCCTATTATGTTTTTGGAAGACGTAGCGAGGCACCTGCGCCTGCCGAACCGCCCGCAGCCAGCACACCAGCTCCGGCCCCAGCGCCCGCCGAGCCGATGAAACCAGCCGAACCGGCTCCTGCGCCAGCTCCGGCAACACCGGCTCCGGCTCCCGCTCCGGCAGAGCCTGCACCCGCTCCGGCCCCTGCGCCAGCCCCGGCCCCGGCACCAGCACCTGCCCCGGCTCAGTGATCAAACTGCTGATTTGATATATGAACGGCCCGCTGAAAAAGCGGGCCGTTTTGTTTTTGGGAGCAGCCGTCGAGGGCTTTGGACGTTTCAGCCAATCTCTAAGGTTTGCGATTCACCGCGTTTGCTCAGATATGGATCGGCTTGAAGAACGTCGCCAATGCCGCCTCCTTTACCGCTTCCGACATTGTCGGATGGGCGTGACAGGTGCGGGCCAGGTCTTCCGACGAGCCGCCAAATTCCATCAGCACGGCCGCCTCGTGGATCATCTCGCCGGCGCCGAAGCCGACGATGTGGACGCCGAGCACACGGTCGCTGGCCTTGTCGGCCAGGATTTTCACAAAGCCGTCGGTGTGCAGCATGGCGCGCGCCCGTCCATTGGCGCTGAAGGGGAATTTTCCGGCCTTGTAGTCGATGCCGGCCTTCTTCAATTCTTCTTCGGTCTTGCCGACCGAGGCGATTTCCGGCGTGGTGTAGACGACGCTCGGAATCACGTCATAGTTCACATGCCCGGCCTGGCCGGCGATGGTTTCGGCCACCGCCACGCCCTCGTCCTCGGCCTTGTGTGCAAGCATCGGCCCGGCGATGACATCGCCGATGGCATAGATGCCAGGCACGTTGGTCCTGAGATGGCCGTCGGTCTTGACCCGGCCGCGCTCATCAACGTCGACGCCGGTCTCCTTCAGCCCGAGAGCGTCCGAATAGGCCCGTCGTCCCGTCGCAATCAGCACCGCGTCCGCCTCGATCGTCTCGGCTGCTCCGCCCTTGACCGGCTCGAAGGTAACCGTCACCCCCTTCCTGGCCTTGGCGACGCCGGTCACCTTGGCGCCCAGCCTGAACTCAAAGCCCTGCTTCGACAGCAGGCGCTGGAACTGCTTGGAGACCTCGCCATCCATGCCGCCCAGGATGGTGTCGAGGAACTCGACCACGGTCACCTTGGCGCCGAGCCGCGCCCATACCGAGCCGAGCTCCAGACCGATGACACCACCGCCGACCACCACCAGATGGCCCGGCACCTTGTCCAGCGACAGCGCGCCGGTCGACGAGACGATCACCTTCTCATCGAAATCGACCTCGACGCCGGGAATGCCGGCGACGTCGGAGCCTGTGGCGATGACGATGTTCTTGGTCTCGATCTCCTCGACCTTGCCGTCATCGGAGGTCACCGACACCTTGCCGGCCGCAACTACCTTGCCGGTGCCACGAAAACTGTCGATCTTGTTTTTCTTGAACAGGAAGGCGACGCCATTGACGTTGGCGGTCACCGTCGCATCCTTGTGTGCCATCATCTTCCCAAGGTTGAGCTTGGGCGCGCCGATCTCGACGCCGAGCGCCTCGAAGGAATGGCCGGCCTCGGCAAACATCTCGGTCGCATGCAGCAGCGCCTTTGACGGGATGCAGCCGATATTGAGGCAGGTGCCGCCGAAGGTCGGGTTCTTTTCGACCACCGCCGTCTTCAGACCGAGCTGTGCCGCCTTGATGGCGCAGACATAGCCGCCTGGTCCCGATCCGATGATAACGACATCATAGGCCATGATACTGTCCCTTTTGCTTTAGCGGCCGCCGCCGATTTCCAGATTGGCGCCTGTTGTGTAGGACGCCTCGTCCGACAGCAGCCACAGAATTGCGGCTGCGACTTCCTCGGCGGTTCCGACGCGCTGCATGGGCACCACCTTGCGCATTCTCTCGGCGCGATCCGGCTGACCGCCGGAGGCATGAATTTCGGTGTCGATGATGCCCGGGCTGACCGCGTTGACACGAATGCCTTCGCCGGCCACTTCGCGGGCAAGCCCGATGGTGAAGGAATCGATCGCGCCCTTCGAGGCGGCGTAGTCGACATATTGACCCGGCCCGCCAAGCCTTGCCGCGATCGAAGACACATTGGCGATGGCGCCACCCTTGCCGCCATGCCTGGTCGACATCCGCTTCACCGCCTCGCGGGCGCAAAGCATCGGCGCGATCACATTGATGCGCATCATGCGCTCCAGCCTTGCAGCGCTAAGCTCGTCGACGCGCGCGCTCTGGTCGACCACGCCGGCATTGTTGACGAGCGCGTCGAGCCGACCGAAACGGGCGTCGAGAGCCTCGAACATGGCCAATACGTCCGTCTCGTTGCCGACATCGGCCTTGACTGTGAAGGCTTCTCCGCCAGCAGCCTCGATGTCGGCGACCACCGTTTCGGCGGCTTTTGCATTCGACGCGTAATTGACCGCAATGCGATAGCCGGCCTTGGCAGCAAGCCTGCATGTAGCGGCGCCAATGCCGCGGCTGCCGCCGGTCACCAGCAGGATCTTTCCGCTCGCGCTCATTCCTGACATCCCTTCAGGGCAAAGACGTCCCAGGGCACCCTGGAAAAGCCGTTGGCGCCATAGGCAGCCGACATCTGCAACGACGCTCCCAAGTCAGGCAAGATCAGCTTCTTCGGCGCATCCTTTGCTTCGCCCGGCAGCAACGCGATGTTGCCCTGGTCGTCGGCAGTGTAGATGACGCCCTCCCACACGGTGCAGGCGGCGAGCTCGTCGCCGGTGACGTCGCCGGCCGGGCATTTGTACATCAGCGAGCCGTGCGGCCGCGCCACGCCCTCCGTCCACATGACGATGCCGTCGAGCACGACGCCGTTGTCGAGCACCATCTTGAAGGTATTGGTGACGGTAGCCGACTCCATGGTCGGCCTGAAATCGATCTCGGCGGCGTTCTCAGGATCGCCATAGACGGCCAGTTCGAGCGGGCAGGCGGCGAGGGCCGCGGAGACCGTCTGCACGCCGAGTGCGCAGATTGTGACAAACAAACCGGACCGGAAACGACACGAACTCATCCGGCGGCGCAGATCCATGCTCCGGCCCACGTCGGCCGCGCCCTAAAGGTCGAGCACCAGCCGCTCAGGATCCTCCAGGCTTTCCTTGACCCGCACCAGGAAGGTCACCGCTTCCTTGCCGTCGACGATGCGGTGGTCGTAGGACAGCGCCAGATACATCATCGGCCGGATGACGATCTGGCCGCCGACCACCACCGGCCGCTCCTGGATCTTGTGCATACCCAGAATGCCGGACTGCGGCGCATTGAGGATCGGCGTCGACATCAGCGACCCGTAAACGCCACCGTTGGAAATCGTGAACGTGCCGCCTTGCATATCGGCGACGGAGAGCTTGCCGTCGCGCGCCGCAAGCCCCAGCCTGCCGATGTCCTTCTCGATTTCGGCGATGGACATCTGGTCAGCATTGCGCACAACCGGCACGACAAGGCCTTTCTCTGTACCGATGGCAACGCCGATATGAGCGTAGTTCTTGAAGATGATGTCGGTGCCGTCGATCTCGGCATTGACCGACGGGATCTCCTTCAGCGCATGGGTGACGGCCTTGGTGAAAAAGCCCATGAAGCCGAGCTTCACGCCGTGCTTCTTCTCGAACACGTCCTTGTATTTGCTCCTCAGCGCCATCACCGCGCTCATGTCGACCTCGTTGAAGGTGGTCAGCATGGCGGCGGTCGATTGCGCTTCCTTGAGGCGGCGCGCAATGGTCTGGCGCAGCTTGGTCATGCGCACACGCTCCTCGCGCGACGCATCGTCGGCAGGGGACGGCGCGCGCGCGGCTACGGGTGCCGGTACAGGCGCGGCCTTGGGCATTTCTGCCGGCTGCGACGGCGCGCCCCTGGCGATAAGGTCGAGCACGTCGCCTTTCAGCACCTGGCCGCGCTTGCCCGAGCCCGACACCTGGTCGACCGCGAGATTGTGCTCGGCCAGCAGCTTTGCCGCCGACGGCGCCGGCGGCATGGTGCGCGTCTCGATCGCGCCGGCGTCGCCGGCAATCTTGGCCGTCTCGGCCGCAGCCTGCTTGACGCTCGAGGCCGCAGTCGGAGCCGAGGCCTGCGACACCGCCTCCTGCTTCGTTGCCGGAGCGGCGGCGGCATTGGCTGCCGCGCCGGCGCCTGCCGAAATCGTGCCGAGCAGTGCGCCGACGCCGACCGTCTCGCCTTCCTTGACGGCGATCTCGGCGAGCGTGCCCGCGGCGGCGGCCGGCACTTCCACCGTCACCTTGTCGGTTTCGAGCTCGACGAGCGGCTCATCGGCGGCGATCGCGTCGCCGACCTTCTTGAACCACTTGCCGATGGTCGCCTCGGTGACTGACTCACCAAGTGTCGGAACGCGGATTTCGGTTGCCATTGTGCCTGTCCGTTTCTTTCGGTTCTGTTCTATTCACCAAGCGCGTCGTCGAGCAAGGCGGCAAGCTGGGCGAGATGCTTCGACATCAATCCGGTCGCCGGCGAGGCGGCGGCCCGCCGGCCGGTATAGCGCACCCGCTGATGCTTGGCGTCGATATGCGCCAGCACCCATTCGAGATACGGGTCGATGAACGACCAGGCGCCCATGTTCTTGGGCTCCTCCTGGCACCACACCATCTCGGCATTACGGAAGCGCGACAGTTCGGTGATCAGCGCCTTGGCCGGGAACGGATAGAGCTGCTCGACGCGCAGCAAATAGATGTCGTTGATGCCGCGCTTCTCGCGCTCTTCGTAGAGGTCGTAATAGACCTTGCCGGAACAGAGCACGACACGGCGGATTTTCGAATCCTTGGTGAGCTTGATGGCCTGGCCTGACAGCAGCTGCGCGTCGTCCCACAACAGCCGGTGAAAGGCGCTTTCGCCCGACATTTCCGGCAGCGTCGACACCGCCCGCTTGTGGCGCAGCAGCGACTTCGGCGTCATTAGGATCAGCGGCTTACGGAAGTCCCGCTTCAATTGCCGGCGCAAGATGTGGAAGTAATTGGCCGGCGTCGTGACGTTGGCGACCTGCATGTTGTCTTCGGCGCAAAGCTGCAGGAAGCGCTCGAGCCGGGCCGACGAATGCTCGGGCCCCTGGCCTTCATAGCCATGCGGCAGCAGGCAGACGAGGCCCGACATTCTGAGCCATTTGCGCTCGCCCGACGAGATGAACTGGTCGAACACCACCTGGGCGCCGTTGGCGAAGTCGCCGAACTGCGCTTCCCACAGCGTCAGCGCCTTCGGCTCGGCCAGCGAGTAGCCATATTCGAAGCCGAGCACGGCCTCTTCCGACAGCATCGAGTTGATGACCTCGAAGCCGGCCTGCGCCGCCGACAGATTGTTGAGCGGGATATAGCGTGTCTCGTCGCGCTGGTCGTAGAGCACGGAATGGCGCTGCGAGAAGGTGCCGCGCTCAGAATCTTGTCCGGACAGCCGGATCGGATTGCCGTCGAGCAGGATGGCGCCGAAGGCCAGCGCCTCGGCCGTCGACCAGTCGATGCCTTCGCCGGACTCGATCGCCTGGCGGCGATTGTCGAGGAAGCGGATGATCGTCTTGTGCGCCTCGAAATCCTTCGGCACCTCGGTCAGTTTCTTGCCGATCTCCTTCAGCGTCTTGACCGGCACGGCGGTCTTGCCGCGCCGCTGCTCGTCCTGGTTGTCGGCCGAGCGCAGGCCGGACCATGCGCCGTCCAGCCAATCGGCCTTGTTCGGCTTGTAATGTTGGCCGACTTCGAATTCCTGCTCGAGATGCGCTCGCCAATCGGCCTTCATCTTTTCGAACTCGGCCTGGGTGATGTGGCCTTCGGAAATCAGCCGGTCGGCATAGATCTGCACCGTCGTCTTCTGGTTGCGGATCTTGCGATACATGATCGGCTGGGTGAAGGCGGGCTCGTCGCCCTCATTGTGGCCGAAGCGGCGGTAGCAGAACATGTCCACCACGACAGGCTTGTGGAACTTCATGCGGAATTCGATCGCCACCTTGGTCGCATGGACCACGGCTTCCGGATCGTCGCCGTTGACGTGGAAGATCGGCGCCTCGATCATCTTGGCCACGTCGGACGGATAGGGCGAGGAGCGCGAAAAGCGCGGGTTGGTGGTGAAGCCGATCTGGTTGTTGATGATGAAATGCAGCGTGCCGGCGACGCGGTGGCCGCGCAGGCCGGACAGGCCGAGGATTTCGGCAATCACGCCCTGGCCGGCAAAGGCGGCGTCGCCATGCAGCAGCAACGGCAGCACCTTGGCACGCTCTTCCAGCGGCACGATCTCCTCGCGGCTGCGGCCGAACAGATAGTCCTGTTTGGCGCGCGCCTTGCCCATCACCACCGGATCGACGATTTCCAGATGCGAGGGATTGGCGGTCAGCGACAGATGCACCTTGTTGCCGTCGAACTCGCGATCCGACGAGGCACCGAGATGGTACTTCACGTCGCCCGAGCCTTCGACCTCGTCGGGCGCGGCCGAGCCGCCCTTGAACTCGTGGAAAATGGCGCGGTGCGGCTTGGCCATCACCTGCGACAGCACGTTCAGCCGGCCGCGATGCGCCATGCCGAGCACGATCTCTTTCATGCCGAGCTGGCCGCCGCGCTTGATGATCTGCTCCAGCGCCGGGATCAGCGACTCGCCGCCATCGAGGCCAAAGCGCTTGGTGCCCTTGTATTTGACGTCGATGAACTGCTCGAAGCCTTCGGCCTCGACCAGCTTCTGCAGGATCGCCTTCTTGCCGGCGGCGGTGAAGGAGATCTCCTTGTCGGTGCCCTCGATGCGCGCCTGGATCCAGGCCTTCTCCTCGGGATCGGAAATATGCATGAATTCGACGCCGAGCGTCGAGCAATAGGTCCGGGTCAGGATATCGAGCATCTGCCGGATGGTGCCGAATTCCAGCCCGAGCACATTGTCGAGGAAGATCGGCCGGTCGTAGTCGGCTTCGGTGAAGCCGTAATTCTCCGGCGACAGCTCGTTATAATCCTCCAGCGGCTTGGCAATGCCAAGCGGATCGAGATTGGCGTGCAGGTGGCCGCGCATGCGGAAGGCGCGGATCATCATGATGGCGCGGACGGAATCGCGCGTCGCCTGATGCACGTCGGCGTCGGAAAGCGCTGCGCCGTTGCCGGCTGCCCTGTCCTTGACCTTCTTTTCGATGTGCTTTTCGACCAGGCCCCAATTGCCGTCCAGCGCCGAGACCAGCTCGCCATTGGCCTGCATCGGCCAGGAGGGCTTGGCCCAAGAGGCCCCCTTGGCGTTCCTGCGCACGTCGCCGGCGTCATCCTTCAGCGCCGCGAAGAAATCCTGCCATTCGGGATCGACCGAAGCAGGATCGTCCTCATAGGCGGCATAAAGCGCGTCGATATAATCGGCATTGCCGCCATAGAGGAAAGAGGTAAGCGAAAACTGGTCGTTGGCCTGATCTTGTCTTGCCATTTTTGTCCGCGGAGCCGCGCTCCGTCTCCTTTTCAGAGCGAATAGAGAGTAGCGAATAGCGAGTAGGGATTTTCCCTGGTTCGCGCCGTTACTCTGTTCTTACCTATTCGCTATTCACTACTCGCTACTCACTACTCACTAACCTTTGATCGCCTCGACCAGCGTCGTGCCGAGCCGGGCCGGCGATGGCGAAACCTTGATGCCGGCCGATTCCATCGCCGCGATCTTGTCTTCCGCACCGCCCTTGCCACCGGAGATGACCGCGCCCGCATGACCCATGGTGCGGCCGGCCGGCGCGGTGCGCCCGGCGATAAAGCCGGCCATCGGCTTGCTGCGGCCGCGCTTTGCCTCGTCCTTGAGGAACTGCGCGGCGTCTTCCTCGGCCGAACCGCCGATCTCACCGATCATGATGATCGACTTGGTCTCGTCGTCGGCGAGGAACATCTCCAGCACGTCGATGAACTCCGTGCCTTTGACCGGATCGCCGCCGATGCCGACGGCGGTGGTCTGGCCGAGGCCGACATTGGTGGTCTGGAACACCGCCTCATAGGTAAGCGTTCCCGAGCGCGAAACAACGCCGACCGAGCCCTTGCGGAAGATGTTGCCGGGCATGATGCCGATCTTGCATTCGTCGGGCGTCAGCACACCGGGGCAGTTCGGCCCGATCAGCCGCGATGTCGAGCGGTCGAGCCTTGCCTTTACCTTGATCATGTCCATCACTGGTATGCCCTCGGTGATGCAGACGATCAGCGGGATCTCGGCCTCGATCGCTTCCAGGATCGCTTCGGCAGCACCCGCCGGCGGCACGTAGACGACGGAGGCATTGGCACCGGTCCTGGCCTTGCCTTCGGCAACGGTGGAGAAGATCGGCAGCGTCTCGCCCTTGGCGCCGGTCCAGGTCTCGCCGCCCTTCTTGGGGTGGATGCCGCCGACCATCTTTGTGCCGTGATAGGCGAGCGCCTGTTCGGTGTGGAACGTGCCGGTCTTGCCGGTCAGGCCCTGCACCAGCACCTTGGTGTTCTTGTCGACGAGAATGGACATGATGGTCCTTTTTAAAAACCGTTGATCGGGGAAGGCCGCGCGCTCATGGTCACAACCGCTTCAGGTCGGCGACGGTGAGGTCGCTTTTGGCGTTGCCGGTGTTGAGCGTCGTCGCCGGCTCGAACATCAGCACGACAGGTTCCTCGCTCAGCGAGCGCGGCCGGTGCTCGACGGCGCGCGGCACGACGATGAACTCGCCGCTGCCAAGTTCCACCGTGCCGTCGCGGAAATCGATGGCAATGCGGCCGCGCAGCACGAGGAACGCTTCATCCTCATTGTCATGCGCGTGCCAGTCGAAGACGTCGCCGAACTTGGCGATCTTGACCTGGCTGTCATTCACGTCGCCGGCAATGTGCGGATCGAACGCCTTCTTGATCTTCGCATCGGCCGCTTCGACGAGGTTTATCTTATGCGGAGGCACAGACTCAGCCCTTCACCGCCGCGACAATCTTCTTGGCTGCGTCATCGAGGTCATCGGCCGACACCACGTTCAGTCCGCTGTCGTTGATGATCTTCTTGCCGAGCTCGGCATTGGTGCCTTCCAGCCGCACCACAAGCGGCACTTGCAGGCCGACCTCCTTGACCGCGGCGATGACGCCCTCGGCGATGATGTCGCACTTCATGATGCCGCCGAAGATGTTGATCAGGATGCCTTTGACCGCCGGATCCTTGGTGATGATCTTGAACGCCGCCGTCACCTTTTCTTTCGACGCGCCGCCGCCGACATCGAGGAAGTTGGCGGGCTCGGCGCCGTAGAGCTTGATGATGTCCATCGTCGCCATGGCAAGGCCGGCGCCGTTGACCATGCAGCCGATATTGCCGTCGAGCGCGACATAGGCGAGGTCGTATTTCGACGCCTCGATCTCCTTCTCGTCCTCTTCGGTGGTGTCGCGCAATTCGAGCACGTCCGGGTGACGGAACAGCGCATTGTTGTCGAACGACACTTTTGCGTCGAGCACGCGCAGCCGGCCGCTCTTCATGACGATCAGCGGGTTGACCTCGAGCAGGCTCATGTCCTTCTCGACAAACGCCTTGTAGAGGATCGGAAACAGCCTGCCACCATCCTTGGCGGCGTCGCCGTCGAGCCTCAGTGCGGCGTTGAGCTTCTTCACATCGTCGGCCGTCACGCCCTTTTCCGGGTCGATGGCGACGGTAATGATCTTTTCCGGCGTGTCGTGGGCGACCGCCTCGATGTCCATGCCGCCCTCGGTCGAGACGACGAAGGCGACGCGCCCGACCGAGCGGTCGACCAGGATCGACAGATAGAGCTCGCGCTCGATGTCGGCGCCGTCCTCGATATAGAGCCGGTTGACCTGCTTGCCGGCCGGGCCGGTCTGCTTGGTGACCAGCGTGTGGCCGAGCATCTCCTTGGCGTTGGCGACGACCTCGGCCACCGACTTCGCCAGCCTGACGCCGCCCTTGGCATCGGGCCCGAGCTCCTTGAACTTGCCCTTGCCGCGGCCGCCGGCATGGATCTGGCTTTTGACCACATAGAGTGGGCCGGGCAGCGCCTTGGCGGCAGCTTCCGCCTCGCTCGCCTTGAACACCGGCACGCCCTCGGCCACCGGTGCGCCAAAGCCTTTCAGCAGCGCCTTGCCCTGATACTCATGGATGTTCATGCGCTATGTCTCCAGCTTGCTTGGCGGGCTTGGTTACCGGCTTACTTGGCCGCGAGATGTGGAGCGATCTTGACGCAGGCGTCGCACAGGCCCTGCACCGCCGCGACCGAATTTTCGAACATCTTCTGCTCGTTCTTTGTGAGCTCGATCTCGATGATCCGCTCGACGCCGCCGGCGCCGATCACCACGGGAACGCCGACATAGGTGTTCTTGACGCCATATTGGCCGGAGAGGTACGCCGCACAGGGCAGCACCCGCTTCTTGTCCTTGAGATAGGCTTCGGCCATGGCGATGGCCGAGGCGGCCGGCGCATAAAAGGCAGAGCCGGTCTTGAGCAGGCCGACGATCTCGGCGCCGCCGTCGCGGGTGCGCTGCACGATCTGGTCGAGCCGCTCCTTCGAGGTCCAGCCCATCTTGATGAGGTCGGGCAGCGGGATGCCGGCAACCGTCGAATAGCGGATCATCGGCACCATGGAATCGCCATGGCCGCCGAGCACGAAGGCGGTGACGTCCTCGACCGAGACCTTGAATTCCTCGGCCAGGAAATAACGGAAGCGCGAACTGTCGAGCACGCCGGCCATGCCGACGACATGGCTCTTGGGCAGGCCGGAAAACTTCTGCAGCGCCCAGACCATGGCGTCGAGCGGGTTGGTGATGCAGATGACGAAGGCTTTCGGCGCGTATTTCTTGAGGCCGGCGCCGACCTGCTCCATCACCTTCAGATTGATGCCCAGAAGATCGTCGCGGCTCATGCCGGGCTTGCGCGGCACGCCGGCGGTGACGATGCAGACGTCGGCGCCCTCGATACCGGCATAGTCGTTGACGCCGGTCAGCCTGGAGTCGAACCCATCGACCGGCGACGACTGCGCGATGTCCAGCCCCTTGCCTTGCGGGATGCCTTCGGCGATATCGAACAGCACGACGTCGCCGAGATCCTTGAGGCCGACCATGTGGGCGAGGGTGCCGCCGATCATGCCCGAGCCGATGAGCGCTATCTTGTTGCGTGCCATGTCAGGATGTTTTCCCTTTGACTATGACGGCGCCCAAATCCTTGACGATTTGATGACGGCGTCGGAGGAAGAGGCCGGAATGCTGCGGAACCGCGAAATTCGCCGCACGCAATAGCCCCGGCCGCACAAAAATTCAAACGATTATTTTGCAGTGAATAATTTCAATCGGTTAGAAACAATGGGACTTACGTAAACGTCAAAATTCTGAAGCCGGCTAGAGGAATTCTACACAATGGCACTGGAAATCAGAAGGCTGTTTCCTGGCGATGACGCCCTTGTGATGCGGGTTGCCGACGAAGTCTTCGACGAGCCGGTCAGGCCGGATCGGCTCTCCGCCTATCTTGCGGAGCCCGGTCATTTCATGGTCGTGGCCGTCGCCGACGGCATCGTCGTTGGCCAATGCGCAGCCGTCATCCACCGCCACCCGGACAAGGTGAGCGAACTCTACATAGACGAGGTCGGCGTGGCGCCGGCCTTTCAACGCCAGGGCATTGCGACGAGGATGCTCGACGCCATGTTCGCACTCGGTTGCGAGCATGGCTGTGAGGAGGCGTGGGTCGGCACCGAGCCGGACAATGTTGCTGCTCGCGCACTTTACGAGTCGCGAAAAGAGCCGCGTGGGCCGGCGGAGGGGTTCGTCATGTATATTTATCGGTTATAGGCGCCGGCGGCAGGGGCCTCTTCTGTACTATCCCTCACGCCTGAGCCTGCCGTGCCTCGGTCGATGATCCCCGCGCCCTCTGCCTCTCCGCCCAGTTCTCCAGCCAGTCGTGGCTCTGCATCTCGATCAGCCGCGATGCGGTGCGCTCGAACTCGAAGACTTCGTTGCCGCGCTTGGCCGTATAGAGCTGCGCCGGCGGTGCCGCGGCGCTCATCACCAGCCGTACATGATGATCGTAAAGCGTATCGACCAGCAGGATGAAGCGCTTGGCTTCGTTGCGCTTGCCTTCGCCGAGCACCGGCACCCGGTCGATGACGATGGTCGAGAAACGGCGGGCAATGGCAAGATAGTCGCGGGCCCCGAGCGGCCTCTCGCAGAGATCGGCGAACGAAAACCGCGCCGCCTCGCCGGCAGTACGCGGCACCACGACGTGTCGGCCCTTAACCGTCAGCATCGTCTCGGCCGTCGGCCTGCCATGCGTCATCACCACCCACAGCTCGTCGAGCGCATGGTCGGCGGCGGCATCGGCCGGGGTGATGTAGACCGGCATGCGGCTGAGCTTGTCTAGGCGGTAATCCTTGTGGGCGTCCAGCGCCAGCACGTGCGCGTGGCGCTCCAGGATAGCGACAAACGGCAAAAACAACTGACGGTTCAGGCCGTCGCGGTAGAGATCCTGCGGCGCGACATTGGAGGTGGCGACCAGCACCACGCCATTGGCAAACAACGCCGAAAACAACCTGGACAGGATCATCGCATCGGCGATATCGGTGACCGAAAACTCGTCGAAGCACAGCACCCAGGCTTCCTCGGCAAGCGCGCGCGCCACCGGCGGGATCGGGTCGTCCTCTTTGACCGTACCCTCTTTACGCGCCTGCCGGTGATTCTGGATGCGGTCCTGCACGTCGGCCATGAAATCGTTGAAATGCACGCGGCGCTTGCGCCGCACCGGCAGCAGCTCGAAGAACATGTCCATCAGCATGGTCTTGCCGCGGCCGACGCCGCCATGGATATAGAGGCCCTTGACCGCCTCGTGCCCCTCGCGCTTGCGGGCGAACAACCACCCCAGCGCGCTTGATTTATGCGCCAGCCGCTTTGCCGATATCTCGTCGATCAGTCGGTCGAGCGCAGCGGCGATCCGCTCCTGCGCCGGATCGCGCCCGATGGCGCCCGTCTCGACCAGATGGTCGTAGCGCTGCTTGACGGTCGCATGGGTCTGGAGGCCGTCACGCAGATGCATCGGTCACGTCGTTCCGGAGCAATTCCAAGAAAAGTGTGTTGCGGTTTTCTGTCCGGAATTGCGTAAAAAACAAAAGAGAGCAATTCCAGGAAAAGTGTGTGGCGGTTTTCTGCCCGGAATTGCGTAACAATGGGGGCCGTTCTCTTACCTTGTAAGCGAGATCGGCAGGCCGTTGGAAGTCTGGCCGTCGAATTTCTCGCCGCCCGAGGAATAAAGCCGTGCCAGCGTGCCGCCATTCTCGTCATAGAGCGTCAGTTGCTTGCCGGCGACGTTCCAGGATTTGATGCCGTCGATCGGCGCCGGGCAATGCAGCGGTCCGGCGCGGTAGCCCGACCCGAATTTGGTCTGCGGCGTCGCCACCTGACAGCTCTGGCCGGACACGCTTGCTTTCCACACACCAGCGACGCTAGAGGCGGTCAGGTCGGCCGCACCGGCCGGCGCCGTCCCGTCGGGCGGCAGCGAGGCGACCTGCGTGTTCTGCGGCGCAGTCGGAAATTTCGACGGGTCGGCGGCGCCGGGTGTCGCCGGTGGCGGCAACTGGTTTGCAGTCACCTTGCCGGCGGGCGCAGCTTCCAGCGGCGCCGGCTGCTGCTCGTCCATCGATGAGAACCGCGAGGTCGAACAGCCGCTCGCAACGAGCGCGGCCAGCGATACGGCCAGCAGGCCGGTTTTCGAAAATTTCATTCTTCAACCTCCGTCGGATCGAGCTGGGGAAGCCGTCCACGCAATGTCCCCCTCACCAAGATGGAGAAGGTGGCGAAATTTCAACCCGATATGGTTAAAATACGGTTTGCGCCGCTAATGTTGCAAATTTGTCGCAAAATGCACATTGCCTGAATTGCGTCGCGCCTTGGCCTTTGGCCGGCACCTCCGGTTGATGCGATACGGCGCGCTGGCGTCAAATCCTTGGCGTTTCCTTGGCGTTCACCTCAATGCTTGTGCGGGCCGGCTCCGGCATTATCTCTTGGCGATCAGCAAGCTGCAGGGAGCCGATTTCTTGGCCGCGAGAAAGAGAGCCGCCAACCGCTATTACAGCGGGCCGCCCAGCGATCATTTCGACGGCACCTTGTTCTTCAATCCCGGCGGACGGCCGCCGGGTCGCTTTGCCGATCTGTTGAAGTGGCAACTGAGCCGCGAGCGCTCGAAATGGCCGACGGCGGATCCGAGCCCGTTTCCGCCGGCAAGACCGGTCGAGCGCATCGATGGTTCTGCGCTGCGCCTCACCATGGTCGGTCATTCCTCGCTGCTCGTCCAGACAGCAGGCCTGAACATCCTGACCGATCCGGTCTGGTCGCGGCGTGTCTCGCCGCTCTCCTTCGCCGGGCCGAAACGCGTCAATCCGCCCGGCATCGCCTTTTCGCATTTGCCGCCGATCGACCTCGTGCTGGTCAGCCACAACCATTACGACCATCTCGACCTCGCCACGCTGAAGCGCCTGAAGGCAAGACACGATCCGCTGCTGCTGACGCCGCTCGGCAACGACACAATCATCGGCGCTGCCGTGCCCGGTATGCGGCTTTCCGCGCATGACTGGGGCGACCGGGTCGATATCGGCGATAGCGTCGCCGTCCATGTCGAGCCGGTGCATCACTGGTCGGCCCGCGGTACCCGCGACCGGCGCATGGCGCTGTGGGCGGGTTTCGTCGTCGAGACGCCCGACGCAAAGATCTATTTCGCCGGTGACACCGGCTTCCACGGCGGCATCAATTACCGGCTGATGGCGCAAAAGCACGGCGGCTTCCGCCTCGCCATCCTGCCGATCGGCGCCTACGAGCCGCGCTGGTTCATGGCGCCTCATCACCAGGATCCGGAAGAGGCGGTGCAAGGCATGCTTTTGTGCAACGCCGCCTATGCCGCCGGCTGTCACTGGGGCACGTTCCGGCTCACCAACGAGCCGATCGAGGAGCCGCCCAGAAAGCTCGGCGAAGCGCTCGATGCTGCCGGCCTGCCGCGGCAACGTTTTCGCGCCTTGCGGCCGGGGGAAGTCTGGGACGTACCGGAGGTTTAGCGCGGCGGAACCTGAGGCATCACATAGACGTTTGTAGGTTGTTCAAACCTGTCGGTTGCGAGGTGCCTCTTATGATCAGGTGGATTATCATTCTTTTGATTATCGCGGCCGCGGCGAGCCTGCTCGGCATGCCGGTACTGGCCGGAGCCGCCGCCACCGGCGCGCGCATCCTCATCGGCATCGTGCTGATCATCTTCCTGCTGATCGTGCTTGGCGTTTTCGCGGTGACGTGAGAATCACGCCGCGCTGGTAATTTCTGCCGCTATCCGCCATATAGGCGCCAAACCGGCAAGAGACCTTTCGATCGATGGCAAGCGCGGCCCCTTTCGCCAAGATGAACGGCATCGGCAACGAAATCATCGTTGCCGATATGCGTGGCCGTGCCGATCGCGTGGCGTCTGCGGCAGCCGTCGCGCTCAATGCCGACACGTCGACCCGGTTCGACCAGATCATGGCGATCCACGACGCCAGGACGCCGGGCACCGCCTTTTTCATCGATATCTTGAATTCCGACGGGACCAGCGCGCAAGCTTGCGGCAACGGCATGCGCTGTGTCGTCCAGGCGCTCGCCGCCGAGACCGGCCAGAAGACATTTGCCTTTGAAACAGTCGCCGGCATCCTAAACGCCGAGGAACATGCCGACGGAATGATCTCGGTCGACATGGGCAGGCCGCGCTTTGGCTGGCAGGACATCCCGCTGGCCGAGGAATTCCGCGACACCCGCATGATCGAGCTGCAGATCGGCCCGATCGATGCCCCGGTGCTGCATTCGCCGTCGGTCGTCTCGATGGGCAATCCGCACGCTATCTTCTGGGTCGACCGCGACGTCTGGTCCTACGAGCTCGAGCGCTTCGGCCCGCTGCTCGAAAACCACCCGATCTTCCCCGAGCGCGCCAACATCACCATCGCGCAGGTGACTTCGCCGGAGACCATGATCATCCGCACCTGGGAGCGCGGCGCCGGCCTGACCAGGGCCTGCGGCTCGGCCGCTTGCGCCGCCGTGGTCGCCGCGGCCCGCACCCGGCGCACCGGCCGCAGCGTCACACTGATAACGCCCGGCGGCGGCTCGCTGCATGTTCTGTGGCGCGACGACGACCACGTCATCCTCACGGGTGCCGCCGAATGGGAATTTTCCGGCAGCTTCGATCCGGCGACCGGGGCGTGGGCGCGCGACACCGAAAGCGCCGCCTGATGGCTCCTCTTGGCAACAAGGGCATCGAGGTCGTCACCTTCGGTTGCCGGCTGAACACCTATGAATCCGAGGTGATGCGGCGTGAAGCCGAAAGTGCGGGCCTCGGCGGCCTCGAAGGCGGCGCCATCATCTTCAACACCTGCGCCGTCACCGGCGAGGCTGTACGCCAAGCCAAGCAGTCGATCAGAAAAGCCCGCCGTGAGAACCCGGCCGCCCGCATCATCGTCACCGGCTGCGCCGCGCAGACCGGCCCGCAGGATTTCGTCGCCATGGACGAGGTCGACCTCGTCCTCGGCAATGAGGAAAAGCTGAAGGCGCATTCCTATCGCGCGCTGCCGGATTTCGGCGTCAACGACACCGAAAAGGCGCGCGTCAACGATATTTTTTCGGTACGCGAGACGGCCGCCCACATGGTCGACGCCATCGAGGGCCGGGCACGCGCTTTCGTCCAGGTGCAGAACGGCTGCGACCACCGCTGCACCTTCTGCATCATTCCCTACGGTCGCGGCAATTCGCGCTCCGTGCCGATGGGCGCCGTGGTCGAGCAGGTCAAGCGACTCGTCGGCAATGGTTATGCCGAGATCGTGCTGACCGGCGTCGACATGACCAGTTTCGGCGCCGACCTGCCTGGCGCACCGAAGCTCGGCAAATTGGTCAAGACCATCCTGAAGCAGGCGCCCGACATGAAGCGCCTGCGGCTTTCCTCCATCGATTCGATCGAGGCCGACGACGATCTGCTGGACGCCATCGCCACCGAGCCCAGGCTGATGCCGCATCTGCATCTGTCGCTGCAATCGGGTGACGACATGATCCTGAAGCGGATGAAGCGCCGGCACAGCCGCGACCAGTCGATCCGCTTTTGCGAGGATGTGCGCAAACTGCGCCCCGGTATCGTTTTCGGCGCAGACATCATCGCCGGCTTCCCGACCGAGACGGACGCCATGTTCGAAAACTCGCTGGAGATCGTCGAGGAATGCGGCCTGACGCATCTTCATGTCTTCCCGTTTTCGCCGCGCGAAGGCACGCCCGCCGCGCGCATGCCGCAGCTCCGCCGCGACGTCGTCAAGCAACGCGCGGCACGCCTGCGCACCGCCGGCGAGGCCGCCTATCGCCGCCATCTTGCCTCGCTCGCCGGAACGCATCAGTCGATCCTGGTCGAGCGTGACGGCCTTGGCCGCACCGAGGGGTTTACGCTGGCAGTGTTGTCGGCGGGCGCGCCTGGCGACATCGTCGAGGCTGATATCGCCGGCCATGACGGTATCAGACTGATCGCCGCGCCGCTTGCCGCCCGCGGCGTCTGAGAGCGCAAGACATGGCTGGTTTTTTCAAGAAGATATTTTCGTTCGGCAAGAAGGAAGTGGTCGAGGAGCGGCCCGACGAGACCGCACCGCTGCCGCCGATCAAATGGGACGAACTGGAGGCGCTGAAGCCGGCCGCCGAGCAGACCGTTCCGGAGTTTTTGAAACGCGAAGAGCCTCGCCCCGAAGCCGTACCGCCGGTCGAGGCGGAAGCACCCGCGCCGCAGCCGGCGCCTGTTGAAGAGGCCGAGCCCGAACCTGCGCCGACCCTTCTGGTCGAGCCGGACACCCAGCCAGAACCCGCTCCGGTCGAGGAGCCAGAGGCGCCTGCTGAACAGGCTGCGTCAGACGCCGCTCCCGTCGTTCCCGAGCCAGCCCCGGAGCCAGAGCCGAAGGAAATTCCTGAGCCAGAGCCGACGCAGCCAGAAATCGTCCAGACTGAGCCTCCGCCATCCGAACGTGGCGCTGCCCCTCATCCGCCTGCAGGCACGTTCTCCCCGTATAGTGACGGGGAGAAGGGTGCTGATCGTCACGCCGAGCCTCGTTTTGAAAGCGGCAAAGAAAAAGCTCCGGCGCTGACGCCCCCCTCTCCCCGTCCCTTACGGGGGTCCGAAGGACGGGTGAGACAAGCGGCGCGCCCCGGAACGGGTGAGGGTGAGGGGCAGCGCCAACCTGCGCAAGACGCGGCACCCACTGCCGAAATCACGCCACCAGCACCCGAAGCGCCGCCGCCGGCCGAAATCCCGCCCCCGATCCGCCAGCCAGCGCCCGTCGAGACGAAGCCGCCGCTCGCCGAGATCGCGCCCGAGCCGGAGGCCGTCCCGCAACCATCGCCGGAGCCAAAGCCCGCCCCCGGCAAAGTCACCGTAACCAAGAAGGTCGAGCAGAAAGCCGAGCCGCAGAAGGCGCCCGAACCGACGCCGAGGCGCTCCTGGTTCCAGCGCATGCGAGACGGGCTTGCGCGCTCCTCCCGGGAGTTGTCGGGCAACATCGCCGGCGTCTTCACCAAGCGGAAACTCGACGAGGACACGCTGCAGGACCTGGAGGACGTGCTGATCCGCGCCGATCTCGGCATGGAGACGGCTTTGCGCGTAACCGATGCACTCTCCGCCAGCCGCTACGGCAAGGACGTCTCCGATACCGAAGTCCGCGCCATCATGGCGGCCGAGGTGGAGAAGGTGCTGTCCCATGTCGCCATGCCGCTGGAACTCGACCTCAGCCATAAGCCGCATGTCATCCTGGTGGTCGGCGTCAACGGCACCGGGAAAACAACGACTATCGGCAAGCTCGCCGCAAAGCTCACCGATGGCGGCCTCTCGGTGATGCTCGCCGCCGGCGATACTTTCCGCGCAGCCGCCATCGAGCAGCTGAAGATCTGGGGCGAGCGCACCAACTCGCCAGTCATTGCCTCGAAGCTCGGCGCCGACGCCGCTGGCCTCGCCTATGACGCATTCGAGCGGGCGAAGGAGGCCGGCTCGGACGTGCTGATCATCGACACCGCCGGGCGGCTGCAGAACAAGACCGAACTGATGGCGGAACTGGAAAAGATCGTCCGCGTGCTGGGCAAGCTCGATCCGGAAGCGCCGCACACGGTGCTGCAGACGGTCGATGCCACCACCGGCCAGAACGCGCTCAACCAGGTCGAGATCTTCCGCAATGTCGCCGGCGTCAACGGCCTGGTGATGACCAAGCTGGACGGCACGGCGCGCGGCGGTATTCTGGTGGCGATCGCGGCAAAGCATAAATTGCCGGTCTATTTCATCGGCGTCGGCGAACAGGTCGACGACCTCGAACCCTTTTCCGCAAGCGAATTCGCCAGGGCGATCGCTGGCGTGGCTTGACGAGCATGATCCCAATAAGGTGCAGGCTTTTTGGATTGAATCATGCGTAAGAAGGACCTTATGAGCCCACCCATTCTCGAACGCGACCCATCCGACCCGCAAAAGCAGAAGAAGGAAGCCGTCAATCCGCTGCTCAAGCTGGTGCTGGAGCTTGGCCCGCTGATGGTATTCTTCTTCGCCAATGCGCGCGGCGCATGGCTGGTGCAGAAATTCCCGGCGCTGGGCGAGTTCGGCGGACCGATCTTCGTCGCGACCGGCCTGTTCATGGCCGCGACCGCGATCGCGCTGATCGCTTCCTGGCTGCTGACCCGTACCTTGCCGATCATGCCGATGGTGTCGGGCGTCGTCGTCTTCATCTTCGGCGCGCTGACGCTCTATCTGCAGGACGATATCTTCATCAAGATGAAGCCGACCATCGTCAACACGCTGTTCGGCGGCGTGTTGCTCGGCGGCCTGTTCTTCGGCAAATCGCTGCTCGGCTATGTCTTCGAATCGGCCTTCAATCTCGACGCCGAGGGTTGGCGCAAGCTCACCTTCCGCTGGGGCCTGTTCTTCCTGTTCCTAGCCCTTGTCAACGAAGCGGTCTGGCGGAATTTTTCCACCGATACATGGGTTACCTTCAAGGTCTGGGGCATCATGCCGATCACGCTTCTGTTCACCTTCAGCCAGATGCCGCTGATCCTGCGCCATTCGCTCGAGGACAAGACCGAGAAAGCGGGAAAGGCCAGCAAGTAGCAATTCCAGGAAAAGATGAGTGCTGCGGTTTCCCTGGGAATTGCGTCAGAATAGGAGGGGACGAGGATGGAATTCATCATCACGCGCGACGAGCTGAGGACGATCTACAAGACGCCTCGGCCGACCGACGGCTCGATCCGCAAGGAATTGAAGACATTGGACGGCCACTGCCGTTCCTTCATCGGCAAGAGCCCGTTCGTGCTGATCGGCTCGTCCGACGGCGCCGGCAATGCCGATGTGACGCCCAAGGGCGACAGGCCGGGCTTTGTGGCAGTGCTCGACGAGAAGACCATCGCCATCCCCGACCGGCCGGGCAACAACCGGCTCGACACGCTGGAGAACATTCTTCTCAATCCCTCGGTCGGGCTGCTCTTCCTCATTCCCGGCATGAACGAGACGCTGCGTGTCAACGGCGATGCCCGCATCACCGTCGATGCGGCATTGCGCGAGCGGCTGGCGGTCGACGGCAAGGCACCGCAAAGCGTCGTCGTGGTGACGGTCAAGGCCGCCTATATGCATTGCGCCAAGGCCTTCATGCGCTCCGAACTGTGGAAGCCCGAAACCTGGTACGACCGCGCGACGCTGCCGACGCTTGGCCAGATCCTGCGCGACCAGCTGGCGCTTGCCGAAACGGCGGAGGCCACCGACCGCTGGCTTGACGAGGATTACAAGCAGACCATGTGGTAGCGTGCCCGGCAACGAATCGCCGAGCCGCTCCCTTTGCTGAACATTCTCGCCATTTCCGGCAGCCTGCGCGCCGCCTCGACCAATTCGGCCCTGGTCGCGGCCCTCACGCAAAACGCGCCGCCGGACTGTCACGTCTCCGTTTATGACGGGCTTGGTCGGCTGCCGATCTTCAACCCCGACGACGAAGGCGAGCGGACGCCGCCGCAAGCAGCGGCGCTGATCGATGCGGTCACCGCCGCTGACGGCGTCATCGTCTCCTGCCCGGAATACGCACACGGCGTGCCAGGCGGCCTGAAGAACGCGCTCGACTGGCTGGTGTCGCGCGATGCCGCCGTCGGCAAGCCAGCCATGCTGGTGCATGCCTCGCCGCGCTCGCTGTTTGCCCGCGCCGCACTGGTCGAGGTCATGCGGACAATGTCTTTCGCGCTCTATGAGGAAGCAGCGCTCGAAATCGCGCTGCTCGGCAAGAGGCGGCCGGAGGTGGAGAAAATCCTGGCGGAACCGGAAAACCGGCTGGCGATGCGCGGCGCCGTTTCGGATTTCGCCGAGTTCATCCGCGTCGGCTGAGCGGCGCTCAACCCTTGCCTCTCCGCGTCTCGACGTCGGTCTCGCCGACGAACCAGTCGCGTGCAGCGACCTCCTCGAAGACCACCCAGACATCGTTGTTGGTCGGCCGGTGACGCCGGTTATGGCCGCTGTCACCTGGGCGGCGATCGCGGCCTTTTTGCCGGCCGGGTCATCGGCAATCACCTCCTTGACCAGGCGGATGTTCACGAACGGCATGGTTCCCTCCCTTGGATATGCTTGGCGGCCGCTCAGTAGGTTTTGGCGCCGTTGACCATGAGCCGGACCATGTAGAGCGAGGTCGTGCCGGCGATATAGAGGCAGTTCAGCTTGTTGCCGCCGAACACGCAATTGGCAACGACTTCCGGTACCTTGACCTTGCCGATCAGCGTCCCGTCTGGATCGTAGCAGTGGATGCCGTCGGCGGCGCTGGTCCAGATGCGGCCGTCCGCATCCAGCCTGAAACCGTCGAACAGGCCGGCGGTGCAGTCGGCAAAGACCTTTCCGCCTGAGACCGTCTTGCCGCCCTGGCCGACATTGAACACCCGGATGTGCGCCGGGTTTTGCGCACCATGCGTGCGGCCGGTGTCCGCGACATAGAGCTGGCGCTCGTCGAGCGAGAAGGCGAGCCCGTTGGGCCTGACCATGTCGGTGATCACCGCCTCGGTCTCGCCGGTGCCGGGATCGACCCGATAGACATGGCAGGCGCCGATCTCGCTTTCGGCCTTGTCGCCCTCGTAATCGGTATCGATGCCGTAGCTCGGATCGGTGAACCAGATCGAGCCATCGGACTTGACCACCGCGTCATTGGGCGAGTTCAGCCGCTTGCCGCGCCATTTGTCGGTGATGGTGATGACCGAGCCGTCATGCTCGGTGCGGCTGACACGGCGGCCGGAATGCTCGCAAGTAACCAGCCGGCCTTGCCGGTCGACGGTGTTGCCGTTGGAATTGCCCGACGGCTGACGGAACACGCTGACACTGCCGTCGGTCTCGTCGTAACGCAGCATGCGATTGTTCGGGATGTCGGACCATACCACATAGCGCCCGGCTGCAAACCAGGCCGGTCCTTCCGCCCATCGGCAGCCGGTAAACAGCCTGTCGACCTGTGCATTGCCGTTGAACAGCCGCGAAAAGCGCGGATCGAGAACTTCGTAGAATTCGCTGGCCATGGTTCCTCCCGGTAGCAGTCGCTTGGCGAGGCGCGATCAAGCCAGCCTGCGATCGATATGGCAAGATCGATGATGCGTCAGAAGCATTGTGGAAGCGAATGCTGGCCCGGACGGCAGGTCACATCCGGTTAACCGGCTATGCGCCCAGCGCAATGGTGCATTGCAACATCTTATTTTTGCAACGCACCATAACTATGTCATGCTTCGTATCGATCAAGGGAGGAACAACTGGCCGCAAATGCGGCGCAAAAGGAGACTCGCTATGATCATCGACAGCCTCATGAGCCGCGCTCGCGCCAGCATCGCCAAGCGCCGGCATTACAACCGCCTCGTCGCCGAAATCGACAGCTTCACCAGCCGCGACCTCGCCGACATGCGCGCCGATCGCTCAGAAATGCTCTACCAGGTCCACAAGCAGATCTACGGCTGAGTCTTCGGTCAACCTATCACAAACGGCGGGCAATCAGCCCGGCACGGCCAGCGCCTTCTCGATCTCCGGCAGCAGCAGCGTCTGCGCCGAGTCCGGCGTCAGCGGCCCGACATGCTTGTAGGCGATCTTGCCGTCCTTGCCGATGACGAAGGTCTCCGGCACGCCGTAGACACCCCAGTCGATCGCCGTGCGCCCGGCCTGATCGACGCCGATTGCCTGGAACGGATTGCCGAGATCGCCAAGGAACCGACGGGCGTTTTCCGGCTGGTCTTTGTAGTTCAACGCTGCCATGACGAAGCGTCTGTCCCGCGACAGCGCCAGCAGCACCGGGTGCTCTTCGCGGCACGGCGCGCACCACGACGCGAAGACGTTGACCAGCGTCACCTTGCCGGCGAACTGTTTTGAATCGAGGCCCGGCAAATTGGTGCCCTCGAGCGCCGGCAGGTTGGTCTGCGGCGCCGGCAGGCCGATCAGCGCCGACGGCACTTCCGACACGTCGCGCCCGGACAAGAGCTGCGCCAGGAACAATCCCGCCAGCCCGAGAAAGACCAGCAGCGGCAGCAGCACGATCAGGCGGCGGCGCGCCGGTGTTTCCGTTTCCGTGCTCATGGCTTGACTGCCCTATCGGAGCGCCGGCGCACGCCGGATGCTTCCAGCTCGGCGAGTTCTCGCTTGCGGCCGCGCTGGTCCAGCAGGATCCAGCCGATCAGCCCGCCCAGCACCACGGCCGTGATCGCATAGGCGGCGGTGACATAAAGCGCGTGTACGCTCATGCTTTTCGCTCCGCGGCGCTTTCCAAACGGTCCGTCTCGCCTTGTTCCGACATGTCTTCTCTTAACGCCGCGCCATCGGCTCCGCAATTGTTCGCCGCGCCGCAGGGATGAGCTGAAGCCAACACATCAATCCGTTCCGTGCCGCAGCGCCAGCGCCGCCGCCACCGGCCCGAGCACGGCAAGGAACAGGGTCAGCGCGGCAAGAATGAGGAAGGGCTGCAGGAACGGATCGGGGTCCGCTACCGCGCCATAGCTTGCCGATACGCCGAAGATCAGCACGGGAATGGTCAGCGGCAGTACCAACACCGAGATCAGCAGCCCGCCGCGCGGCAACGCTACCGCCACCGCAGCACCGGCGGCACCGATGAAAGTAATCGCCGGCGTGCCGACCAGCAGCGTCAGCGCCGTGGCGCCGATGCCGGCCGGCTCCATGTTCATGAACAGGCCGAGCAGGGGAGCGGCGACGACCAGCGGCAGCACGCTTCCCGCCCAATGCGCCAGGCATTTCGTCAGCACGGTCAAGGCCAGCATTTGCCGGTCGTTGCCAAGCACCAGAAGATCGAGAGAGCCGTCTTCCCGATCAGCCTGGAACAGCCGGTCGAGGCCGAGCAGGCAGGCAAGCAAGGCGGCAATCCACAGGATCGCCGGGCCGATGCGGGCCAGCAGCCTCAGGTCGGGACCGACGCCGAAGGGGATGGTCGCGATGACGGCGAGAAAGAAAATCACTCCAGTCAGCGCTCCGCCGCCGGCGCGGATGCTCAGGCGGATGTCGCGCAGGAAGAGGGACCACATTATGGTTTGGTCCCGATGCAGGCGTGAAGGCCAAGCAAAGGATGGAGTTCCGTCGCAGGACAGAGGGGGGCGCCGTAGAGCACCAACATCAAACGGCCTCGCCCATCACCAGCCCTTGTGCCCGCTCGATCCCCAGCGGCAAATGCGTCGCCGCGACCACGATCCCACCACTCTCGAGGTGCTTCTCCATCAATTCGCCGACTCTCTCCTCCGAAACCTTGTCCAGTCCTGCGGTCGGCTCATCAAGCAGCCACAATGGCCGATGGCTGACCAGCAGTTTTGCAATCGCCGCGCGCCGGCGCTGGCCGGTCGAGAGATAGCCGAACGGCAGATGGCCGATGCGGCCCAGGCCGACGGTTTCCAGCGCCTCTTCGACACCCGCAGAGCCCGCGCCCGAAAAATCGCGCCAAAAGCACAGATTCTCCTTGACGCTCAGCGCCGTCTTCATCGCGTTGAGGTGGCCGAGATAGTGACAGGCCGAGGCGACCGACGGGAAGTCTTCGCCACCACCTTCGAACCGCACACGGCCTGCCGCCACCGGCAACAGACCGGCGATGATCCTGAGCAGCGTCGATTTGCCGGCGCCGTTCGCCCCGGTGACGACCAGCGCCTGGCCATCCCCCAGCGCGAATTCGATGGCGGAAAATACCGACTCGCCGCCGCGTTCGCCGCCCAGATTTTCGGCGATCAGCCGCATCCGTTCCCCTTCGCCGAAAAGTACAAATGCGGCTTCGGTGCGCCGCAGCAAAAATGGCGATTCCGTGTCTAGAACTATTCCAGAAAATTCTCTATATCCGCATCATCCGTGCCAGCGGTCGGCGCGGGAACCGAATTTGCGCCGAACCAGCGCGCGTGCCGCCTTGAACGGCCCGGACGCTTGGGAACGGACAGCGGAAATGGCCGTACCCGCACCTTTGCGCGTGATTTGCATGCCCACTGGCGTCCGTTCCCTCCCGGCAACCGACAGTTAGGGATCGCACGTGTCCAAATCACTCGACAGCTTCAATTGCCGCCGCACGCTGACCGCCAGCGGCACCGAGTACATCTACTATGACCTTGTCGAGGCCGAAAAGAACGGCCTCACAGGCATTGCCCAATTGCCCTATTCGATGAAGGTGCTGCTGGAGAACCTGTTGCGCAACGAGGACGGCCGTTCCGTTACCAGGGAGAGCATCCAGGCGGTCGCCGGCTGGCTGACCGACCGGGGCACTGCCGGCGTCGAGATCGCCTATCGCCCGGCCCGCGTTCTGATGCAGGATTTCACCGGCGTTCCGGCTGTGGTCGACCTTGCCGCCATGCGCGACGCCATGGCCTCGCTCGGCGGCGACCCGCAAAAGATCAATCCGCTGGTGCCGGTCGATCTGGTCATCGACCATTCGGTCATCGTCGATGAATTCGGTACGCCGCTGGCTTTCGCCCGCAATGTCGAGCTTGAATATGAGCGCAACGAGGAACGCTATAAATTCCTGAAATGGGGCCAGCAGGCGTTCCGCAATTTCCGCGTGGTGCCGCCCGGCACCGGCATCTGCCATCAGGTCAATCTCGAGTACCTCGGCCAGGTGGTGTGGACCAACAGCGAAGACGGCGAGACCACCGCCTATCCCGACACCTGCGTCGGCACCGATTCGCACACCACCATGATCAACGGTCTTGGTGTGCTCGGCTGGGGGGTCGGCGGCATCGAGGCGGAGGCCGCGATGCTCGGCCAGCCGGTTTCCATGCTGCTGCCGGAAGTCATCGGCTTTCGCCTCACCGGCAGGTTGAGGGAAGGCGTCACCGCTACCGACCTGGTGCTCACAGTCACCCAGATGCTGCGCAAGAAGGGCGTCGTCGGCAAGTTCGTCGAATTTTTCGGTCCGGGCCTATCCAACATGACGCTGGCCGATCGCGCCACCATCGGCAACATGGCGCCGGAATATGGCGCCACCTGCGGGTTCTTCCCGGTCGACAGCGAAACCATCCGCTACCTCACCATGTCCGGTCGCGACGAAAGCCGCATCGCCCTGGTCGAGGCTTATTCGAAGGCACAAGGCCTGTGGCGCGATGCCGGCTCGGCCGATCCGGTCTTCACCGACCTGCTGGAGCTCGATCTCGGCAGCGTCGTCCCGTCGATGGCCGGCCCCAAGCGGCCGGAAGGCCGGGTCGCCCTTGAAGACATTCCGGCCGGCTTCGCCAAGGCGATGGAGACCGAATACAAGAAGGCCGCCGAAATCGACAAGCGCTATGCCGTCGAGGGGACGGACTACGATTTTGGCCATGGCGATGTCGTCATCGCCGCCATCACCTCCTGCACCAACACCTCGAACCCGAGCGTGCTGATCGGCGCCGGGCTGTTGGCGCGCAACGCCAACCGGCTCGGCCTCAAGCAGAAGCCGTGGGTCAAGACCTCATTGGCGCCGGGCAGCCAGGTCGTGGCCGAATATCTCGAGAAATCCGGCCTGCAGAAGGAACTCGACCAGATCGGCTTCAACCTGGTCGGCTTCGGCTGCACCACCTGCATCGGCAATTCCGGCCCGCTGCCGGCGCCGATCTCCAAGACCATCAATGATAAGGGCTTGATTGCCGCGGCAGTCTTGTCCGGCAACCGCAATTTCGAAGGCCGCGTCTCGCCCGACGTGCAGGCGAACTATCTCGCCTCGCCGCCACTGGTCGTCGCCCACGCGCTGGCTGGGACCGTGACCAAGGATCTGACCACCGAGCCGCTCGGCGAGGATCGCAACGGCAATCCGGTCTATCTCAAGGATATCTGGCCGAGTTCGGTCGAGATCCAGGAATTCATCGAGAAGAACGTCACGCGCGAATTGTTCGCCCGCAAATATGCCGACGTCTTCAAGGGCGACGAGTACTGGCAGAACGTCAAGGCGCCGGAAGGCCAGACCTACGCCTGGGACGACAATTCCACCTATGTGCAGAACCCGCCCTATTTCGCCGGCATGACGTCAGGCTTCGGCAAGATCGGCGATATCAAGGGCGCACGTGTGCTCGGTCTGTTCGGCGACAAGATCACCACCGACCACATTTCACCGGCCGGTTCGATCAAGGCGGCCTCCCCGGCCGGCAAGTACCTCACCGACCACGGTGTCGGCGTCGCCGATTTCAACCAGTACGGCACGCGCCGCGGCAATCATGAGGTAATGATGCGCGGAACCTTCGCCAACATCCGCATCCGCAACCACATGCTGGGCGAGAACGGCCGCGAGGGCGGCTACACCATCCATTACCCGTCGAAAGAAGAGGAATCGATCTACGACGCCGCCATGCGCTACAAGAAGGAAGGCGTGCCGCTGGTCATCTTCGCCGGCGTCGAATATGGCAACGGCTCGTCGCGCGACTGGGCGGCCAAGGGCACCAATTTGCTGGGCGTCCGCGCCGTCATCGCCCAGTCCTTCGAGCGCATCCACCGCTCCAATCTTGTCGGTATGGGCGTCATCCCCTTCGTCTTCGAGGAAGGCACCTCATGGGCCTCGCTCAACCTCAAGGGCGACGAACTGGTTGAGATCGACGGACTGGGCAACATCAAGCCGCGGCAGAAGATGATCGCCAGAATCACCTACGGCGACGGCAGCGTCAAAGAGGTCCCGATCATCTGCCGCATCGATACGCTGGACGAGCTCGACTACTTCAAGAATGGCGGCATCCTGCAATACGTGCTGCGCGATCTGGCAGCATAGAGAGAGGGGAGTACGGCAGTAAGGGAATAGGGAACGCTTCCCCTATTCCCCTATTCCCGGCTTTCCAAACCGTGCTGTCGCCGCCAGCAGCACACCGAGCATCAGCCCGTTGAGGATGTGCCACAGGAAGTGCGTGCCGAGCGGGAAGCTGCCGCAGACCAGCGGATCGATCATCCGGCAGATGACCGACACGACGAAGAACGCCGAGCCCGCCAGATTGTACCAGCCGGCACGGTTGCCGCTCGCCGCCACCAAGGCGCCGAAGAAGGCGAGCGCCAGGAAGGGCGGCAGATAGCCGGTCGTGCCGTTCGACGCCTCGCGCAGCCAGTCCGGCACGGCAAAGGTCACCAGCCCGGCGACGGCATAGAAGGCGACGAAGATGGCGATCGCCTTGCCCCATTTCATGCCGAGAAAACGCCGCAGGTTGAACAGCGTGTAGGCCAGCGTGAACCCGGCGATCGGCAGCACGTCGGCCCAGACCGTGCCACGGTTGGCAAAGGTGTGGAACAGCGACGAGCCGACGCCGATCGCCACCACCCACCAGGCCAGCACTTCGGCGAAGATACCGGTGCCGCGCTTGCGCACCTGCCAGACACCCCACAGCCCGGCGGCAAAAAAAGCCAGATTGCTCAGCGCATTGAGCGGTTCGGCCCAGAGTTCCGGCCCGGTCCGCTCGCAGTACAGGTCGACCGGCGCCAGGAGAGATTGCCACATGCTGATTGCCGCCCGAATCGCTTCCATCGTCTAGTGCAAGTCCACCTATTGCGCCCTTGCCAGCGGTTGCAACGGCAAAATTTCACCGCAACGTGACTTCCCGTTGACTGCCGCTTCTGCCACATATTTCGACAACCAGAACAAAGCCGGCGTCACCGGCGGGATCGGAACGGCCATGCCATCTCGAAGACCATTGCGGCTTGCGGCCCTTGCGCTGGCCCTCTCGGCATTTGCCGGAAGTGCCTTTGCCGAGCCAACCGACAAGCCGTTAGGCGTCGTCGAGCTCTTCACCAGCCAGGGATGCAACTCCTGTCCGCCGGCAGATGAATTCTTCGCCGAGCTCGCCGCCAAGGACGACATCGTCGCGCTCGCCTATCATGTCGATTATTGGGATTACCTCGGCTGGCAGGACACGCTGAGCCGCAAGGAAAATACCGAGCGGCAATACGAGTATATGCGCGCCTTCGGCAGCCGTTCCGTCTACACCCCGCAAGCCGTCATAAACGGCCGCAGCCATGTCAACGGCGCCAGCCGCAAGGAAGTCGACGGCGCGCTGGCCCGCATGGAGAGGGTCGGCGAAGGCATGCGCGTCGGCATCAAAGTCAGCCGGACCAGCGATCGCGTCATGATCGATGCCGGCGACGCCGTGACCGGCCCCGCCGACGCGCATGTCGTCATCGTCTATTTCAACCCGCCGCAGACGATAAAGATCGGCAAGGGCGAAAACAGCGGCCGCAGCATGACCTACTGGAACGCCGTCTCCAGCATCCAGACCGCCGGCATGTGGCACGGCAAGGCGCAGCGCTACGAACTGCCGATGAGCGAGATCGCCAAGAAGGGCGGCTGCGCCGTGCTGCTGCAGTCGGTCGGCAAGGACGGCATGCCCGGTCCGATCCTGGGCGCAGCCTTTATCCGCAAGCCTTAGATAGAGCGCTCCTCCTTGTTCCCTGTGGGAGAAGGGATAACCGCGCTCAAGCCTCCGACGACAGCCTACTGGAGGGATCGCACCGCCACGGCTCGGGCCAATAAAAAACCGGCGTCAGCTTGCTTCTGACGCCGGTCATTTAGGTTTTGGGATCGTCGCACCCGATCTTTCCAAGGAAAAACCGAGGTTGGTTCGATCCGACGCAGACCCGTGGGCGGGGGGCTTGGGGTTTACGAGCCGGTGCCGGACCGAACCGTCTCAGGCAACACCGGTAAATTCGTCGGACATTGGGGCATGAGCACGGATAAAAAAAGGCAGGATTGTGGCGAAGCATCACCAATTCCAACAGGCGTTTCGCAAACGTGACTGGACGCTGGAGAAACCGCACGGCGCTGCCCTTGCCCGGCCGGGCCTTGCAATTCGGCAACGAAAGCGCCAACTTTGGTCGGCGTACGATTCATTGCGAGGATCCAGGCATGACTGATCGCAGCAGCGGGATGGAGGATGGGGACGCATCCGCAATACTGATCCCGCTGCATGAGGCAAGACGCGAACGCCTCGACCAGCCGGTGCAGTTCGACCGGCGCGAACTGGACCAGATCCTCAGGCTCTATGGCCGTATGGTTGCCGCCAATGAGTGGCGCGACTATGCCATCGACCATCTCGCCGACCGCGCCGTTTTTTCTGTCTTCCGCCGCACCAGCGAAGTGCCGCTTTTCCAGATCGTCAAGGATCCGAAGCTGGCGCGCCGGCAAGGCGCGTTCGCCGTCATCGCCGCCGGCGGACGCATCCTCAAGCGCGGCCAGGAGCTCGGCCGGGTGCTTGGCGTGTTCGACCGAACGCTGAAGCTGGTCGAAGCGTAACGTCTTATTTTTGTTCGCGGAACTTCTGCTCGGGCAGCGACTGCGGATCAGGCGGGATCGACGCCCCGCCATTGATCGGCAACTGCATGAACACCGTGTCGAGCCAGCGTCCGTGCTTATACCCTGAGCCTTCCAGGCGGCCGGAATGACGAAAGCCGAGCTTCTCGTGCAACCGCACCGAGGCGCTATCGGGCCGGCCGTCGCCGATCACCGCGATGATCTGGCGAAAACCTGCCGCCTTGGCCGCTTCGATCAGCCCTTGCATCAAGAGCAGCCCTACGCCTTGCCCTTTGGCCTTGGGCGCGACATAGACGGAATCCTCAACGACGAAGCGGTAGGCCGGGCGCGGCCGGAACGCCCCGGCATAGGCATAGCCGAGCACGCTGCCGGCCTTTTCCGCAACGAGATAGGGAAAGCCGCCCGCCATCAGGTTGTCGAAGCGCGCGCCCATCTCGGTGCGGCTTGGTGGCTCGAGTTCGTAGCTGGCAGTGCCATTCGTCACCGCGTCGGCATAGATTTCCGTGATCCGGTCGAGATCGGCCGACGTCGCGGCCCGCAAGGTGATGCTGCTCATAATTTAGGCACGTCGTTCATCTGCCCTATATCACAGCAAAAGCCGGCACAAAAGAAAAGGGCGGCCATTGGGCCGCCCTTTCCAAACTCGCTGGTCCAGGAAACCGTATTTAGCGACGGTCGCCCATGAACTGCAGCAGGAACATGAACAGGTTGATGAAGTCGAGATAGAGCCTCAGTGCGCCCATGATCGCCTTGCGGCCGGCGACATCAGTCTCGTCGCCCTCGAAATACATCTCCTTGATGTTCTGCGTGTCGTAGGCGGTGAGGCCTGCGAAGATCAGCACGCCGATCGCCGAAACGGCGAAGGAAAGCGCCGACGACTGCAGGAAGATGTTGATCACCATCGCGATGATCAGGCCGACCAGGCCCATGACCAGGAACGACCCGAATGCCGAGAGATCGCGCTTGGTCGTGTAGCCGTAGAGCGACAGTCCGCCAAAGGCGGCGGCGGTGGCGAAGAAGGTCTGCGAGATACTGGCGGTGGTGTAGACCAGGAAGATCGACGACAGCGACAGGCCGACGAGGCCGGCGTAGACCCAGAACGTCGTCTGCGCGGCCGAAACGCTCATCGACTGGACGCGGAACGACAGGAACATCACCGCTGCCAGCGGGGCAAAGATCACCAGCCATTTCAGCGGCGAGCCGAAGATCGCGTAGCCGAACGAGGTCAGCATCTCGCCGCTTGGCAACGTCGCGACCGCCGAGGCGGGATCGCTGGTCGTGGCCAGCATGATTGTGCCGACCGCGGCAAGGCCGGTGATGAGGAGGCCAAGCCCCATCAGATTGTAGACCTTGATCATGTAGGCCCGCAGGCCCTGGTCGATGGCAGCATCGACGCCGGCGCCGGGCACGGCGCGCGTCTGATAATTGCGAACGGGATCAGCCATGGAAATCCTCATATTGCTTCTGCCCCGTCCGGTGTCAGGTCCATTTGAACCCAGGCGCCGCTGGCGGGGCTCCAGCATGCCTGCGCCGAAATATGATGGTTCTTGGTGTAAAGGACAAGACCGTAACCAAACGTAATGCGCCGTGAAGTGCGGGAGATCCGGTTTTATTGGCCTTCCCGCCCGGAACATTAACGAGATTTAATCAAAACCGGCTCTGGCTCAAAGATTCCGCAGCACCGGCGCCGCCTTGTGGCCCAGCACCCGCCACGTGCCGGCAAGGCCGATGCCGACCGTGACCACCAGTGAAAAGCCGATGGTCGCCACCGCCACCTCGGGCATGAAGTGCGATGGCAGCGTCATGATGCGCGCGACGACGAACCATGCCGCCACACCGCCCGCCGCCAGCGCGAAGATCGCGGTGGCAAGGCCGATCAGCATGTATTCCAGCGAAAACGCGGCGATCAGCGTTTTCCTGGTCGCACCCAGGGTCTTCAGCACCACCGCGTCGTGGATGCGAGCCCGGTTGCCGGCGGCGAGCGCGCCGGCCAGCACCAGCACCGAGGCGATCAACGCCACGCCCGCTGCCGCCCTGATTGCTGTGCCGAGCTGCGCCACCAGCCGGTTGACGATTTCGAGCGCGTCCTTGACCCTGACCGTCGTGACCGCGGGAAAGGCACGCGTGACGGCATTGAGAAGATGACCGTCGTCGGCTGCCGACGCATTCGTCTCGGTAAGCGTCGCCAACCAGCCGTGTGGCGCCCCGGCGAATGTGTTGGGCGAGAACACCATGACGAAATTGATGCCCATTGTTTCCCATTCGACCTGGCGGAAATTGGCGATCTTGGCCGTGATGTTGCGGCCGAGCACGTTGACGGTGACGGTGTCGCCGAGCTTCAGCCCGATCTCGTTGCCTTCCTTGGCGGAAAACGAGACCAGCGGCTCGCCGGCATAGTTCTCCGGCCACCAGCTGCCCTCGGTCAGCGTCGCATTCTCCGGCATCTTTGCGTCATAGGTCAGGCCGCGATCGCCGCGCAGCACCCAGGCGCCCTCGGCCGGAACCTTGACCTTGTCGACAGCGACGCCGTTGAGCGCCATCACCCGGCCGCGCAGCATCGGCACCTTGATCAGCCTGCCCTGCGGCGCCTCTTTGGCGACCAGCGCAGAGAAAGCATCGACGTCGCCGCTCTGGATATCGACGAAGAAGAAGTTCGGTGCCCGTTCCGGCAGGCTGCCCGAGATCTGCCGCCTGAGATTGCCGTCGATCAGCGCCAGCGTCACCAGCAGCGTCAGCCCGAGGCCAAGCGACAGAACCACCGATGGCGTCAAGGCGCCTGGCCGATGGATGTTGCCGATGGCGAGCCTGAGCGCGGTCGAACGCACGCGCGGGCTTTTCTTTGCCGCCCACTGCACCAGCGAGCCGACGACACGCAGCACCAGGAACGACACCACCGTGGCCCCAATGAAGATCGAGGCAATACGGCGGTCGTCGGAAAACAGGATCACCAGTACCGCCAGGAGCAGGGCGATGCCCAATGCCGCGGCGATGTAGAGCGGGTGGGGAAAACCGCGGCCCTCGAAACCCATTTCGCGAAACAGCGCCGTTGCCGGCACGTCGCGGGCGCGGCCGAGCGGAAGCAAGGCGAAAGCCAGCGTCACCAGCAGCCCGAACAGCGCTGCCATGCCGAGGGCGCCGGGATAGAACCCACCTTCCGCCGGCACAGGAATAACCGATTGGAGTGCGGCGCTGGCCGCGAATGGCATCAATGCGCCGAGCACCAGGCCCAGCGTGATACCGAGGGCGGCGATCATCAGGATCTGGACCAGATAGACGGTAAAGACGAACCCGCCCGAAGCCCCTAGGCTCTTGAAGGTGGCGATGACGCCGCGCTTGCCGTCGAGATAGGCACGCACGGCATTGGCCACGCCGACGCCGCCGACCACCAGCGCCGTCAGCCCAACCAGCGTCAGGAATTGCGAGAACCGCTCGATGTTCGAGGACAACGCCGGCGCCGCGTTGCTGCGCGTGCGGATCGACCAGCCGGCCTGCGGGAACTCTTTTGCCGCCTGCTCCTGGATCGCCTTGATCTGTGCGTCGCCGGTGCCGCCGGGCAGCCGGACCTTATAGGCGTTCTCGACCAGGCTGCCCGGCTGGATCAGGCCGGAAGCGGCAAGCCCGTCGGTCGACACCATCAGCCGCGGCGCAAAGCCGAAGCCATCCGACACCGCATCCGGCTCGTTGACCAGCCTTGCACGCAGCTCGAATGTCGCGCTGCCGAGCTTCAGCCGGTCGCCGATGCCAAGGTTCAGCCGCTCGAACAAAAGGTCCGGCGCGGCGGCGCCGAAGACGCCGGATTTTTCGCCGAACAGATCCTCTCGCGACAGCACCGGCTCGGTCTCCAGCGCGCCATAGAGCGGATAGGCGCCGTCGACCGCCTTGGCCTCGACCAGCGCCTGGTCGGAGCCGTCCTCGAGCCTGGCCATCGAGCGCATGTTGGCACTGTGCGAAACCGTGCCAAGCCGGTCGAGGAAGCTGCGTTCGGCTCTGGTAAGATCGCGCTGGTTGAGCTGGAAGCGGACATCGCCGCCGAGCAGCGTCTGGCCCTGGTCGGCAACACCGGCGGAAATCGCTTGCGCGACAGAATTGACGCCGCCGATTGCCGCGACGCCGAGCGCGATGCAGGCAAGGAAGATCAGGAAGCCGGACAGCCCGCCACGCATTTCGCGCAGCGAAAACCGAAAGGCGAGCCTCAGTGTTTGCGACAGCGGCATCAGGCGGTCACCTTGCCGGCCCTGGTGGCCGGCTCAGGCGCGTCCTCGATCAGCCCCGACCGCATCGACACCTGGCGCGAGCAGCGCGCGGCGAGTACCGGGTCATGTGTGACCAGCACCAGCGTCATGCCGCGCTCGGCGGCCTTGGCAAACAGCAGGTCGGCGACGTGCCGCCCCGTCGCCTGGTCGAGATTGCCGGTCGGCTCGTCGGCGATCAAGATGCGCGGCGACGGCGCCAGCGCCCGGGCGATAGCCACGCGCTGTTGCTCGCCGCCAGACAATTCGCCGGGGTAATGGGTGACGCGATCGCTGAGACCGACCGCCGCCAGCTCGCGCGCCGCCACGCCGAACGGATCGGCATGGCCGGCAAGCTCCAGCGGGACGGCAACGTTTTCCAGCGCCGTCATATTGGGGATGAGATGGAAAGACTGGAATACGATGCCGATGTTTCGCCCCCGAAACGATGCGATCTGGTCTTCGCTTTTGCCGTTGAGCAGCTCGCCGGCAATTCGAACCGTGCCCGAATGGACCCTTTCAAGCCCAGCCAAAACCATCAGCAGTGTCGACTTTCCCGAACCGGAGGGTCCAACGATGCCTGTCGCCTCGCCGCCCGCCACATTGAGGCTGACGCCCTTCAGCACATGGACCGAGGAGCCACCTTCACCGAGCGTCAGCGATACGTCTTTCAGCGAAATGACGGCTTCTTCCAAAATCAAATCGTCCTATATGGAGGATGAAGGCTAGAGCATCCGATGCTCGACAAAGATGAAAACCCGCCTTCGCCAACAGATGTTCCTGGTTCATATGGGGCCTGCCGCATGGCTTTCAAACACACCTTTGCCGCAGCCTTCGCCCTTTTCCTCGCCGTTTGCGGCGCCATTTCGTCGGCGAGCACCGAACCCTTCACCATTGTCGGTTTAGGCGACAGCTTGATGGCGGGTTATGGCCTCGGGCCAGGTCAGGGCTTCACCGAAAAGCTGCAGGCGGCGCTTCGCGCCAAGGGCTACGATGTCACGGTCGCCAATGCTGGCGTCTCCGGCGATACGACGAGCGGCGGCCTGTCACGGCTCGACTGGTCGGTGCCGGACGGAACGCAACTCGTCATCCTGGAGCTCGGCGCCAACGACATGCTGCGCGGCGTTTCGCCCGCCATAGCGGAAAAAAACCTGGACGCCATGCTGGCAAAACTGAAGCAGCGCAAGATCGCCGTTTTGCTTGCCGGAATGCGCGCGGCGCCCAATCTCGGCGCCGACTACCAGAAGGCGTTCGACGCAATCTTTCCGCGACTGGCTGAAAAATACGGCGTGCCGCTCTATCCTTTCATTCTCGAGGGCATCGCTGGTCAATCCGTCCTGCAGCTCGAGGACGGCCTTCATCCGAACGCCGGAGGCGTCGACCGCATCGTCGAGGGTATCCTGCCCGGTGTGGAGAAGGCCATTGCAACGGTGCGGGGTAATTCCTGAAGGCGAGGGTTCGCCGCCGCACTACATTCCGTAGGGGAAGCTTTTAGGCAGCCCTGCGACCAACAAACCGCTTGCCCCGTTCGAATATCGATGATTCGCTAGGTGCAAGAGTTCGATTCGAGGACAGGAGGCTTCCCATGCCGCGTCTTTTTACCGCCCTCGAAATACCGCGTGATGCCGCTCTTTCGCTGTCCCTGCTCAGGGGCGGCCTGCCCGGAGCCCGCTGGATCGACGTCGAGAACTACCATCTGACGCTGCGCTTCATCGGCGATGTCGAGGGCCATGTCGCCGACGAAATCGCCAACGCGCTCGACCGTGTTCACCGCTCCTCCTTCCCGCTGACGCTGTCCGGCGTCGGCGCCTTCGGCCAGAAGAAGCCGCATGCGGTGTGGGCCGGGGTCGCCGCTTCGCCCGATCTTTCCGCGTTGCAGGCCGAGATCGTGCGCATCTGCCAGCGGCTCGGCATCCCGGCCGACCCGCGCAAGTTCATGCCGCATGTGACGCTGGCCCGCCTGCGCAATTCGAGCCCGCTCGATGTCGCCCAGTACCTGTCGGCACGCGGCAATTTTTCGACGCTGCCGTTCCGGGTCGGCCGCTTCGTGCTGATGTCGTCGCGCGATTCGGTCGGTGGCGGGCCTTACGTCGTCGAGGAGGCCTGGCCGCTTTCAGGTGCCGACAACCGCATCGCCAGCCGTTTGGTCGGCGCCGCCGACGCTTCGCGGATCATGCGGTAGGCGGATATGACCAGGGAGAAACTAGCAAAAGAGGCGATCCGCGCCGAACTTGCCGGCCTCGAAGGCTGGTCGCTGGCCAAGGATGGCGGCTCGATCACCCGCACCTTCACCTTCAAGAATTTCTCCGAAGCCTTTGCCTTCATGACCCGCGTCGCCCTGGCGGCGGAGAAGATGGACCACCATCCCGACTGGTCGAACGTCTACAAGACGGTAAACGTGACCCTCAACACGCACGACGCCGGCGGCCTGACGGCGCTGGATTTCGATCTGGCCAGAAAGATGAACCGCTATTTCGGCGGCTGAGCCTATCTGCACCTTGCAGCGAGGTTCGGCTTTCACCACATTTTGCCTCGCGGTCATGCGTGAAGTCACGCGACGGCCGCACGGAGAGATTGATGGCGCAAAAATCCGGTTTTGATTTCTTCGGCCCCGGCAGCAAGCCGGGCAACGAGAGTGAAGTGCGCGACAAGTTCTGGCGTACGGCGAAGAAAGCCGCCCGGCATATCCCGTTTATGGAAGAGGTGGTCGCCGCCTATTACTGCGCCATGGACAAGAAAACGCCGCTTCGCGCCAAGGGCACATTGCTGGCTGCGCTCGGCTATTTCGTACTGCCGACGGACGTCATCCCCGATTTTATCGTTGGGCTTGGCTTCACCGACGACATCGCCGTGCTGACCGCCGCGATCACAACCGTCAGCGCCCACATCACGCCCGCGCACCGGCTCGCCGCCAAACAGGCCATCGCCGACAAGAGCTGAGCCGGCACGGCGCAAAAAATCGCGCGAGACTTTCCGGCCGTCAAACCCACCGCCGCACCCGCGCCTTGTAGGCGCGATAGGCATCTCCGAACTTCCGCTCGAGATAGCGCTCTTCCGGCGCGATGACGCCGGTATTGATCACCCACAGCAGGGGGATGACGAGCGCGATAGCCCAAAGACTTCCGGCGGCGACGCCGAGGCCCAGATAGATGAGGGTCGCTCCCAGATATAACGGGTTTCTGGTCCGCCGATAGATACCGTCGACGACCAGCGCCGTCGTTGGCAAGGTCGGTGGTATGTTGGTTCCAGCGGCCTGAAAGCGGCCCGCCGCCATAAAGAGGAACACGAAGCCGCACACCGCGAGCACGGCGCCGGCCAGATAGCGGGCGAGCGCCTGCCCGGCCATGACAGGGAGCGGCGCGAGCACCTCGAGCACGGTTGCCGCCGCCAGGAAGCCGAGGAAAATCAAAGGCGGTAGCGCAATGACCCCGGGCACGTCGGACGCGCCCGATCCGCCCGCCGCCTCTCCGCCATCCGACCGGGGAACCGCGCCGCTAGCCGCCGCGCGGACGGCGACACGAATGCCGAACACGATCGCCAGGACGACTGTGCCGCCCGCGAGGATCAGGACTGTCTCGGAAATGGCCATGGCCAAATCTCCCGTAAGCCGCCAAGGAGGGCACCCTGGCCGAGTGCCGTAGCGACGAACGCAGACATGGTACCGCCTGCAGGGAAATTCGTCACGTACCTCAAGAAAAGCGGGAATCGCCGCGAAACCTAGCTGCTTGAAAAGTCAAACTCTTGCCGTTTTCGTGGCCTCCAAGTCGCGGCAGGGACAGTGCGCCAGCCGCTTTTTCGAGCGGCAGCGCGAAGACGGCGGCGGTTTCCTGGCGTGAACATCCTTTTCTCAGGGGAAATTCACCGTTTGGTAACCCAGATTAAATCAAAATGAAGCGACGGGCAGGACGCCGAGCCGGCCTGCCGCCGCACCAGTGGAATACGGGAAAAGCGATGCGCGGATTGATTGCTATAGTTTCCAGCCTGGCCCTGGTGGCCCTGACGGCGCCCGCGCTGGCGCAGTCGGCCACCAAGATCGGCCAGCATAATGCCTGGGGCACCTACAGCTATCAGGCGTCGGGCGGCGGCAAGGTCTGCTATGTCCTGACCGTGCCAACCGACAAGCAGCCGCCGACGCTCGATCACGGCGACATGTTCTTCTTCGTCAGCCAGCGGCCGGGGCAGCAGGTGTCCTACGAGCCGCAATTCATTGCCGGCTATACCTTCCAGGAGGGTTCCAAGGCCACCGTCACCATCGACAAGAAGTCTTTCTCGATGTTCACGCGCGGCAAGTCGGCCTGGGTCGAGAACGCCGCCGAGGAGCCGGTGCTGATCGCCGCGATGAAGACCGGCACGGACATGAAGGTGTCGGCCAAGTCCGGCCGCGGCAACACCACCACTTACGTCTTCTCGCTGAAGGGCATCTCGGCGGCGCTGGCCTCGATCGCCAAGTGCAAGTAGGCGGTTAGGCGCGGTCTTCCCTTCCCTCCTTGTGGGAGAAGGTGGATCGGCGCGCAGCGCCGAGACGGAAGAGGGGTGTTGGACGGAACGCGGTCGGCGCCAAGCTGGAACACCCCCGACCGAGCTACGCTCGGGCCACCTTCTCCCAGGGGAGAAGGGAAGACCACCTGCATGACTCCGCCGCGAACCTGTGCTATGCGCCGCGCTTCATTTCGGGCACGATGCTGTATTCGGCCGCAAATCGCTTATATTGGCGCAACAATGACCCTTTCATTCGATCTCACCACTGAGGGCGCGCGTGACGCGTTGCGCACCCGCACGACGCCTGAAAAGCCGTCGCTGATCGGCCTGACGCGCGCCGAACTCGGGGCCGCCCTCGTCGCCGCCGGCATCGTGCCGGAGCGCCAGGCGAAAATGCGCGCCCAACAGCTCTGGCATTGGATCTATGTGCGCGGCGTTTCCGACTTTGCCGGCATGTTCAACATCTCCAAGGATCTGCGCGCCGCGCTCGACAGGCATTTCACCGTTGCCAGGCCCGAGATCGTCGAGGAGCAGATTTCCTCCGACGGCACGCGCAAATGGCTGTTCCGCTTTCCGCCGCGCGGCGCCGGCCGGCCGGTCGAGATCGAGACCGTCTACATTCCCGAAGAAGGCCGCGGCACGCTCTGCATCTCGTCGCAGGTCGGCTGCACCCTGACCTGCTCCTTCTGCCACACCGGCACGCAGAAGCTGGTGCGCAACCTGACCGCCGAGGAAATCCTCGCCCAGCTTTTGACCGCCCGCGACCGGCTCGGCGATTTCCCCGACCGCGACACACCCGACGGCGCCATCGTGCCGGCCGAGGGCCGGAAAGTGTCCAACATCGTCATGATGGGCATGGGCGAGCCGCTCTATAATTTCGAGGCGGTGAAGAAGGCGCTGCTGATCGCATCCGACGGCGATGGGCTTTCCCTGTCGAAGAGGCGCATCACGCTCTCGACATCGGGTGTCGTGCCCGAGATCTTCCGCACCGGCGAGGAGATCGGTGTGATGCTGGCGATCTCGCTGCACGCCACCAATGACGATCTGCGCGACCTTTTGGTGCCGATCAACAAGAAGTATCCGCTGAACGAGCTGATCGCTGCCTGCCGGGCCTATCCCGGCCTTTCCAACGCCAAGCGGATCACCTTCGAATATGTGATGCTGAAGGACGTCAACGATTCGATCGAGGACGCCAAGGCGCTGGTCAAGTTGCTCAAGGGCATCCCAGCCAAGATCAATCTGATTCCGTTCAATCCGTGGCCGGGCACCAACTACCAGTGCTCGGACTGGGAGACGATCGAGAAATTCGCCGACTACATCAACAATGCCGGCTATGCTTCGCCGATCCGCACGCCGCGCGGCCGCGATATCCTCGCCGCCTGCGGTCAGCTCAAGTCGGACTCCGAGCGTATGCGCAAGGTCGACCGGCTGGCGCTGGAAGCGATGATGATCGCGGGGCATGGCGAGGTGTGAATCGCGTCGTCGCCTATCTGATCCGCTTCGCCGTCATCCTTGTCGGCTATGGCGTTGCTTCGCTGGCGGCAAGCGCCTTCCTTAACATCATGTTCCTGGCGTCTCTTGGGCTGATGACGGACGAGACGCAACCGGCGGCGCCGGCTTCGCTGTGGTTTTCAGTCCCCTTCGTCGGGCTGTTCGTCGCCTATTTCGCTTTCATGCCGGCGGCCATCGCCATCCTGGTTTCCGAGATCCTTGGCCGGCGGGACTGGCTGTTCTATGCACTGGCGGGCGCGGCGGTAGCGGCGGTCTTCCTCGGCTTCGTCCACCAGACGGCCGATGCCAATTTCGAGGTTACCAACACCAGCGTCATGCTGGCGGTGATCGGCTGCGGTATGGTCGGCGGTATTTTCTACTGGCTGAGCGCCGGGCGCTCGGCCGGAAGCTGGCGCCAGATCAGCGCATGACCCCGAACCAAAGGTTCGGAAAGGATCATGGGCAAAATGAAAGTACCTATTTCGACTGGGCCGTCAGGATCTTGAGCGCGAAGGCCGAAAAAACTCCGGCAAACAGATAGTCGACGACGCGGGTCACACGCGGGCTGGATTTCATCGCGGCCGAGAATTTTTCCGCCGCCAGCACCATCGGCGCCGTCACCGGGATCGCCAGCACGACGAACATCGCGCCGAGGAAGAACAGCTTTCCCGGCGCGTTGGGATCATGCGCTGAGACGAATTGCGGCAGGAAGGTCATGAAGAACAGGATGATCTTCGGGTTGAGCAGATTGACCCCGAGCCCCGCGGCCCAGCTGCGGAACAGCGAGATTCTCGGCCCGCTCTTCTTCTCCGGTGAAAACGCCGACCCTTTTGTGATCGCCTGCCATGCCAGGAAGACCAGATAGCCGGCGCCGAAAATCTTCAGCACGAAGAACGCCATCGGCGAGGCGACGATCAGCGCCGAGACGCCGACAACCACCAGCGTGGTGTGAATCAGTGTGCCGCACAAGGCGCCGGCCATCGAGGCAAAGCCGGTGGCACGGCCCTGGCTCAGCGTGCGCGAGACGAACAGCGTCATGTCAGGCCCGGGCGTGATCGCCAGGATGAAGGTGGCGATGGCGAACTGGATAAGCGTCGTACTGTCGGGGATGAAGGACATGGCTCGTCTCATAGCGGCAAAAAAAAAAGACGGCGCAGCCATAGCGCAAGAGCCTTATTCTCGCCAGCCACTGGGAGATACAGCATCTGGTCCAGGCCACCGTTCGTCCCTTGCGCTGGCCTAAAACGCCGTGATACCTCGCCCGCGAAGAACTCCTGTCGCGGAACCGCCCACCATGTCGAAAGCAAAAGCCGTCAAGAAAGTCGTGCTCGCCTATTCCGGCGGTCTCGATACCTCGATCATCCTGAAATGGCTGCAGACCGAGCTCGGCGCCGAGGTCGTCACCTTCACCGCCGATCTCGGCCAGGGTGGCGAACTGGAGCCGGCTAGGCGCAAGGCCGAGATGATGGGCATCAAGGACATCCGCATCGTGGATGTCCGCGAGGAGTTCGTATCCGATTTCGTCTTCCCGATGTTCCGCGCCAACGCCGTCTATGAAGGCAGCTATCTGCTCGGCACCTCGATCGCCCGGCCGCTGATCTCGAAACATCTTGTCGAGATCGCCAGGGAGACCGGCGCCGACGCGATCGCGCATGGGGCCACCGGCAAGGGTAACGATCAGGTGCGTTTCGAGCTTTCCGCCTATGCGCTGAACCCCGACATCAAGGTCATCGCACCCTGGCGCGACTGGTCGTTCAAGTCGCGCACCGACCTGATCAACTTCGCTGAGCAGCACCAGATCCCGGTGCCGAAGGACAAGAAGGGCGATGCGCCGTTCTCGGTCGACGCCAACCTTCTGCACTCCTCCTCCGAGGGCAAGGTGCTGGAGGACCCGTGGAGCGAGCCGCCGGAATTCGTCCACCAGCGCACCATCTCGCCGATGGATGCGCCCGATGAGGTCACCGAGATCGAGATCGAATTCCTCAAGGGCGACCCGGTTGCGCTCAACGGCAAGAAGCTGTCGCCGGCAACGATGCTGGCGGCGCTGAACGATCTCGGCCGTGACAATGGCATCGGCCGGCTCGACCTGGTCGAGAACCGTTTCGTCGGCATGAAATCGCGCGGTGTATACGAGACCCCCGGCGGCACCATCCTGATATCGGCCCACCGGGCGATCGAATCGATCACGCTCGACCGAGGTGCGGCCCACCTCAAGGACGAGTTCATGCCGCGCTATGCCGAGCTGATCTATAACGGCTTCTGGTTCGCGCCCGAGCGCCTGATGCTGCAGGCGATGATCGACAAGAGCCAGGAAGATGTCGAAGGCACGGTGCGGCTGAAGCTCTACAAGGGCAACGTCATCGTCACCGGCCGCAAGTCGAAGAAGACGCTCTATTCCGATGCGCTGGTCACCTTCGAGGACGATCGCGGCGCCTACGACCAGAAGGACGCCGAAGGTTTTATCCGCCTCAACGCGCTCAGGCTTAGGACATTGGCCGCGCGCAGCCGCACGGGTTGAGCCAAACACTATTCCAGGAAAACCCGGCGGAGACGCCGGGTTTCTATTTGGTATCCCTCGCGGGACGGAGGGATTCTGATAATGAAAACGCCATTTTTCTCCTGCTTGCGGCAGCCATCGTCTTTATTGGATGCCAGTCCTCGCAGGCGGCCTCGAAACGCGAGCAGAATCCAGACGGGTGCATCTCTGCTGTCCACCTGTGGAGCATCACGCTCAAGCACGATATCGCCTCTTTCATGGGCGTCTCGCAGGAGCACATGCCGGCCCTGTTCTGCCAGCGCCTTGCCGAAGGGGTGCGCACCGGACGCATCAGCTACTCCGACATAAACAGCCTGCAGCTAGATCAACCGACCGAAATCTGGATGGTCATCAAGGGCAAGTCAAAGGCGGCTGCTAGGGCCACCCCGGCGCCGCGGAACCCCAAATTCCGTACCTGCTCAAATGTTATCACCGGCTCCTTCGAGGTTGCCGCTTCCGAGAAATGCCCCTTGGGCGGCAGCTCCTCGCAAGCTGCCGGAGTCCCGACGGTGATCGAGGGCAGGCCAAAGGCGGCTCCTTCAACGCCACGGAACTCCAAGTTCCGTACCTGCTCAAATGTTTACGCAGGCTCCTTCGAGGTTCCCGCTTCCAAGAAATGCCCATTGGGCGGCGGTTACGTGAACAATTGAGAGCCCAGGCGCTCGCCTCTCTTGGCATGCCACACGCACCGACAAAAAAGCCCGGCACACGGCCGGGCTTTTTGTCGAACGGACATTTCTAGTCAGCCGCCGTCGATCGCGTCGGCGATCTGGGCGATGGCCTGTTGGTAGACGCTCGCGGAATTCCAGCCGGCAATTGCACCGATATTCGCCTGCGCGCTGGCGCCCGGTCGCCAACCATGACTCTTGAGGAAGTTGGCGGTAGAAGCCAACGCAGTGGCCTTGTCGCGCAGGTTTTTGTTGCCTACGCCATATGTCAAAACATTTCCGGGCAGGAACTGCGTGTGACCAATCTCGCCATGCGCGGCACCGACCGACGAGGCGCTCAACGCTCCGCGATCAACCAGCTTCAGGGCCGCAATGGCATGCGGGTAGAAGAACTCCGGACGGCGGCAGTCATAAGCGAGCGTTAAAATGGCGGAGACCGTATTCTGGTTGCCCATGGCGGAACCGAAGCCGGTTTCCATGCCCCAGATGGCGAGCAACACGCCCGGCGACACGCCGTAATTCTGTTCGATCTTGTCGAACAGCGCAGCATTGGCCTTCTTCAGTGCACGGCCCCTGGCAATGATCGCGGACGCGCCACGGCGCTTCATGAAAGCTTCCACCGAGCCGCTGAAAGCCTTATGGATGGCGCGGTCGACGGAGATCGTCTTTGTCGCGTAGGTTGCGCGAGCCAGAGCGGCCAGACCCTTCGAGCCGACGCCGTCGGCCTTGGCCTCCGCGGCGAACTCCGGTTTCCACGCCTCGAAGCCGGCGCCGCTCTTGCCACAGCTGGCCGCCTGCGCGCCCGTCGCCAGCGCAAGCACCGCCACCACCGTGGCCACTACAAACATCTTCTTGGCAAGAAATGCCATGCTGCTCTCCTGGTTGCCTGAATCACGTTCCCAATTGCGAACTTGCCTGCGAAACACCTGCTTGTCACTGCCCCGGCGCCACGCCGATGCACTCAATACAGCAGGAACCTCAAATCCACCACACTGGCGGACGCCCGGGAATTTGCCTACGATCAAGTAATTATTGTGGCGGGGGCAGAATAAGCATGGAAGACGTTGATGTCGTGATCATCGGCGCCGGTTCAGCCGGGCTTTCGGCTGCCAAGACCCTGCGCGCTGCCGGTTTTTCCTTCAAATTGTTGGAAGCGATGAACCGCATTGGCGGCCGCGCCTGGACCAGCGATCAGCATTTCGGCGTGCCGTTCGACATCGGCTGCGCCTGGTTGCATGCCGCGGACCGCAATCCTTATTTTCCCGAGGCGAAAGCCGCCGCCTGGACGCTTCACCATCACGACATGAATGTCGATCATCTCTACTACCGCGAGCGAAAGGCAAGCGAAGCCGAAGAGGCGGCGATGAAGGTGGCCGACGCAAGGCTGTTCGAACTGGTGGCGGCACATCAGGTGAGGGAAGGCGACGACGACCGTCTTTCGGCATTGCTCGCCAAGGGACACGCGCCGCGCGCCGCCGCAACCTTCGCCGGGCCGATGGATTTCGGCGCCGACGAGGACGAGATATCGATCCGCGACTTTCAGGCCGCCGCCGATCTCGATCCGAACTATTTCACCAGGGAAGGCTTCGGTACGCTGGTTGCGCGCTTCGGCGCCGATGTGCCGGTGGAACTGTCGACGCCGGTGCGCAAGATCGTCTGGGATGGGCCGGGCGTAGCCTGCGTCACCGATCGCGGTACCATCTGCGCCAAGGCGGTTATCGTCACCGCCTCGCCGGCAGTGCTCGCCTTCGAGGAGATTGCGTTCTCGCCTGCACTCCCCGACGCGCATTTCGCCGCCTTCTTCGACCTGCCGATGGGCATGCTGACCAAGCTGCCGGTCGAAATATCCGGTACAAGGCTCGGCCTGGAGCCGTTCGACGATTTGCTGATCGAGCGGCTGGCCAGACACGACATCTACTTCCTCTGCTTTCCCTTCGACCTCGATCTGATGGTCGGTTTCGTCGGCGGCGATTTCGCCTGGGAGATGTCGGCGGCGGGCGAGGCGGCCGGCATCGACTTCGTCGTCGACCGGCTCTGCGGCATCTTTGGCGGCGACGTGCGAAAACATGTCGGACGCGCGATGATGACCAATTGGGGCGCTGAGCGGTTCGTGCGCGGCGCCTATGCGGCGGCGCGGCCAGGCCGCTCGCAAGCGCGCGCCACGCTGATGCAGCCGGTGGCGGAAAAGATCTTCTTCGCCGGCGAGCATTTGGCCGGTCCGCTGATGCAGACGTGCGGCGGCGCCAGGCTATCGGGCGCGGCAGTGGCCAAGGAGGTCGTCGCCCAGCTTGCGGCAAAATAGCGTCGGCCGGCAGGAACGTGGGCAGCTGACAGGCGTTTGGCGTTCTCCTGCTCGTATTGTCCTTCGCATTTCGAATGATTTGAGACGCCAATGAAGCTTTTCGACTGCCCGCATTGCGGCCATCGTCTCTATTTCGAGAACGCGCAATGCCTGAACTGCGCCAGCCTCGTGCTCTACGATCCCGAGCATGCGTGCTTCGCGCTGTCCGGCGGCGACGTCTTCCATTGCACCAATGCCGACGAATGCGCCTGCAACTGGATGGCTGAGCCCGGCCACGCCTTCTGCCGCGCCTGTGCGCTGAACCAGCTGATCCCGGATCTGTCGGTCGACGGCAACCGCCGCCGCTGGATCCGTGTCGAGGCGGCAAAGAAGCGTGCCGTGTATTCGCTGCTCGCCTTCGGCCTGCCAGTCGCACCCAAGCAGAATCCCGGCGACGAGATCGGCCTCGCTTTCGATTTTCTTGCCGATCCGATCGGCGGCGGTCCCGGCGGCGAGCGTATCTTGACCGGCCACGACAACGGCCGGATCACGCTCAACGTCGCCGAGGCGGATTCGGCAGAGCGCGAGCGACGGCGCGTCGAGATGGGCGAGAACTACCGCACGCTGCTCGGCCATTTCCGCCATGAACTCGGCCATTATTACTGGGACCGCCTGATCCGCGACGATCCGCAAAGGCTTGCCGGTTTTCGCGCTTTGTTCGGCGACGAGCGCGCCGATTACGAACAGGCGCTGAAGACCTATTATGCCGATGGCGCGCCGCCCGACTGGCAGCAGCGCCATATCTCGGCCTATGCGACGTCGCACCCATGGGAGGACTGGGCCGAGACATGGGCGCATCACATGCACATCACCGACACGCTGGAGATGGTGCATGCCCTGAATTTCCCGCTCGGCCGGTTGGAAACCGTTGAAGCCAACGAGCTGCCGCGCGCCGATACCGGCGGCAAGTTGCAGCCGGCACCATCGGAACCCGCCCCCAGGCCAGAGCCCTTCGAAAGGATTCTCGAGCGCTGGCTGGTGCTGTCGGAGGCGTCCAACTCGATCAACCGCTGCATGGGCCTGCCCGATCTTTATCCGTTCGTCATCTCGGACGTGGCGGCGCAAAAACTTGCTTTTGTTCACGAGCTTTTGACCGACCTGCCGAAAACGACTGGAACAAATCGTGAGCCGGCCGAAGCTTTTTAGCCGGAACGCATGCGGCTTTGCTTCGTTTTCCGTGCCAAGGGACTGTGAAACGGAGAGAAGACCATGAAACGCATATTGTTTCCGGCGGTGGCCGGAGCGCTCATAGCGATGTCGGGCTCTGCTTTGGCCGACACCGCCGTCTCGGCCATCACCGATCTCAATGTACGCGCCGGCCCCGGCCCACAATATCCGGTCATCGGTGTGCTCGCGGCCGGCCAGTCGGCGACGCTCGACGGCTGCATCGCCAATAGCAAATGGTGCACCATCGCCGAGGCCAACGGCCAGGGCTGGGTCTATTCCGACTATGTGACGGCCGATTTCGGCGGCAGCCGTGTGGTCCTGACACAGCGTCCGGCCAGCGCCGACATTGCCGTCGTGACACCGCCTGCCGATAGCGCCGAATATTCCGACACCTATACCGGAGCGATCGTTGCCGGCGAGGCGATCGAGCCCATCCGCAGACCGCCGGCCGAGATCCGCACCTATGTCCGTACGCATCGGCTCGAACCGGTCTATCTCGAGGGCGAGGTGGTGACCGGCGCGACGTTGCCTGACACCGTCGAGCTGCGCGAGATTCCGGACTATGATTACCGCTATGTCTATGTGAACGGCCAGCCGGCACTGGTCGATCCAGGCACCAGGCGCATCATGTACGTCGAGCGCTGACAATACAAACAGGGCGGTCGCCTATGGCGGCGGCCGCTCGCACTGCCGACATTGCCACAAGCCGGTACTGCCGCTGCAATACCGGTTTCCACATTGCGGCCGATGTTCTAGACCTTGCGAGCCGAAGCACCAGCCAGCGAGCCCGCGTGACGATCGACCCAACCGCCTTCCAACAGTACCGGCACACCACCAACAACAAGACCACTTTGCCGCGGCTTCTGCTTGGAGCGGTGGTCGTCATCCTGTTCTGGCTCGGAACCACTGCCGCCGTGCTGTTCGGCGGCACATATGCCTTTGCCGTTTGGCAGGCGTCATCTGGCACCGCCTCGCCAGGTGGAGGAGCGGTGCAGGATTTCATGGCCTCTCCTGCGGGCATCCTCGCGGCGCTGGCTTCATTTGCCGGAATCTGGCTCGGCCTTTGGGCTGCAATGCGCTGGATCCATCGCGAGAAGCTGACCGTCCTGATTGGCGTCAGCCGGCGCATTTCTTGGGCGGGGTTCCTGAAAGGGTTGACCGCGGTGCTGATCACCTCGCTGCTTTCCGAGATCCTGCTTTATGGTTTGCAGCCCGACATCGCGCGCGGCGCGATCGGCCTGTCCTGGTGGCTTTTGTTCCTGATCCCGATCGCCGCCCTGACCTTTCTGCAGACCTCGTCGGAGGAGATGCTTTTTCGCGGTTATCTGCTCAGGGGCCTGGCGAGCCGGTTCCAGAACCCTTTCATCTGGGCGCTGCTGCCGGGATTGCTGTTCACCTCCCTGCACTGGAGCCCAGGTTCGAGCGCCGCCATCAATGCCTGCGTGCTGGCCTCGATCGCCGCCTTTGCGCTGTTGCTGACCCTTCTGGTCTATGCCACCGGCAATCTCGGTGCCGGCTTCGGCGCCCATCTCGGCAACAATCTGACCGGTTTCCTGCTGATTTCGCACCAGCAAAGCTATAATTCCTTCGCCCTGTTCAACGCCAAGCCGCTCGAATCCGCCGGCTGGACGACTTTAGACGCCGTCCTCATCGCCGTGATCGGCATCGTCAGCAGCCTGTTGACTGTTCTGTTGCTTTTGCATCCGCGCTCACCGCTGAAGGTCGAGCCGGATATGCCGCGCGCCGGCGGCGTGCGCTGATGCGCCTTGCCTGGCCGCCCCGAGCATATTTGGCGCAAAGCCTGACCAAGCTTGACTCTGCAGCCGATTTCCTGTCTACACGCCGCGAAATCCGCGACGAGTATTCCTCCGAGCAAACCGACCGGGACGCCGAAACCTCCTTGAGGTGAAGTGCTGTAAATCGATCCCGGAGGCCAACACCCGGCAGCGCTGTGCGCCCCCGGGTGCTTTTTGGCTTTGGGCTTTTGCCCGGACCGGCTTTTGCTTGGACAGTTGGCGCGAACGCATTACCTCTCGGGCATCATCCGGGTGCCAGGGAAAAGGAAAAAGAATGTTTGAATCGCTACAGGAACGCACAAGAGGCGTGGAGGGCCATCGGCCCGACAGGGATCAAAATCAATCCAAGGCGCTGTCGCGCGGTGGGTTGACCAATGTTTGAGTCCCTGCAAGAGCGCCTTGGTTCGATCCTGAACGGCCTCACCGGCCGCGGCGCCTTGTCGGAGGCTGACGTCTCGGCGGCGCTGCGCGAGGTGCGCCGTGCGTTGCTCGAGGCCGACGTGGGCCTGGAAGTGGTGCGTTCCTTCACCGACAAGGTGCGCGAAAAGGCCGTCGGCGCTGCCGTGGTCAAGTCGATCAAGCCCGGCCAGATGGTCGTCAAGATCGTCCATGACGAGCTGGTCGAGATGCTCGGCGCCGAGGGCGTCGCCATCGATCTCAATGCACCGGCTCCGGTCGTCATCATGATGGTCGGCTTGCAGGGTTCCGGCAAGACGACGACCTCGGCCAAGATCGCCAGGCGCCTCACCGATCGTCAAAACAAGAAGGTTTTGATGGCCTCGCTCGACACGCGGCGGCCCGCCGCACAAGAGCAGCTCCGCCAGCTCGGCGAGCAGGTCAAGGTCGCCACATTGCCGATCGTCGCCGGCCAGACGCCGGTCGACATCGCCCGCCGCGCCGTGCAGGCGGCCAAGCTCGGCGGCCATGACGTCGTCATCCTCGACACTGCCGGCCGCACCCATATAGACGAGCCGCTGATGGTCGAGATGGCCGACATCAAGAAGATGTCGTCGCCGCACGAGATCCTGCTGGTTGCCGATTCGCTGACCGGCCAGGACGCCGTCAATCTGGCAAAAAGCTTCGACGAGCGCGTCGGCATCACCGGCCTCGTGCTGACCCGCATGGACGGCGACGGCCGCGGTGGTGCGGCGCTCTCGATGCGCGCCGTTACCGGCAAGCCGATCAAGCTGATCGGCACCGGCGAAAAAGTGGACGCGCTGGAGGAATTCCATCCCAAGCGTATCGCCGACCGCATCCTCGGCATGGGCGACATCGTCAGCCTCGTCGAAAAGGCGGCCGAGAACATCGACGCCGAGCAGGCGGCGGCGATGGCCAGGAAAATGCAGTCGGGCAAGTTCGACCTGAACGACCTCGCCGGCCAGCTTCAGCAAATGTCGAAAATGGGCGGCATGGGAGGCATCATGGGGATGATGCCCGGTATGGGCAAGATGAAGGACCAGATGGCCGCCGCCGGTCTCGACGACAAGATGTTCGGCCGCCAGCTCGCCATCATCTCGTCGATGACTAAGGCCGAGCGCGCCAACCCCGATATTCTGAAGCACTCGCGCAAGAAGCGCATCGCCGCCGGCTCGGGCACCGACGCGGCCGAAATCAACAAACTGTTGAAGATGCATCGCGGCATGGCCGACATGATGAAGGCGATGGGCGGCAAGGGCAAAGGCGGCGGCCTGATGCGCGGCATGATGGGCGGCCTCGCTTCCAAGATGGGGCTCGGCGGCATGATGCCTGGCGGCCCAGGCGGTCCCGGAGGCGGCATGATGGGCGGCGGCATGCCGGATCTCTCCAAGATGGACCCCAAGCAGCTCGAAGCCTTGCAGAAGCAGGCGCAGGCGGCCGGGCTCGGCGGCATGAAGGGCCTGCCCGGCGGTCTTCCCGGTGGCGGTGGCCTGCCTGGGCTGCCCGGCGGCATGAAACTTCCCGGCCTGCCGGGCGGTGGCGGGCTGCCAATGCTTGGCAAGAATGGCCTCGGCAAGAAGAAGTGAGGGCGCCATGAACGAAGAGAAGGACATGGCGGACGCACGTGCGGCGCTGGCCAATTATCGCGCCTCGATCGACAACATCGACGCGGCGCTGATCCACATGCTGGCCGAGCGCTTCCGCTGCACCAAGGCAGTCGGTGTGCTGAAGGCGGAACATGGCCTGCCGCCTGCCGACCCGGCGCGTGAGCAGGAGCAGATCGCCCGTCTTCGCCAACTGGCCAAGGACGCCCATCTCGACCCGGATTTCGCGGAGAAATTTCTGAACTTCGTCGTCCGCGAAGTGATCCGCCATCACGAGCAGATCGCCGCATCCAACGGCGTGACGAAAACCGGCTGAGGACCAGCCACCAACCGATCAACCAAATCAGAACTTTTAGGAGAAGAGAAATGCCACTGAAAATCCGATTGGCCCGTGCGGGCTCGAAGAAGCGTCCCTATTACCATGTCGTCGTCGCCGACGCGCGTTCGCCGCGCGACGGTCGTTTCATCGAGTCGCTCGGCTCGTGGAACCCGCTGCTGCCCAAGGACGGCGAACGCGTCAAGGTCGACGCCGAACGCGTCAAGCATTGGCTGTCGCATGGCGCCCAGCCGACCGACCGCGTGCTGCGCTTCCTTGATGAAGCCGGCATCGCCAAGCGCGAAGCCCGCTCCAACCCGAAGAAGGCCGAGCCCGGCAAGAAGGCGCAGGAGCGCGCAGCCTTGCTGAAGAAGGCGCAGGAAGATGCCGCCGCGGCCGTTGCCGCCGCTGCAGCCGCGCCGGAAGCCGCCAGCGCCGAATAAACCATCTCCACAACCACGAAACGGCGGGCCTTGCCCGCCGTTTTGCTGTTCGTCCGCATGGTGCGGCCCGATCAATAGCCCTCGGGGCAACTCGCAACGTACACACGACCGTTACGATCGCGATAACGGCACTGGCCGCTTTCGCTGGCACGGCCGATCAGCGCACCGGCCAAAGCGCCGGCCGCACCGCCGATCACCGCGCCCTTGGTTGGGTTGCCGGCCACCGCAGCGCCGACCGCCGCACCGCCCAGGCCACCAACTGCCGCGCCTTGCTCAGTGCGGGAGCAGGCACCGAGCGGTACCAGCAAGGCCATCAAGATCATCACCTTTTTCATTGTCGTTCCTCTCCAACAGGGTGCCGTCCTCGCCGCTGAACCTCCTAACTCGCAACCAGGCGATTTGATCCAAAGAAGAAGATCGGCTGCCGCCCGGCGGCGCTCGATTTGATCCAACTCGATTTGATCCAAAGAGTAGAAAAGCGGCGGCAGATCGCGCCCGCTCTGGCGGCGTGGCCACCATCGAACGGCTTTCGAAGTCGCCGCTATTGGTTGAATGGGAACAACCCGCGCACCCTTGGATCGCGCAGATACAGGCCACCCCAGAGGATGGCGCCGAGATAGACGCCGAACAGTATGTGCGAGAACAAAGGGCTGCCGATCCGCACATGCGTGGCGACGGCGCCGCCGAGATAAGCGGTGAGCAGGATGGCGCCGAGCACCGAGGTGCGCGGCAGCGCGTAAAGCGCTGTCGAGACCAGTCCGATGATGCCGAGAATGCGCGAGACATTGGCATCGGCCGGCCAGCCGAGCTGCACCATGGTCTGGGTGACGATTTCGAGCGGCGGTAGCTTGATCACGCCGTCGAAGATCATGAACAGCACGACGACGGCGCTGAGCACGCGGCCGGCCCACAAGGCACGCGATGAGACGGGTGCTGCCTGAGACATGGTCATTGATGGTCCCTCCGGTCGTTGTGAGCACTGGCTCCTCCGCCAGCTCGAACCAAGGACGCGGCCCGTGACGGCGATCCGACATGTCTCCAGTTCTTTTCACTCCAGCGGCGAACCTTGGGTGTGTACGTTCAGTCAGCAACGAACCTGGCCAAGTCCACCTTGCGGGGTGAGGTGGAGGGCGTTATCGAAAATCCATAGAAGTGTCTTCGAGCGCTCGACGCAGCAGCCGCCTAGTCGCACAACGAAAGCAATCGATGGCCGGAGCGACCGACCTGAAACAGTTGCTGGCGGCAATGACGCCGGAATTGCTTGCCGGGGTTCATGTGTTCACCACGTTGCCACCCGATGCGCCCGTTCCCGACAGGCTCCACCCGGTGATGCTATTTCGCGAGCGCGAGGGCATTACGCTGATCGTGCATGAAGACCATGCCAAGGCCGCTGGACTGAAAACCGTGTTCCGCTGCCGGATGCTGACGCTGAACATCCATTCGTCGCTGGACGCGGTCGGCTTCCTCGCCGCCATCACCGCACGACTGGCCGCGGCCGGCATCGGCGTCAATCCGGTCTCGGCCTTCTACCACGATCACCTGTTCGTGCCCGCCGACCGGGCGGAGGAGGCGCTGGAGTTGCTGAGGAAGCTCACCGCCGACAGCCGATCAGCATGATGTCAACGCCTGCATGTGGCGTCGACGCCAAAGCAGACTAGGTGGATACAGCGAGAGCAATTAGAAGCCCGGCCGGACCGAAGCGATCTGGTCAGCCAATTTATGTTCGCATCCGGCGCATTTTAGTATTCGATCTTCAAATCGAGCTTGACCGCCTCTGTCCGCACCCCTGCAAGCTGGGCCACGCGGTCTCTTGCCCATGCCATCACTTCAGCGATGGTTGACAGACCGGGCGCGACCGCCTCAGGGGAGTGCTCCGGCTCTTCGCTATCCGCCTCTTCTTGAGGATGGGCAGCTAATAGCTCGGGAATGGAGTAGATCGCTACACTCTTGTAGTGGTCAAGAATGCCGGTCCCGACGCTGGCGGCCAGACCGCGATTGTCTCGGTCGAGCCCAACCCACATGCCAAAATTGTCCTTGATCATCTGGCCTTCCTTTGAGCGGGCGGCGTAGTGGGCATTGAACCGCCTGCGCACGTCCTCGGCGGGGAAAATATAGACCTCGATATTTTCCGGGTCGTCCTTCGAGTCCACCGTTGCAACGATGACCGTCTCGACATCATCGAGGGTCTTCCACTTGGTGCCTCCCTCCAAGGGAGGGAAAGCGATGTAACGGTCGCGTGTGGTGCGGATAGACGCCGTCGTCGTCTTGCCGTCCTTGGTGATATTCCAAATGTTTGACAGGCCCCGTCCCGGCACCCGAGTCAGGGAGTAGCCCTGGGCCTCCGCTGCCCTCTTCGCCGCTTCCACCAGTAAACGCCACTTAACCGTTTCAGAAAGTCCGCTCAACAAATTGGCCATTGTAGTCGTCTCCGTTTACGGCGTGCTCGTTCTGGGGCAGCTCGATTGGGCTGGATATATGGTACGGAAAATTGTTTGTCAACGTTTTCCATACGGTTGAATTGGTACGGTTGCAAGTAGCTGGCTTGGGCAATTGGCCCAAAGACAATTCAAACGGTTCAGCCTCAGTCTGTGAGCCTGTCAAGCAGGGTGACAGGCCAGCCTGGCGCGGTCATTTGCCACCAGTGCCCAGCTTAAGGATTTCAGGCCTGAGAGCGGAGAACCTGACGAGGCGGCGGAGGAGGGCGATGGCGATATGGAAAGCTGGCGGAGGAGAACCGGCTTTGACGCCGGCCCGATGCGAACTCCCTGAGACGCCGGCGCTGCCCCTCATCCACCCTTCGGGCACCTTCTCCCCGTTGAACGGGGAGAAGGAAGAAGCGCCCCGGGCCGAGCCCGCGACTGCGGGCCGCCGGCCTTCCGGCGCCCCGCGGAGGCCAGCCGCGTTAGCGGCGATACGGCCGTGAGCGAAACTACGCCGCCTTCTTCTTTGGCTGGATCAGCCCGCGCTCGACCAGCAGTTCGGCGATCTGAACCGCATTGAGTGCCGCGCCCTTGCGCAGATTGTCGGAGACGATCCACATCGAAAGGCCGTTGTCGATGGTCGAATCCTCGCGGATGCGCGAGATGAAGGTGGCGTCCTCGCCGGCCGATTCCAGTGGCGTGATGTAGCCGCCGTCCTCGCGCTTGTCGATGACCTGGCAGCCCGGCGCCTCGCGCAGGATCTCGCGCGCCTCATCGGCGGTGATCGGCTTTTCGAACTCGATGTTGACCGCTTCCGAATGACCGATGAACACCGGCACCCGCACGCAGGTCGCCGTCAGCTTGATCTTGGGGTCGAGCATCTTCTTGGTCTCGGCCACCATCTTCCACTCTTCCTTGGTGAAGCCGTCGTCGAGGAAGACGTCGATATGCGGGATGACGTTGAAGGCAATACGCTTGGTGAACTTCTTGATGTCGACGGTGTCGGCGACGAACACCGCGCGCGTCTGCGTGAACAATTCGTCCATGCCTTCCTTGCCGGCGCCGGAGACCGACTGGTAGGTGGCGACGACGACGCGCTTGATGGTGGCAGCGTCATGCAGCGGCTTCAGCGCCACGACCAGCTGCGCCGTCGAGCAGTTCGGGTTGGCGATGATGTTCTTGCGCGTGAACAGCGAGATCGCATCCGGGTTCACTTCCGGAACGATCAGCGGCACGTCCTGATCGTAACGGAAGGCCGACGAATTGTCGATGACGACGCAGCCCTGCTTGCCGATCTTCGGCGACCATTCCTTGGAGACGTTGCCGCCAGCCGACATGATGCAGATGTCGGTGTCTGAAAAATCATATTGGTCGAGCGCCCTGACCTTCAGCGTGCGGTCGCCGAACGACACTTCCGTGCCCTGGCTGCGCCGCGAGGCCAGCGCCACCACCTCGCTCACCGGAAAGCCGCGTTCCTCCAGTATGTTGAGCATTTCCCGGCCCACATTGCCCGTGGCGCCGACGATCGCAACCTTGAAACTCATCGAAATCTCCTGTCCCTCTCCGCTCGGTTTCTGGAGAAAACCCGCCGGCCGATGCGGGTTTCAACCCCCGGGCCGGACCCGGGAGAGGGTGGTTAGGCCAAGGGAATCAGACCGTTTTGGTGGTCGTTTTGCCGGTTTTTTTGAGCAACAACGTGGGTTTGCTGGAACGAGGAGACGCAGCGACGCACCCGGTCCAATGGTTCGCATTGGGGCCGGGGATGTCGAATGCAAGGAGCGCCATCATAAGGCCGAGCATCGAAACTATCCCGTTCGGTGCCGGCTTTTACGCGGTTTGCGTCCAGAGTCAATCGCAAGCAGGCCGACCCGCCCGCCCTGTACAATGCCAGCGGCACCAAGTACGAACGGGTATCGTCTGGCTCGTGGCGCCCGTCCGTGGCGCTTGCCGACATTTACCCGTCGCCGGGTATTCAGAATCCGAATTTCGAAAGAGCAAGATGTCCAATTTCGAAGCTATTGTTCCCGCGCTGGCAAAGGCGCTGGAAAAACGCGGCTATGTCGAGCTGACGCCGGTGCAGAAAGCGGTTCTCGAGCTTGGCCAGGCCGATGCGCTGGTTTCGGCCCAGACCGGCTCCGGCAAGACCGTCGCCTTTGGGCTGGCTTTGGCGCCGACCCTTCTGGACGGCGCGGAACGCTTTTCCCACGCGGCGGCACCCATGGCACTGGCCGTCGCGCCGACGCGGGAACTGGCCCTGCAGGTGACGCGCGAGCTGGAATGGCTCTACGAGCTGACCGGGGCAGCGATAGCCTCCTGCGTCGGCGGCATGGACATGCGCACCGAGCGGCGCGCGCTGGAGCGCGGCGCCCACATCGTCGTCGGCACGCCCGGCCGCCTGCGCGACCACATCACCCGCAACTCGCTCGACATGTCGGCGCTCAAGGCAGTGGTGCTCGACGAGGCCGACGAGATGCTCGACCTCGGCTTTCGCGAGGACCTGGAATTCATCCTTGACGCGGCACCCGCCGATCGCCGCACGCTGATGTTTTCCGCCACTGTGCCGCGCTCCATCGCCACGCTGGCCAAGGGCTACCAGCGCGATGCGGTACGCATCTCGGCCTCGGGCGAGGAGAAGCAGCATCTCGACATCGAATACCGGGCGCTGAGCGTCGCTCAGGCGGACCGCGAAAACGCCATCATCAACGTGCTTCGCTACTACGAGGCGAAGAATGCATTGGTGTTCTGCAACACCCGCGCCGCCGTCAACCATCTGACGGCGCGCTTCAACAACCGCAACTTTTCCGTCGTGGCGCTGTCCGGCGAGCTTAGCCAGAACGAGCGCAGCCACGCGCTGCAGGCGATGCGCGACGGCCGCGCAAAAGTCTGCATCGCCACCGACGTCGCGGCACGCGGCATCGACCTGCCCAACCTCGAACTGGTCGTCCACGCCGACTTGCCGACCAACCCGGAGACGCTCCTGCACCGAAGCGGGCGGACGGGACGGGCAGGACGCAAGGGCGTCAGCGCGCTGATCGTGCCCAACAATGCCCGCAGGCGCACCGAACGCCTGCTGCAAAGCGCCGGCCTTGCGGCGACGTGGGCGAGCCCGCCTTCGGCCGACGACGTCTTGCGCCGCGACGACGAACGCATCCTCGCCGACCCGGTCTTCAGCGAGCCGGTGACGGACGATGAGCGCGGCTTCGTCAACGCGCTTCTCGACCAACGTGGCGCCGAACTGGTGGCGGCGGCCTTCGTGCGTCTCTGCCGCTCCAGCCGCTCGGCGCCCGAGGATCTCTTGGACGTCGCTCCGTTCACGCCGTCGGGCGACAGACCCGCTGGCGACAGAGCCGCCCGCCGCGACGAGGCACCGAGCCGCCGCGACGATTTCGGCGACAGCGTCTGGTTCTCGCTGTCGGTCGGGCGCCGGCAGAACGCCGAGCCGCGCTGGCTGATCCCGATGCTGTGCCGGACAGGCGGCATTTCCAAGCGCGAGATAGGCGCGATCAAGATGCAGCCGGAGGAAACCTTCGTGCAGATCGCGGCGGACTGGGCCGAGCGCTTCCTCGCTGCGATCGGTCCCGACCGCAAGCTGCAGGGCAACATTGCGGTCAAGCGGCTGGACGCCACGCCGGATTTGTCGCGAGCCGGCTATCAGGAACCAAGGCCCGACAAGAAGCCGCACCGCGGCAAGCGCACCTTCGATCAGCATGCGCCCAAATTCGAGAAGCGCGCACCGGCCGACCAGCGCCCGGCATTCGAGACGAAGCCCTGGGCCGGGAAACCGGCCAAGGCGAAGTTCGAAGGTGGACCTGCGAAACACAAGAAATCGAAGAAACGGCCGGGGTAAATAGCCAGCACTCTCCATTTCCGCACGCCCTTGCGGTCTGCCGGAACTTTGCACAGTCTGGGGCAGGGAAACGGGGGTGGGCAGGACATGCGCGGCGAAGTTCTTCATTACGACGAAGACCAGGGTTTTGGTTTCATCACCGGAGCCGACGGCAACCGCTACACTTTGGCGCGCGAAGATTTGCGCCGCGAAGCATCGGTTGCCGGAGGTACTACCGTCGAATTCCAGCCGGCTGGCGGACGGGCACGCGATGTTTTTTCGATCCGCGCCCAACCTCGCAGTGCGCCTGCCGACGCCTCCACTGCAACCGCCGTGCCATCTCAGGCTGGCAATGCGCCAGCGGCACGTCAGCCGCAGCATTTCGGCCGTTCCGCTGAACAAAGTCCGGCCGAATCCGCCGGCCTGTGGAACTATTTCTGGCTGGGTCTGACCGAGAATTACTTCAACTTCGCCGGCCGTGCCCGCCGCAAGGAATATTGGGGGTATTGCCTGTTCTGGACGATCGCGCTGATTGTGGTCATAGGCATCGGCGTCTTCATCGACGACGCCATGGGCAATCTCGACAACAGTGAATTGCCGGCAGTGACGGTCGGCCTTTTCGGTCTCTTTCTGCTGGCGACAGCCCTGCCGTGGTTCGGGCTGAACGTGCGTCGGCTGCACGACATCGGCCTGACCGGCTGGCTCTTCCTGCTTTTCCTGATCCCGACCTTCGGCACCGTGATCATCCTGATCTTCGCGCTCATCCCGACACAGGCACGTGAAAACCAGTGGGGTCCAGTGCCGGCAGGCGTCAGGGTTTAGCCGGCGCCGTGCCTCGCAGCCGCTCCATTCGCACATGTCATGCGTGCATATTGCAATTGAAAACAACCTTGGATAGTATCAGTACGGCACAGTATTTGGGGGCAAGCAATGCGCGGCGCGATTTATCATTATGACCAGGATCAGGGTTTCGGATACATCAATGGAGCCGACGGCAAGCGTTACATCGTCGGGCATGAGGATCTGAGTCCCGGCGTGGCGTTGGTCAGAGGCGCACCCGTCGAGTTCCAGCCGGACGATGGGACTGCGCGCGCCGTCATTGCAGGAAGGCCAAGGGCTGCGGAATCCCGCAGCCTCATTCCCAACGGCGTTGAACCTGCCCAATCCACCGGATTATGGGCTTATTTCTGGCGCGCATTCAAAGTGAGACATGTCAGCTTCACCGGCCGCGCCTGCCGCAAGGAATTTTGGGGCTTTTTTCTGCTCACGCTGATCGTGTTCTTCGCGCTTCTTGCGTTCGGCGTCCTCATCAATGCAGCGATCACAGCTGTCAGAGGCGACCTGGAATTTGGAGCTTTGGGTTATGCGCCAGCCTTCGTGTTCCTGCTACTGACTGTCCTGCCGTGGTTTGCCCTTATGGTACGACGCCTGCACGACATCGGCCTGAGCGGCTGGTTCGTTTTGCTGTACTTCGTTCCCGGCTTCAACACGCTGGGTCTGTTGGCGCTTGGGCTTATCCCATCCAAGGTCGGTGAAAACCTTTGGGGTCCGGTGCCGGCGGGCGTCAGGATTTAGCGATCGCCTTCAGCGCCTCGCTCGAAAGCCTGAGGAAGACCTTCCGGCCCTGGCGCTCCGCGCCGAGCCCGACGTAGAAGCGCAGCGCACGCTCGTTCCAGTCCTCGGTGGTCAGGTCGATGCGGCCGATGCCTTCGCGCAGGCAATGGCCGGCAAGGAATGCCATCAGCGCTCGACCGACACCGCCATTGCGGGCATCATCGCGTACGAATAGGTCCTTAAGGAACAGCAGCCGCTCGAGATCGATGCCGGGATGCGCGATCGCAACCGAGGCCAGCCCGCAAACTTCACCATCGACGAAGGCGAGCGCAAAATGCGGATAGGCCGGACTTTCGTCGCCAAGCCATTTCTGCGCCGCCGACAAAGCTTGGCTGGCGTCGAGTGGCGGCTGCCGGTAATGCACCGCCATTTCGCAAAGCATGGCGGCGGGTGCCGCGGCATCCCCGGTCGTCGCCCAGCGGACGTCGACCGACACGGGATCAGCCCAGGAACTTGGCGATGATCGCGTCGCCCATCTCAGCGGTGCCGACCTCGGTCATCCCCGGCGAATGAATATCCCTGGTGCGCAAGCCCTGGTCGAGAACGGCGGCGATCGCGCCTTCCAGCCGGTCGGCCTCTTCAACCATGCCGAAGGAATAGCGCATGCACATGGCGAAGGAGGCGATCATGGCGATCGGATTGGCGATGCCCTTGCCGGCGATGTCGGGTGCCGAGCCGTGCACCGGCTCGTAGAGCGCCTTGCGCTTTTTTGTCTTCGCATCCGGCGCGCCTAGAGAGGCGGACGGCAGCATGCCGATCGAGCCGGTCAGCATGGCGGCGATGTCGGACAGCATGTCGCCGAACAGATTGTCGGTGACGATGACGTCGAACTGCTTCGGCCAGCGCACCAACTGCATGCCGCCGGCATCGGCCAACATGTGATCGAGCTTGACGTCGGCATAGCGCGCCTTGTGCGTCTGGGTGACGACCTCGTTCCACAGCACGCCAGATTTCATCACATTGCGCTTTTCCATCGAGGTGACGTGGTTCTTGCGCGTGCGTGCCAACTCGAAGGCAACGCCCGAAATGCGCTCGATCTCGAACGTATCGTAGACTTGGGTGTCGATGCCGCGCTTCTGGCCGTTGCCGAGATCGATGATCTGCTTCGGCTCGCCGAAATAGACGCCGCCGGTGAGCTCGCGCACGATGAGGATATCGAGCCCTTCGACCACCTCCTGCTTGAGCGAGGAGGACGCCGCCAGCGCCGGATAGCAGATTGCCGGCCTGAGATTGGCAAACAGCTCCATGTCCTTGCGCAGCCGCAGCAGACCCGCCTCCGGGCGCACCTCGTAAGGCACCGCATCCCATTTCGGTCCGCCGACGGCGCCGAACAGCACAGCGTCCGCGGCCATCGCCTTGGCCATGTCGGCATCGGAGATCGCCGCGCCATGCGCGTCATAGGCGCAGCCGCCGACAAGGCCCTCATCGGTAACGAAATCGCTGCCGAGCCTGTCGTTCATGGCGGCGATCAGCTTCTTCACCTCGGCCATCGCCTCGGGGCCGATGCCGTCGCCGGCAAGCAGGAGAAGATTTTTCGAAGCCATGAGAACCGTCCCGATTGTTTAGCGCATGAACGCGGCCTTGCTAAACGCCAAGCAGCCGGCGCGCAAGCCTGCGGTTCATAGCATCGGACCCAAAAGTGGAGACCGGTTTTGGGAGAATCCGATGCTCAAGCCAAAACGCCTACAGATGCGAAAGAATATTGACCAGCCTGCCGAACGGGTCGCGTACGAAGAAGCGCCGCACGCCCCAGGGTTCGTCCGCCGGACCGTATTCGATGACAAAGCCGGTCGTCCTCATGCTTTCAAGCGCGGCATCGACGTCGTCGACTTCGATAGAAATGTCCGGCACCGGCGTTCCTGATCCCCCTTCGGCCATGAAACTGACCTGCACGGACATCGTCTCTTGCGAGCCGTAGGTAGCGATCCAGCCCATATCCATCTTGAGATCGAGGCCGAGCACATCCTGATAGAAGGGTTTTGCCGCCGCGATATCCTGCGTGTCTATGTTTGCAACGATGCGCTTGACCTTCACCATGGGCCGATCCTCGTGCTAACCGTGTCGTTGTCGCAACCGTGACAGGCATCAGGCTGTGCGCCGCAGCGCCGTCACCTCGATCTCGATCTTCATCTCCGGCTTGTTGAGCTGGCACACGATCATCGTTGCCGCCGGCCTGATCTCGCCAAAGGCCTCGCCGAGGATCGGGAACACCACATCCACGAAAGCCGCATCGGTGATATAGTAATGTGCCCGCACCACATCGGCCATCTCGAAGCCGCCGTCTTGCAGTGCCTTGGCGATGGTAGAGAGGCAATTACGCGTCTGCGCCTCGACCGTCTCCGGCATCGTCATAGTGGCATAATCGTAGCCGGTCGTTCCGGACACGAAACACCAGTCGCCCTGCACCACAGCACGCGAATAGCCGGCGGTCTTCTCGAAGGGCGAACCGGTGGAGATCAGTTTTCGCATGGGGCGGCCTCGTTGGGTTGCTGAGCGTCGTCTAGCAGAGGGGGCCGGGCGGGTCATGAGCCAAGCTAGGCAAATTGTTGTCACGAGGCGGCAAGACGCAAACCTTGGAGATTGGCCGGAGCACCTATCCGTCGTCATCCTATGGCGGAGCAAGGAGCGTAGCGACGCAGCGTAGACCATAGGATCCATGCCGAGACATCATGGGCTTTGCCACGGTGCAGAATTTCTGCTCAGCCGCGCCTTCCGACAACGGTCGCGGCAGGGATCCTCGGGTCAAGCCCGAGGATGACGAATGCGCAGTTGCGACCCCTTGTCGAAACCTTAATTCGCCGACCCCAGCGCCTTGTCCAGCGCTTCCTTGACGTCGGCCGGCCATGTACTCACCGCCGGCCACGCGTCCGGCTCGGGCTTGTCGCCGCGGCGGGCGAAATAGAGCTTATGGTTGATCGGGTCGACGGCCATGAAACCGTCATTGCCGCCGCAATCATGCGGCACGCAGCCGCTGGCAAAAAAGGCGCCCGAAGCGGTCGCCTCAGTACCGCCGCCGACCAGCAGGCTGGTCGCCATGTCGGGCATGTCCTTGCCGAGCAGCGTCTCGGCTAGCCTGTAGACGGCCTCGTTGTGAAAGGCATCAATGATGTTGTCGTATTTCGACGGATCGACGTCTTTCCAGTCCGTGCCCGGCTCCGGCATGTAGGTCAGATTACCGGATGTCGTCAGCCCGTCCGTCGGCGACCATTGCAGCGCCGGCTTGGAATCGCCCGGCAAAAGATAGGGTACGAAATAGATGGCGCTGTCGGAGATCGCGGCCGGCGGTGCGCCGCATTCATCCTGCTCGACCGTGGTCGTCTGGATCGTGCCGCCTTCCGGCTTCCACACGATCACCTTGGCCGGGCCGCATTGATTGCCGCCGTCGCCGACATCGACCAGCGCCACCTTGACACCGCCGACCTCGACGACCTTGTCGAAGAAGACGTCGTAATTGCGCGCCAGTTCCTTGCCGTCGAAGGCGAGCACCCGTTCCCCGTACTCTTCCTCCTGGGTGATGGTCAGCTGGCCGCCCTCGAACGGGATCGGCGCCTGTTTGTCATTGTCGGCTAGGGCCGCATTGCTCAACGCGCCCTGGTCGGCCCCGCCGGACGCATCGTCAGCCGGCACGAGCACCATATCTGTCTGTGCATGCGCGCCTGCCACTGGCATCAGAATCCACGCCAGCGCGCAGGCCCCTGCAAGAAGCGAACGTGTCATGACTGTCCCCTCCGTTCAGTCGCCACGAACCCGGCCTGTCGCGACCAGGTTATCGTACCGCTCAGGCCCAGGGGCGCTCAGCAGCATTCTTCTTCTCGAACGAAGCGATGGCGCCGGCCTTCTCCATGGTCAGACCGATATCGTCGAGCCCGTTGAGCAGGCAGTGGCGCTTGAACTCGTCGAGGTCGAACTTGACCACGCCGCCGTCCGGCCCGCGGATTTCCTTGGTCTCGAGATCGACCGACAGCGTCGCGTTGGAACCGCGCGAGGCATCGTCCATCAGCTTCTCCAGGTCTTCAGCGCTGACGGTGATCGGCAGGATGCCGTTCTTGAAGCAGTTGTTGTAGAAAATGTCGGCGAACGAGGTCGAGATGACGCAGCGGATGCCGAAATCGAGCAGCGCCCACGGCGCATGTTCCCGGCTCGAACCGCAGCCGAAATTGTCGCCGGCGACCAGGATCTGCGCCTTGCGGTAGGCCGGCTTGTTGAGCACGAAGTCCGGATTTTCCGAACCGTCGTCCTTGTAGCGCATTTCGGCGAACAAGCCGGTGCCGAGCCCGGTGCGCTTGATCGTCTTGAGATAATCCTTTGGGATGATCATGTCGGTGTCGACATTGACGATCGGCATCGGCGCGGCGACGCCGGTGAGCTTGGTGAATTTTTCCATGGTTCTTGCCCGTCTTCTTCTCGTTGCGGGGAATTGCTGGCGCCCGGTTTACACAAAGCCGCGGGCAAATAAAAGGCGGCTGTTTCTGGAGTTCCGTCGCCGATCGAAACACAAAACGCTTCAAAACCACTGGCCCATGGTGCACTTTTATCGACATGACAACGCGATCCACGATCCTTTACGCCAGCGAACCAGGCCTCGGCATCGCCGAGTTCCGCCGCGTGCTGGTGGAATCCGGCCTCGGCGAGACACGGCCCGTCGATGACAACACTCGATTGAAGGCGATGTTGTCAGCGGCCAATTTGGTGCTCACCGCGCGTCTCGACACAGAAGGCAAGCCGCTGGTCGGTGTCGCTCGCGGCATCACCGACTTTTCCTGGGTCTGCTATATCTCCGAGCTCGCTGTTTCTGCATCGGCGCAAGGGCTGGGTATCGGCAAGGGTCTGATGGATGAGGCACGCCGGCAACTCGGACCGTCCGTCGCCATCAGCCTGATCTCCATGCCCGACGCCGTCGGCTTCTATGAGCGTATCGGCATGGAGCGCATGCCCAACGCATTCTGGTTCGGCCGCAAGCGCTGAAATCCACTTTCAGCGACCTCAACCTGCGCATCCTCGGCCAAGGTTCTGCCTCTTGACATGCAACCAGACGGTTGCATATTAGGGTCATGAGCATGGATGCGGTCTTTCGCGCCTTGGCCGACCCGACACGTCGGCGATTACTGGACAGCCTTCATGCAAGGAACGGGCAGACGCTGAACGCGCTGTGCGGTGAGATGGACATGACGCGCCAGGCGGTGACCAAGCATCTGGCGATCCTGGAAGAAGCAAACCTCGTCACCACCATCCGCAAGGGACGCGAGAAGCAACATTACCTGAATCCTGTTCCCATCAACGAGATCGCCGAACGCTGGATCGGCAAATTCGAGCGGGGGCGACTGGGCGCCCTCAGCGATTTGAAGAAACGCCTCGAAAGGGAAGACTGATGAGCAATATTTTCGTTTATGTCACCTACATCCGCACCTCGCCCGAAAAACTCTGGCAAGCGCTGACCGAGCCGGAGTTCCAGCGGCAATATTTCTTCGGCGCCCAGATGCTAAGCGACTGGAAACAAGGTTCGGCGTGGAAGATGGTTTACACCGACGGCCGCGTCACCGACAGCGGCGAGGTCCTCGAGATCGATCCACCCAAGCGCATCGTGCTCAAATGGCGCAACGAGTTCATACCCGAGGTCAAGGCGGACGGCTACACACGCTGCACCTTCGCCATCGAGCAGGAGGGCGAGATGGTGAAGCTCGCCATCACACACGAAGCCGATGGACCGCACAAGCTGCTTGGCTATGTGGCGAACGGCTGGCCGCTCATCCTGTCCAGCCTGAAGAGCCTGCTCGAAACCGGCAAAGGCCTGTCGCGCCCTGCGTCGAAGGCTTGAGGTTGTTTCGATAGCGAAACGTTTCTGGAGACAGGCGATGTACAGTTCCGCGGTGCAGAGCATCACCAATGGCAAGACCGTTATGGCGAGCGCCGATGTTTGCGCGCCGCCCGAGCGGATCTTTGACGCGCTCGTTACACGTGAGGTCGAGCGCTGGTGGGGGTCCGCCGCGACCTACCGGATGACCGGATGGACGGCCGACCTCCACGTCGGCGGCCGCTGGAGCGTCACCGTCGAGACGGCGGCCGGCAGACACCTGCCCGCCAGCGGCGAATTCCTGGAGATCGAAGAGCCGCGCCGGATCGTGCAGACGCGGAGATACGGCTGGGACCATCCGACGCTTGGCCGCCGCGAAACCAAAGTCGCCTGGCTGCTGGAGCCGATCGCCGGCGGCACACGCGTCACCATCTGCCATGGCGGCTTCGCCGGCCTCGCTGCTGCCGCGACGAAGCATGCCGAAGGCTGGGCCCAGGTGCTGGGCTGGCTTCAGGCGTATCTTGGTACGGACGGCTTGGTGGCGGCTTAATCCACCAAGCAACGGTAGCATCCCTTCGGGCTAGCGTTAAATTACATTCAATTCCCGAAACGGCCGCCCATCGGCGATCCGGCTATACCCGAACGCCGAGCAATCCACCGTGCGATAGCCGCCATGCACGATCAGTTCGGCCAGCGCCTTGCCGACCGCTGGAGCCTGCTGCAAGCCGTGACCGGAAAACCCGTTGGCGAAGAGGAAATTACCGACCTCGGGATGCGGGCCGATCACCGCATTCTGGTCGAGCGTGTTGTAGTCGTAATGGCCGACCCAGGCGCGCGTCGGCTTGATCGCCTCGAAGGCTGGAATGCGGGTCGCCAGCACCGGCCAGATCACCTCTTCGAACAGTGGCCAGTCGGGGTCGAAGTCGGCGGGATCGGCTGGTCCTTCGCCCTCTTCCGGCTCGGCGCCACCGGTGATGTAGACCGAGCCCTCCGGCCGGACATAGATGCCGCTCGGGTCGACCAGAAGCGGCATGTCCTCATATTTCTCGCGCGCCTCGAAGACGAAGACGTTGCGCTTGCGCGGCTCCACCGGCAGCGCCAGCCCTGCCATTGCCGCCACCTTGCCGGCATTCGGCCCGGCGGCGTTGACGACGGTGCCGGCCTCGAGCCGCTCGCCATTGTCCAGAAATACACCAGTGACGCGGCCGCCTAGCCGCTCGATACCCGTCACCGACGCCGTGATAAAGTCGATGTTCTTCGTGCGCAGTGCCTTGCGGAACAGCATCAGCATCGCATGCGCGTCGAACCAGCCTTCGCCGCTGCGGCCATAGGCGCCGGCGGAAATGCCCTCGACCGACAGCCACGGAAAGCGGCGGACGAGCGCCTCCGCATCCTCGAGCAGGATGTCGGCGCCCTCGGCCATCTGCGCTTCGTGGTTGGCCCGCAGGATAGGCAGCCCGTTTTCGCCGGCAAGGATGAGATAACCGCCTTCGCGAAAGCCGATATCGGCATCCGCGCCAAACTCTTCCCTGAGCCGCCGGAACAGTTTCAGCGTGAACTGCGACAGACGGATGTTTTCCGGGATCGAAAACTGCTGGCGGATGGAGGCGCAGGACAGTGTGGTCGCCGCATGAGAAAATTGCGGGTCGCGCTCGACAAGTGCAATCGAGCCCGAAAACCCTTCCTCGCGCAGGTAATAGGCAACCGACGAGCCGACGATGGCTCCACCGATGATGACGATGTCGTAATGCACCTTTTCGCCCTTCCGGTCTGAATCGCCGAGTCACGCCGCCGGCAGGATGATCTCGAAGCGCGTGCCGCTCGCCGAGTCAACCAGCCGGATCGTGCCATCATGCGCTTTCAGGAGGGCCAGCACGATGCCGAGGCCCATCCCGGTGCCGCCGGAATCGCGGCGCGTGGTGAAAAACGGCTCGAAGATGCGGCCTCGGTTGCTGGGCGAAATGCCGGCGCCGTCGTCGTCCACCACAATGGTGGCCTTGCCGTCCGCGCTTGCGGCCGTGATCGAAACCAGCGTTGCGCCGTGCCGCGCCGAATTGTCGATGAGATTGGCCAGCACGATCGCCGCGTTTTCGGCCGATATGCGCAGACCGATCCGGGCGCCCGCCTCGAGGCGCACCGCCAGCCTGTCGTCGGCCGGCAGCAGCGCCAGCGCAGCAGTGAGCGACGTGCTTTCGCCGCTGGGCTCGAGATTTTCGGCGCGCGCCAGGTCGAGCAGGCGGCGCACGAGCAGATTGAGCCGGCCGGCATCGGTGACGATATTGTCCGAAAAGCGCCGCCGCTCGGCCTCGTCCATCGCGCTGCCCGAATCGCGCAACAGTTCGGCGGCGCCCTGGATCGCCGTCAGCGGCGATTTGAGCTCGTGCGAGACGTGGGTGGCAAAAGTCTGGATGCCGTCGGAGCGTGCATGCAGTTTTTCGGCCATGTCGAGGAAGGCGGCAGAAAGCGCCGCCATTTCGCGCGTGCCGTGGTGATCAAGCGGCCTGATCGCCGCGCGGTCGCCGGCGGCGATTCGATTCGTGCGTTCCATCAGCGCATAGATCGGCCGGCTGACGGTGCGCAGGAAAACCAGCCCGATCAGCAGCGTGCCGCCTAGAATGGCAATTGCCGCCAGCGCCACCTTGCCGCGCTCGCCATAGAGATGCTTGACGATGTTGTTGGGCGTCCGCGACAGATAGATCACGCCGGCGACCTTGCCTGAAACGGCAACCGGCATGGCGACAAAGACGCGAACCTTGGTGCCGCGGCTGACCGAATAGAGCGGCGGCGAAGGCTGGTCGGGCACCCGCAGCCTGAGCGCGCTGGCGTAGCGGCCGGCAAGCGCTGCGCGAACTTCTTCGACAGCGGCGAGCGACAGGCCGGCCTCCTCACGGCCGGCGATGACCACGCCTCCGGGATCGAGCAGCCGGAAGCCGGCCAGCGTGGTCTTCTGCGTCTCGGCAAGAATGCCCGACAGCCGCGCGCCGATTGCCGCGAAGGCAGGATCGACGCTGGCCGCCGTGGCTGCTGGCCGGGTTGGCAGGATCCTGTCGGATGCAAGATCGAGGCGCGGTTCGATTGGCTGGTAGGGAGAAGCCCGATCCCTTGTACTGGGTGGAGGCATGGATGTGCCGAGCTTTTCCGGGGCAAGGCCGGTCTCACGGACCTCTTGCGCATAGATCGCGGCAAGGGCGGCACCTTGTGCGATCAGCTCGGCCTCGGTCTGGCGGATCAGCTGGTTCTCGTAGAGCCGGAAGAAGAACAGGCCGGCCAGCGGCAGCGTCATCACCATGATCAGGATGGCAATGACGACCGTGGCAAGCCGTGGCCGCCATTTGCTGCCAATCCATTTTCGGGCGCTCAACTCCCGCATCGGCCGAGCCGGAAGCCGACGCCATGCACGGTCTCGATCGCATCGACGCAGCCGATGGCCGCGAGCTTGGCGCGGATGTTGCGGATATGGCTGTCGACGGTGCGGTCGGCGACGTGGATGTTGGCGGCATAGGCATTGGCCATCACCATGTCGCGGCCGAGCACATGCGCCGGCCGCGCCAGAAACCCTTTCAGGATCGCGAATTCGATCGAGGTCAGCGCCAGCGGCTTGCCGTCGAAGCTGGCTGTATGGCTTGCCGGCACCAGCGCCAGTCTGCCATGAGAGAATTGCCGGTCGTCGGCTGGTTCGGGCGCAGGCCGGGCGCGGCGCAGGATGACGTTGACGCGGGCGACCAGCTCGCGCGGGCTGAACGGCTTGGTGACATAGTCGTCGCCGCCCATTTCCAGCCCCAGTATGCGGTCGATCTCCTCATCCCGCGCGGACAGGAACAGCACCGGCACGTCGGATGTGTGGCGAAGCCGCCGGCACACTTCCAGCCCGTCCATTTCCGGCATGCCGATATCGAGCACGACAAGATCGGGAGCACGGCGTTCGATCGCCAGCAAGGCAGCTGCGCCGTCCGGCACTGCCAGCGTTTTCATGCCGGCCTTTTCGAGCGCGAAGCAGATGATTTCGCGAATGTGCGGATCGTCGTCGGCGACCAGTATGTGGTGCGGCATCAAATCAGCGGCCCGGCATGAAGGGTTCGGACATCGGAGGAACCACAAACGGGCCACGCCTGTCGAGGGCGCGGTTGAGCCGCCAGTCACGAAAGCTCCAGCCGCGCCAGTTTTCCTGGCCGGCGCGGAAGCGTGCTTCGTCCTGTGCATACCAGTCGGCGAGTTCGCGGATGGAGGCATCCTCCGCGGAAACCGTCCTGCTCTGGTGCTGGACGAAACGATCGAGTGCCGGCAAGGCGCCGGGCCCGAGCGAGCGCAGGTACCAGGCGTCGAGCTGGGCGCCTTGGCCGGTCATTTCGAAGGAATGGTCGACATTGTAGCTGGCGATCAGCGCGGCAAAGTTGATGAAGGAGCAGGCATAGAGCGTCGCCGATAGCGTCAGAAGATTGGCGGAAAGCAGCCATTCGTTGGATTTTCCGCGCGCGATGCGGGCTATGATCAGGGCAAGGCCCGCCGCCACCAGCCCCATCCAGACGAAGGCGGCGACACGCCAGTAGGTCAGCGCATAGATGCCGATATAGAGATCGAGCCGCAGGATCGACGAGATCACCAGAACGATGTTCTGCGCCACCCAGACATAGACCAGCCGGCGGATGAGCGGATCGCCGGAGGTCGCGCTGCCCGGCCGCAGCGCCGCCAGCACGAAGCCGGCGGCCAGCAGTGCCGTGACGATCAGCGGGTAGGCACCGCGATGCGCGTAGGCGGCATAGGTCAGCCCGTCGGGAAGCGCGATGCCGCCCCACAGATAGGTGGCGTCGAGTGCGCTCTGCACCGCGAACAGGATGTTGAAGACGACGAGCGCGCGGAGGATAGCGGCCTTGCCGAAGACGATGTCCTCGATCGTGGTCCTGGTGGCTGGCGTCGCCGGTGCGCTGGCTGGCGACACCCTGCGGCGGCGAAGAAACCGCGGCAGGCGCGGCCGCAGAAAGGCCCATACGCCGACGAGCACGGACAGCCAGAAGGCAAGACGCGGCAACTGCATGAGGTTGAGCAGGGCGAAGAGGTCAATCAGCGAAAACCAGTATTCGATGACCGGATTGGCGGCGCCGAACAGCGCGAGAAACACTGCGCCGAGGCTCAGCGGCATGACCCAGACGGCGATCGCCGCAAGGCGCATGCGTCGTCGGCCAAGCCGCCGCGCCGCCTTGCGCCAGCGGAAGAAGTCGCGGATGAACCGAAAAGGCGCTGCGAGCAGGAAGGTCAAAAGCTGGCCGGCAATGCGGGCAAGGCCGCGCCGCAGCCGTCCGGCCAGTGAAAGCACGAAGATGGCCAGCCACGCCAGCGCGATCGAGACGGACAGTGCGCTAACATCTTCCACGAGCGGCAGCAGCCCCACAAGCAGCGCAACCGGCTTGAACAAGAACTTGCCATCGTTGAAGACGCCGAGAGGATGGAGAGCCATGCTCGCCGCGGCAATCGCAACGCCGAACAGGAAAAGCGTCATGCCCGCCGGCTGGTCATAGAAGAAGAAATCGGCCAACGCGACGAGCAGGACGGCAACGCCGAAGCGGCTGCAATAGCTCGGCGCCGCCGGGAGGAATACTGTCATGATCGGGCTTTCTCGGCGGCTTTGATGCGGCTGGTGGGCAGGGATCTGCGGACGAAAGGGAGGAGGGTTGCCAAAGTCTGGGGCGGATCGACGAGCCACCAGCTTTCGCGGCGAAGCCGGTACGGCACGGACCAACGGGAGTTCGTTTGCTCTTGCATGCCGCCCTTGTCGCATTCTGCCGGGTGGCAAGCGGGGCGGAGACGAGGAGATTTTCCGAAATTACGTGCAGTTTTTATGCATGGCTTGCCTCGGCTGGCTGCAGGCGGCATAGATCGAACATGATCACCGAAAGCTACCGCCCGCGCCGCTCGGTGCTTTACGTTCCGGCCTCGAACGACAAGGCGCTGGCCAAGATCCCGTCGCTGACCTGCGATGCCGTCGTCATCGATCTCGAGGACGCCGTCGCCCCGGCCGACAAGCTTTCCGCGCGCGAAAAACTGGCGGCGATTTTCGCCGGCCGTTCCAACCGGCGCTGCGAAATGGTGGTGCGCATCAATGCGCTGTCGAGCGAATGGGGCGCCGACGACCTGCTGGCCGCGGCAAAATGCACGCCCGACGCCATCCTGCTGCCCAAGGTCGACACGCCGCGCGACGTCCTCGAGGCCGGCGACGTGCTAGACCACAATTTTATCGCGGACGAGGTCAAGCTGTGGGCGATGATCGAGACGCCCAAGGCGCTGCTCAATATCGGGCCGATCGCCGAGCTCGGCCGCGACCCTGCCTCGCGCCTGGTTTGTTTCGTTGCCGGAACGAACGACCTGGTCAAGGACACCGGCATTCTCGCCACGCCCGATCGGCGCTATCTCGTGCCATGGCTGATGCAAATGGTGCTCGCGGCGCGTGCCGGCGGCCTCGATCTGCTCGATGGCGTCTTCAATGATTTTCGCGATATGGACGGGTTTGCGCGCGAGTGCACGGAAGCGGCCGCCATGGGTTTTGACGGCAAGTCGCTGATCCATCCAGCCCAGATCGAGGCGGCGAACCGCGCTTTTGCACCGACGCCTGACGCATTGGCCGAGGCGCGCGCGATCAAGGAAGCCTTCGCGCTTGCCGAAAATGCCGGCAAGGCGGTGATTGCGCTGAACGGAAAAATGGTCGAGCGGCTGCATCTGGCGCAGGCCGAAAAACTGCTGGCGAAGGCCGCCGCTGTTCGCGCATGATTATCGTAACTGACAACAGGATTGAAGAATGAAACTCTACCGCTTTCTGTCCGGCCCGGACGATGCCAGCTTCTGCCACAAGGTGACGGCGGCGCTGAACACGGGCTGGCACCTGTTCGGCTCACCGACCTATGCCTATGACAAGGAAGCGAAAACCATGCGCTGCGGCCAGGCCGTGGTGAAGGACATCGAGGGCCAGGAATACGGCCCCGACACCAAGCTCAGCGATTGGTAGGGAGGTTCGCCGAAGCGCTCGTCCTTCATCATCCTAGGGCGTAGCAGTCGCGAAGCGACGTCGCGGAGTACCCTAGGATCCATGCCGTTACCTCTGCCGAAGGGCACGGCGGATCAGGATTAGTGTGATCTACCACCCCCGTTACCCAGAACGGGATGATGAGCGTTCGGTTCTGCACCGCCGGAGCACTGCACCACCATCACGGCATGGATCCTGGGGTCTGCGCCGCGTCGCCCCTTGCTCCGCCCCAGGATGACGAGGAGCGGGGTCGCTCACTCCGCTGCCTCTTCGATCTTCTCCATATCGTCGTCCGACAGGCCGAAATGGTGGCCGATCTCGTGGATCAGCACATGGGTGACGATGTCGCCCAGCGTTTCCTCGTTCTCGGCCCAGTAGTCAAGGATGGCGCGACGATAGAGCGTGATGCGGTTCGGGCCCTCGCCGGTCTGCGGATTCCAGCGCTCGGCGATGCCGCGCCCCTCGAACAGCCCCAAAAGGTCGAAGGGCGTTTCCAGCGAAAGGTCGTCCATGATCTCGTCGGTCGGGAATTCGGCGATCTGAATGACGATCTCGCCGGTCAACTTGCGAAAGTCCTCCGGCAGATGGGCATAGGCCTCCAGCGCCAGGAGCTCGATTTCCTCCATCGTTGGCGAAAGCTGGTCGTGCCAGATGCGTGTTTGGTAGATGCGAGCCATGCTTTGTCCCTTTGATCCCGGCATATAGGCTTTCGGGCCGGACTCGGCAAATGGCCGGGCTGGGGTGACCGTGCCACGCCCCCCACTAGAGGAATAAATTCCCCATGACTCCGCTTGACTCTTTGGCCGGCCTCTGGAATCTATAAGAACATAACAGGAACAATTGTGAGTGGAAGCTGACCGTCATGGCGACAAGCGCCGTGGCGCGGGAGACTGTTTTTGCCCTGCGCCGCCAGATCGCGAAGATCGAGGGAACGCTGTCCGAGCGTCTGGAGGCGTCGGCCGGCGCAGCCCCCGTTGATGCGGATGTCAGCCCCCAGACTCTGACATTGCCTCGAAATCTAACTATTGTCCGGCGCGGCCTCGCCGTGGCTTCGCAGGATGCGTTTTTGTCCACCGGCGCGGAGCGCCTCGATGCTGCGCTGAGCGGTGGCCTGCCGAAGTCGGCGCTGAGCGAGTTTCATGGCGCCGCGACGCGCGATGCCGGGGCCGTCGCCGGCTTTGTGCTCGCGCTCGTCAGCCTGATCCTCAGCCAGGGCCCGCGACTGCCGGTGCTGTGGATCGGCACATCCGAGGTTTTCCGCGAGGCCGGCTTCCCTTACGCTAGGGGGCTTCACGCCTTTTTCGGCATCGAGCCGGAGCAATTGCTGTTTTCCGAGGCGCCAAGGCTGCTCGATGCGCTGTGGGTCGCCGAGGAGGCTGCCCGGATGACGGCGCTGGCCGCTGTCATCCTCGAAATCCGCGGCAGCCCGCAGCGGCTGGATCTCACCGCGACGCGGCGGCTGCACGCCCGGGCGCAGAGTGCCGGCCGGCCGCTGTTCCTGCTGCGCCAGGCCGGCGAGCCCGAACCGACGGCAGCGCCCGTCCGCCTCATCCTGTCGGCGGCACCGGCGGCAGCGCGCCAGACAATCGCCGGGCCGCTCGCCGGCTCGATCGGCCGGCCCGCCTTCACCGTCAGCATCGGCAAGAGCCGCGCGGCCTTGCCCGGACAATTCACACTGGAGTGGAACCCCGATGAACGCATATTCGAAGAAAGACGGGGCGAGCAAGGAAGGTCTCAGGAATCGGCCCCAGAACGGCCAAAGAATCCTGTCCCTGTGGTTTCCGCATCTCGCCGCCGAGAGGATCCTGCGGCAGCGTCTGGGGCGGTCCTGGCGTTCCCGGCCGTCGGATCACCTGCCGCTGGTGATCAGCCATCGCCAAGGGAACGCCCAGCGCATCGCCGCCCTCGACGAACGGGCTGAGGCGCTTAATCTGAAACGCGGCATGGGCATAGCCGACGCATGCGCCATGCATCCCTCGATCGACATCGCGGAGGCCGATCCGGAGGCCGACCGGCGCCTGCTCGAAGGCCTCGCCGACTGGTGCGACCGCTATACCCCGCTGGTGGCGCTCGACGGGACCGACGGCCTCTATCTCGATGTCACCGGCTGCACGCATCTTTTCGGCGGCGAACGCTCGATGCTGGACGATATCCTGTCGCGTTTTTTCCATCAGGGCTTCGATGTCCGCGCCGGGCTTGCCGCCACACCTGGTGCTGCCTGGGCGGCGGCGCGGTTTGCCGGCGACCGCATCGTGCCCGATGGCGAGGAGGAAGCGCTTCTCGCGCCCATGCCGCTGGCGGCGCTGCGCATCGACCCGGAGGTCCGCGCCAGCCTCGAAAGCGTCGGCCTGCGCACGGCGGGCGCCGTCATGGCAGCACCGCGCGCGCCGCTGGCCCGCCGCTTCGGCGCATCGCTGCTCTTGCGCCTCGACCAGGCGCTCGGCCGCCTCGACGAAGCCGTGTTGCCGCGCCTGCCGGTGGCACCGCTTTCGGTCGAGCGTCATCTTGCCGAGCCGATCATGTTGACCGAGGACATCGAGCGGCTGACCGGCATGCTGGCGGCCACCTTGAAGAGCGATCTCGAGCGTCGCGGCGAGGGCGCAAGGCGGCTGGCGCTGCTGCTTTTCCGCGTCGATGGCGGCGTCAGCCGCATCGCCGTCGGCACCTCGCGGCCTCTGCGCGAGCCGCGGCTGATCCAGAAATTGTTCCACGAAAGGCTTGCCGCGCTCGAACGGGATATCGACGCCGGCTATGGCTTCGATCTCGTGCGCCTTTCGGTGCTGACCGCCGCCGCCTTCGACATGCAGCAGGCAGACCTTGCCGGCGAGACGAGCGACGACGGTGCCGATATCGCGCTTTTTGCCGACCGCATTCGCGCCCGGCTCGGCGAAGGCGCGGTCTTGAAGCCGGTTGCCGTCGAGAGCCATTTGCCGGAGCGCGCCGTTGCCACCCTTCCCTTCACGGAGGCGCCGCAGAGAAGCTCGCCGCCGAAGCAGCCGGACAAGGCGAAGGACGCTCCCACGACCGTCTTCCAGCCTGAGCGACCGATCCGGCTTTTCCGTTCGCCCGAGCCGATCGAAGTGCCAGCCACCGAAATGCCGGAAGGCCCGCCTTTGAACTTCCGCTGGCGGCGCGCGCTCTACCGGGTCGCGCGCGCCGAAGGGCCGGAGCGCATCGCGCCGGAATGGTGGCGAGAGGCGGCGGGACGAGAAGATGCCCCGACCCGGGATTATTTCCGCATCGAGGATGCCGACGGCCGCCGTTACTGGCTCTATCGCCAGGGCCTTTACGGCGCCTCTCAAGTCCCGCCGCGCTGGTACATGCATGGGATCTTCGCATGAATGCGCTGACGGCCATCCCCTATGCCGAATTCGGCATCCAGTCGAACTTCTCGTTCCTGCGCGGTGCCTCGAAACCGGAGGAGCTGGTGGTCGCGGCAAAATTCCTCGGGTTTTCGGCGATCGGTCTCGCCGACCGAAATACGGTGGCGGGCGTGGTACGCGCCTGGCAGCAGGCCAAGGTGGAGGGTGTTTCCTATCATCCCGGCTGCCGCCTGGTTTTTTGCGACGGCACGCCGGACATCCTCGCCTACCCGCAGGACCGCAAGGGCTGGGGGCATCTCTGCCGCATGCTGACACAGGCCAATCTGCGCGACGAGAACGAAAAGGGCGCAACGCTTCTCAAACAGAGCGATCTTCTCGAATGGGGCGATCTCCTGTCGCTGGCCATACTGCCGGATCTGTCGGCGGACGCGGAAGCTGGCCTCGCACTGATTAGCCGGCTCAGGGATCGCTTCGGCGAAAACCTGAGGCTGGCGGTTTCGCCGGATTACCGCGGTAACGACCGCTTCCGTATCGAGCAGGCGGCGGCGATGGCCGAGCTGGCCGGCATCCCGCTGATGGCCACCAACGACGTTCTCTACCATACGTCGGAACGGCGCCCGCTGCAGGACGTGCTGACGGCGATCCGCCTCAATGTGCCCGTCGCCGAGGTGGGGCTGGAGCTGGCGGCCAATGCCGAGCGCCACTTAAAGCCGCCGCTGGAGATGGCACGGCTTTTCCGTAGGCATCCGCAAGCGCTGGCGGAAACGCTGCGTTTTGCCAGCGAGCTGACCTTCTCGCTCAGTGACCTGCAATACAACTATCCCGACGAGCCGACGGAATCGGGCCTCGGGCCGCAGGCCGAGCTGGAAAGGCTGGCCAAGGAGGGGGCCGCCATCCGCTACCCCTCGGGCGTGCCCGCTTTTGTGACGCAACGCATCGAGGAGGAGCTCGCCCTGATCGAGCGCCTGAACTACGCGCGCTATTTCCTGACTGTCCACGACATCGTCAAATTCGCCCGCAGCCAGAACATTCTCTGCCAGGGGCGCGGCTCCGCCGCCAACTCGATCGTCTGCTTCTGCATCGGCATCACCGAAGTTGGCCCGGACAAGATCGACACGCTTTTCGAGCGCTTCATTTCCGAGGAAAGAAACGAACCGCCCGACATCGACGTCGATTTCGAGCATGAAAAGCGCGAGGAGGTCATCCAGTACATCTATTCCAAATACAGTACCAAGCGCACCGCGCTGGCCGCTGCCGTCGTCAGCTACCGGGGCCGCTCGGCGATGCGCGAAGTGGCCAAGGCGATGGGCCTGTCGGACGACGTCCGCAGCGCGCTGTCCAGTTCGATCTGGGGCTGGTCGACCTCGGAACTCGGCGAAAAGGAGACAAAAGCCGGCGGCCTCGATCAGACCGATCCATCGACAAGGCACGTGATCGAATGCGCCAACGAGATCATGGGCTTTCCCCGTCATTTGTCGCAGCATGTCGGCGGTTTTGTCATCACCAGGGACCGGCTCGACGAGATCGTGCCCATCGTCAAGACGGCGATGGACGAGCGCAAGATGGTCGAGTGGGACAAGGACGACCTCGACGCGGTGAAAATCCTTAAAGTGGACGTGCTGGCGCTCGGCATGCTGACCTGCCTGCAGCGCGCCTTCACCCTGCTCCGGGATCATTATCCGGAGGCGCGGGACGAGTACGGCCAACCCTATGTGCTGGCCACTCTGCCTGCCGAGGACAAGCGTGTCTACGACATGATCTGCCGCGCCGACACGATCGGCGTCTTCCAGATCGAATCCCGCGCGCAGATGTCGATGCTGCCGCGGCTGCGGCCGAAAAACTTTTACGATCTCGTCATCGAGGTGGCGATCGTGCGGCCCGGCCCGATCCAGGGCGACATGGTCCATCCCTATCTGCGCCGCCGGCAAGGCAAGGAAAAACCCGAATACCCCAAGCCGGAACTGGAAAAAATCCTCGGCAGGACGCTGGGCGTGCCGTTGTTCCAGGAGCAGGCGATGAAGATCGCCATCGTCGCCGGCGGCTTCAGGCCGGGCGAGGCCGATGAACTGCGCCGCGCCATGGCGACGTTCAAGCGCACCGGCACGATCGGCAATTACCGCAAGAGAATGGTCGACGGCATGGTCGCCAAGGGCTACGAAAAAGACTTCGCCGAGCGCTGCTTCAAACAGATCGAAGGCTTTGGCGAATACGGCTTTCCCGAAAGCCACGCCGCCTCCTTCGCCCTGCTGGTCTATGCCTCCTGCTGGTTCAAGACCTTCTATCCCGACGTGTTCTGTGCCGCGATCCTGAATTCCCAGCCGATGGGGTTTTACCAGCCGGCTCAGCTTGTCCGCGACGCGCATGACCACGGCGTCGAGATCCGCGACGTCGACGTCAATTTTTCCGGCTGGGATTGCGCCTTGGAGAAATCGCCTTTCGATCCGGATCGTATCCTTGGCCGCCATGCCCAGATGCGCGGCGTCATCCGGACCAGCCATGCCGTCCGGCTTGGTTTTCGCCAGGTCAAGGGCCTGTCGAAGGAGCGCATGGAGACCTTTGTGCTGCGACGCGGCGACGGCTACGCATCCGTGCGCGATGTCTGGCTGCGCTCGGGCCTCAACGTCGACGAGATCGAAAAACTGGCACAGGCCGACGCTTTCCGCTCGCTTGGATTGAACCGCCGCGACGCTCTATGGGCGGTCCGCGCGCTCGACGGCAAGAGTGCCGCCGAAAAGCTGCCGCTGTTCGATCAGCCGGCGATCCGCTTGCGCGATCTCGAGCCTGAAACCCGGCTCCCGACAATGCCGCTCGGCGAGCACGTCGTCCACGACTACCGCTCGCTCGGCCTGTCGCTGAAGGCGCACCCGGTCGCCTTCCTGCGTCAAAGGCTGGATCGGTCCGGCGTCACGCCCAATGCGCGGCTCGGCCAGGTGCGGGACGGCCGCCGCGTTTCGGTCGCCGGCCTCGTGCTGGTGCGGCAGCGGCCGGGCAATGGCAAGGCGATTTTCCTGACGCTGGAAGACGAGAATGCGGTCGCCAATATCATTTTCTGGGAAAGAACCTTCAACCGCTTCCGCCCCATCGTCATGGGCGCGCGTCTCATCCGCGTCACCGGCAAGCTGCAATCGGAATCGGACGTCATCCATATCGTCGCCGAGAAGGTCGAGGATCTGACGCCGTGGCTGTCGGTGCTGCTTGAGGAGGCAAGGCTTGTGGATGAACCTTCGAGCGGCCCCGAGGAGAAGCGGCCCGATAGTATCGCGCAAACGGAACTATTGGGAAAGGCAGAGAAGGTCATGCCCAAAGGGCGCAATTTTCAATAGAGGGGGATCGCTATGGAGCGGCTCTGAACCGCAGCACTCAGGACGTTCCACCCAGGCGCGGTGGCGTGGGCACGGCATCGTCAATGGTGATCGTACGCGCCTCCGAGGGCAGCATGATCGGAATGCCGTCCCGCACCGGATAGGCAAGCTTTGCCACCCGCGAGATAAGCTCGCCGCGCTCCGGATCCCAGGCAAGCGGTCCCTTGGTCAGCGGGCAGGCCAAGAGTTCCAGCAGCTTGGGGTCGACCGTCCTGTTCCCGTCACGTCCATCCGCCATTCGATCCATCCTTTCCACAAGGCGACCGCTTCAGGTCTTTGCGCGCGGCCTCCCCTTTCTCCCTTGTGGGAGAAGGAGGGCCAACCTACTGCAAACTCGAACCGAAATCCTCATTGTCGCGCGCCAGCGCCATTTCGGTGATGGCGATCAGGGTCTCGGCGCGTGTCTTCAGATCGGCCGCTTCGAGCAGCGCCTGTTTCTCGGCCGGCCCGTAGGGTGCCATCATCGACAGTGCGTTGACCAGCATGGCGTTTTCGGCGCGGCTGACGCTCTCCCAGTCGGCCTCCAGATCGTTGGCCTGCAGATAGGCGCGAAACGCCTTGAGCAGCGCCGGCCGGTCGATCTCGGCGTCTGCCTGCTCCTCGTCGAGATCGGCGAGAAAAGGTGCCAGCCGGCACTGGCGGAACGGCGTCTTGACCGTGAGTTCCTGGACAATGCGGAACCGGCACACTCCCTGCAGCGAAATCAGGTAACGGCCGTCGCCGCTCTCGGACAGCGCAATGATGCGCCCGGCACAGCCGACATTGCAGAGCTCCGGCTCGCCGTCTGGACGCAGCGCACCGTCGAGGCTGGGCTGGATCATGCCGATCAGCCGCGGCCCGGCGATCGCTTCGTCGACCATCTGCAGATAGCGCGGCTCGAAGATGTTGAGGGGCATGCGGCCTCCCGGCAGCAGCAATGCGCCCTCGAGCGGAAAGATCGGCATGGTCGACGGTAAGTCCGCAGCGAGCCGGTAATGCGCGTTTCCCGCCTGCACCTCAATCCTCCGATCGCTTTGTCAGGAAGCGCACCAAATCCGTCTCCTCCCGGCCGGCACAAGGCGCAACACCGGAAACCTGAAATCGAACGCCGTCCGAAAACCTAATCTGGCGCAGCTGCCGCCCACCGCAAGCCCGCGCGACAAAACAGTCTGCGCCGACTCAGGAAAACAGCAGCGACGACAATTTGCGCCGTGCCGACAGCGTTGCTTCGTCGGTCATGCCCCATGCCTCGAAGAGCTGCAGCAACTGGGTTCTGGCGCCGTCGTCGTTCCACGAGCGGTCGGCCTTGATGATCGCCAGCAGATTGTCGGCCGCCGCCATGCGATCACCCTTGGCGTTCTGGATCATGGCGAGCTCGAACCGTGCCTGGTGATCCCCGGGATTTTCGGCCAGACGCCGTTCCAGTTCCGCCGGATTGCCGAGCACTGCTGCTTGCGCGGCGAGCGCCATCTTGGCCCGCAGCGCGGCGAGCTGGGGCGCATCCTTCTTCGCTTCCGGCGCCCGCGCCAGCACCGCCTCGGCACCTTCGGTATCGCCAGCCTCGAACAGCAGATCGCCCAAGCCGGCGATCGCCTCGATCGTCTCCGGCGCCTGTTCCAGGATGGCATCATAAATGTCGGCAGCGGTCTGCACGTCACCGGCGTCGCGCGCCTCGGCAGCGGCGGCCAGTGCCTCGGCCACTTGCGGCGCGCCACCGTTCTTGCCGCCGACCTTCTGAATGAATTGCGTGATCTGGCTCTCGGGAATGGCGCCCATGAAGCCGTCGACCGGCTGGCCGTCCTTGAAGGCAATGACCGCCGGTATCGACTGGATGCCGAGCTGGCCGGCGATCGATGGATGGTCGTCGATATTCATCTTGACCAGCTTGACCTTGCCACCGGCGGCTTTCACCGCCTTCTCCAGCAGCGGCGTCAATTGCTTGCAGGGGCCGCACCACGGCGCCCAGAAATCGACCAGCACCGGCTGGCGACGCGATTCCTGGATGACGTCTGCAGCAAATCCAGCGGTCGTTGTGTCCTTGATGACGTCGGCCGGCGCCTCCGCAAGCGCGACCTTCTCACGCGCGGCATCGGTGCCGCCATATTGCACGGTGGTGGCATACTGGCCGCCATTGCTGCCAAATGGGCCGCCAAAGGGGTTGCTATCGCTCATCTCTCGTCGCCTTTCGGTCGCGCCGCCGGCCAAGGGACGGGCGCAACATCCTTCTTTAGAACCCGGTTTCAGTCACCCCGGTCTTAGTCACCCATGTGGCGATCATGCCGAGACTTTCAAGATAACAGCATCATGTCCGGTTGCCTCGACGAATTTGACCAGGTCCGCGGCAGCGATGGAAGTCGTCGCTTCATTGGTCAGCGGGTGGGCATTGACCACCGCATGGCTCATCAGCTTCTCGTCCAAAACGACCTTGACCCTTCGCTCGGTGTCGTTGATCAGCCCGAACACCGTGACCGCGCCCGGGACGACGCCGAGAAGCTCCATCAGCATCTCCGGCCGGCCGAAAGACACGCGCCCCGCAGCGCCGATCAGATGGTGGATCTGCTTGAGATCGACCACCGCCTCCTCGTCGACGCTGACCAGGAAGAAATTGTCCTTCTTGTCCTTGAGGAACAGGTTCTTGGTGTGGCCGCCGGCAATCTCACCGCGCAGCGCCTGCGAATCGGCGACCGTGAACAGCGGCGGATGCCGCCGCGTCGATACCTCGATCCCGAGTCCGGCAAGAAAGGCGAAAAGTTCGGCTTCGGTCTTCGGCATCGGTCTTTCTTCTGGTGGCCCGCTTTCAACGGCTTGTTTGGCTAACGCCGTTTACGGCCATGATGCGGCCAAGACAAGTCCGTCGCGCAACGCGGGGGGTGATTGCCTTGCGACGTCCGGAGGAGCGCTTCTCCGCATTGCCGGCGAAGCAAAAAAGCCTGCGAATTCCCTGTTGCAATCGCCGCGCTCTTCAGCCATATAGGCGCGGCTTGCGGCCCAAAAGCCGCGCGAGCGGGTGTAGCTCAGGGGTAGAGCACAACCTTGCCAAGGTTGGGGTCGAGCGTTCGAATCGCTTCACCCGCTCCATTTCTCTCAAGGGAAATCAAGCATCGAAAAGCCGCGGTCCGCCGCGGCTTTTTCGTTTTTGCGCGCCAGCAGGGCGCAGCGCGCCGAATCGGCTGGCCGCGCGCGCAAGTTCATTTGCCACGAGATTCATCCGCAGACCGCTCAGGTGCTTTTGAGCGTTCCGTTCATTCCGTTCGGGTAGAAGCCGCCCTTGCTGACGCCTTTCTGGTCGGTCAGATAGACGATCCGAAGCACTTCTTGCGGCGTCCTCGTGAAGGCGATTGCATCCGGGGTCGATGGAACGATATTGGCTTTGCCGTCCACTCGGATGCCCTGGTCCTTGTCTTCCGGTCCATCGATCTTGTCGCGGGCGTCGGAAACCGCATTGGCGGCCTTCCAGGCATCCTCGCCCATTCGGTAAAGCGACGATCGCGCCATCCCCATGTGGTAGGCCTCAACGGCCAGAATGCCAGCGGCGGCGGCCTGGAAATCCTTGTTCTTCAGAAGGGGCGCGGCGCCGGCATAGGCAGTGACGCCGACATCCTCGAACAGCATGCCGCCGAGCACGAAGTTCATCTGGTTGCCGAAAGGATCGAAGTCCGCTCCGAGCCCCGCCGCCTTGGCAACCGCCGCAAAGCCCGCATCGAAATCGATTGCCGGCCGGTCGACGGCATCGCTTCCAAGTGTCTTGCGATAGAACCTGACATGGGCAAGTTCGTTTTCGGCGACCTCACGCATGAACTCGCCGATTGCAGGCGTGTCAAAGCGAACCTGTTTGCCGCCAGCCACAGCGCCGGCCTTCGGGCCGGCATCCGAGTCATCGATCCCTTTTCCGGTTGTGCCGCGCAGGTAATATTCGGCTTCCATATATTCGAGATTGAGGGCGAACCGGAAAATGTCTTCGTCTTTGACCTCATCCTGCGCATAGGCGCGGGAAACCGGGGCAAGCCCGGTGGCCGAAGCGAGCGTCGCTCCCAGGCCAAACTGCAATGCGCGGCGGCGTGAAACACGAAATGCAGGCGTGACGCGGATCATGGCTTCCTCCCAAAAGCCCGCCGGCATCAAACATTTTGGCACCTCAAAAGCGGGCCTGCGCTCCCAACTTCACGAACTGTGGAATGTTCCTCAATCGCCTTAAATGATCTCGCCGGATGGCGAGCACCGAGGTTTCCTCGATTGTAACCTCATGTCAGCCGACGCACATGCGCTGTAGCGGCGCTGGATCTGACGGCAGCAAAATCCAGCCGTTGCGGTCGTCCGAAGTACGCTGTCGATAAAATTCAGGACTTTTGCGTGCCGGTTTCGGACCAAGGTCCATCTTGCAGAATACTGTATTTGAACAAAGCTAGGTAACAGCCGGCTTTCACATTGGAAGTCCTGACGTTTTTCATTTGGAACCCATCCTGGCGGGAGGGCGATTCGAAGGAGGAACTATGAAAACGCGCACCTGTCTATTCGCGACTGTAGCCGCTCTCACCCTTGTCGCATCTCCGGTACTCGCTGCTCCCGGCGGCAATGGCAATGGCAACGGCAATGGCGGCAGCAACGGCAATGGCGGAAACTCGGCCGGGGCCGGCTCGCAGGGACACGGAGCCGCCACTTCCGCCGCGGCCAGGGACAAGTCGACGCACGGAGTTGCTCACGCAGCGGCGGTCGTTGCGACGACACCGGCCTCGCCACAGGCCACGTTGGCCTTGCAGGCAGCGCTGGCAAGGCAGACCGCGGATGACGCGGCAGACACTGCCGACGACACTTCCGACGAAACCGAATAAAGCTTTCGAAGCAGCCGCTTGTTGTGTTGAAAAGCCGCGGTTCGCCGCGGCTTTTTCGTTTCCCGACGACGAACTCTCAAGGTGAACAGCGCTTCCAGAAAAAAGCTGCTCCACGGCGGCACTGAAGCTACGCTAAGGCCAAACGCCGCCGCATCGGCGTCGGTTTCGATTGCATTCGAGGAGATCCCATGACCGGCTTTGTCGACCGCGAGCGCGCGACTGACCTGATGCAGCGCGCCGGCATCGAGGCGCTGGTGCTTTGCGAGCCCGAGGCGTTCCAATATGCCACCGGTGCCTGGATCGGCCCGGCAGGCCTGTTCCGGCGGGCCGGCGCCGGTTTCGTCGTTATTCCCAAGCGAGGCAACCTGCCGATCGGCGTCGTGGTGGCGGATTTCCAGGCTGCCCAGCTCCCGGCGGCGATGGCCGGCGCCATGGTACGCACGCATCCGATCTGGATCGAATCGGCGTCGCTCGAGCCGGCGACGGCCGACCGGCCTGTTGCGCAGCGCATCGAGGCCGGCCTGGTTGGCCGCGCCCCCGGTTTTTCACGTCCGGCGACCTTCGAGCTTGCCCGCTCCGTCCGCGAGCTGAAGACGATCCTCGCAGAATTCGGGCTGGAGCGTGCGACGCTCGGCATCGAGCTGGATTTCGTCTCGGCCAGCGATTTTTCCGCGATGCAGGCGATGTTGCCGGGCACTGCCCTGGTCAACGGTTCGCCGATCCTCGACCGGCTGCGGGCGATCAAGTCGCAGAGCGAGATCGACCTGTTGCAGCAGGGCATCGTCCTGTCGGAGGCCGGCCTGTCGCGGCTGCAGCAGCATGCAGCGGCCGGCATGCGTCAGTCTGAGCTGGTCGCGCTTTACCGGCAAGGCGTCGCGGATGTAGCCGCCGGGTCGTCGCAGCAAATCTCGACGGCGGAATACGTCACGCTGGGCGCTCGCCCAAAAGGCGCCGACGCGGTCGCCGCCGCCGGCGATCCGCTGAAGGCCGACATGGTGTGCAGCGTGAACGGCTATGCCTCGGATATGTCGCGGAATTTCACCTTCGGGCCGCCGTCGCCCGAACAGGCCGAATTGCATGCGATAGCCGAACGCGCCTTCGCCGACGGGCTTGCCGCGCTTATGCCCGGAAAGCCGTTGGCCGCCGTGCATCGCGCCGCCAGTGACAGCCTGGCGCGCCAGGGCCTGCGTTCCTATCGCCGCGGCCATTTCGGCCACGGCGTCGGCCATTCCGTGTTTTCCGAGCAATGGCCGTTCATCCCGGCCGACTGCGATGTCGCGATCGAACCCGGCATGGTGCTGGCATTCGAGATTCCGCTCTACATCGACAGTCTCGCCAGCTTCAATCTCGAGGACCAGTTCCTGATCACCGCCAACGGGCCGTCGCCGATGAACCGCCTGCCGAGACGTCTGGGGGTTATCGGCTGAATCCAGCCGGCGCCCTTATCTGGCGCCGGCCACGCCCCTGCGGAAATCCGACGGCGACATGCCGGAAAGCTTGCGGAACGACTTGTTGAACGCGCTGAGCGAGCCGAAGCCCGATTCCATGGCGACGCGCAGCACATTGGCATCCTGATGCATCAGCAGCGCCTGCGCGTAGCTGAGGCGCAGCAGATTCACATATTCATTGAGCGTCATGCCGGTCGATTTCTTGAAGATGCTCATGGCGTATTTGGGATGGATGTCGGCCGCCGCGGCGATGTCGACGCAATCGATCTCGTAGAGGAAATTCTCGGCGATGAAGTCGCACATGCGCCCGACATTGCGCAGCGATTGCTGATCGAACGGGCTGCCTAGCTCCTGTTCGACCGGCGTTTCCGGCACCAGCCGGTAGGGCTCGAACCGCACCCGCTCAAGCCGCAGCAAAAGCTCGTTGACGGCATGCTCCGCCTTGACCGGGTCGCCGGAGCGGGCATAGCGGTTCCAGCGCTCGAAATTGTGGTCGTCCGACCGGTCTGTGGCGTCGGTCACCAGCGTCGCGCCGGTCATCAGCCTGTTGCGGACGTCGACGGGCAAATGCAGCCGGAAGAAATGAACCAGCGGCAGATGCGCGCCGGCGTAGATGGCATCGTCGGAGGCTTCGTCCATCTGGTGCGGCAGGCCGCCCCAGAACAGGCACATGTCGCCCGCAGAAAGCGAAAGCCCGTGCCCGTCCATGCGGTAATGCACGGCGCCACGCACGATGAAATTCACCTCGACCTGGGCATGCCAATGTGGCTTGAGCATCACCAGGGGCTGGGTGTGGAACATTTGCAGCAGCAGCGGCAGGCCCTCCACGCTGCTGGCGCCAGGCTGGTAAAACGGCCTTTCCGGCATCTTACTTTCCGCTCATTTCTTATTCCCTTTGTCGCGGACAAGGCTTTCCCGAAGCCTAGTCTAGCCACGCTCGCAAACAGAGAGCAACTGAAATGGGAGGATTTCAATGCGCTTAAAATTGACCTGCGCCGCGCTCGCGCTTGCCCTGGGCTCCAGCCCAGCCTTTGCGCAGTCCGGTGAAATCACGATCTGGAGCTGGAACATCGCCGCTTCGTCGCTGAAGGCCACCATAGCGGGCTTCAACAAGCAGTATCCCGACATCAAGGTCACGGTCGAGGACCTCGGCAACCAGCCGACCTACGACAAATCGATCGCCGGCTGTGCCGCCGGCGGCGAGGGCCTGCCGGATATCGTGACGATCGAGAACGGCGAGGCGGAAAACTACTGGAGCCAGTTCCCGGATTGCTTCGTCGACCTGCACACGCTCGGCTACACCGCAGAAGACCAGGCAAAATTCCCCGACTTCAAACGTACCGAGCTCGAGGTTGACGACAAGGCCTATGCGATGCCCTGGGATTCCGGTCCAGTAGCGATGTTCTACCGCCGCGACTTCTATGAGAAGGCCGGCGTCGACCCGTCTTCGATCAAGACCTGGGACGATTTCATCGCCGCCGCCAAGAAGATCCAGGCCGCCAATCCTGGCGTGACGATGACCAACGCCGATTTCAACGGCGATTCCGAATTCTTCCGCATGATCTCCAACGAGCAGGGCTGCGCCTATTTCTCCGCCGATGGTCAATCGATCACCGTCAATCAGCCCAAATGCGTCGATGCCATGACCAAGATCAAGGAGATGAAGGACGCCGGCATCATTTCCTCTGCCGACTGGAGCACCAAGATCACTAACAACACCGCCGGCAAGGTCGCCAGCCAGATGTATGGCGGCTGGTATGAAGGCACCATACGCACGGAATCGCCCGATGGCGCAGGCAAATGGGGCGTCTATCTGATGCCGAGCCTGACCGCCGACGGTCCGCGCGCCGCCAATCTCGGCGGCTCCTCGCTCGCCATCACTTCGGTGTCGAAGAACAAGGAAGCCGCCTATGCCTATCTGAAATACACGCTAGGGACGAATGAGGGCCAGATCACCATGCTGAAAGGCTTCGGCCTGGTGCCGTCGCTGATCTCGGCGCTCAACGACCCTTATGTCTCCGAAGGCCTGCCCTATTGGGGTGGCCAAGCCGTGTGGAAGGACATCCTCGGCACCTTGCCCAAGGTCGTCCCCAGCCGCGGCACTCCGTTCCAGAGCGACGCCGAAATCATCATCCGCGCGGTGCAGACCAAATATCTGGCCGGCGGCTATCCCGACGCCAAGGCAGCGCTCGACGATGCCGCAAGCCAGATCGCCGCGGCGACCGGCCTGCCGGTCAAGTCGTGATCTGATACGGGATGGCTCCAGACTTCGTGATCTATTTCGAACGCTGGCGCTGCCCCTCACCCTTACCCTCTCCCCGTGAAGAACGGGGAGAGGGGAATCCCCCAGCATTGCGGCCAGGCAGGCGGATGAGGGGCGGCGCCGGCCTTCGAACAAGCCACCGTTTGCGGCGGCGCATCACCTGAACATCAACACCGCGCGCCCCAGCAGGCGAAAGCAGAAAGGAGGAAAACGAATGCGCTACCAGAACGCCACGGCTTATCGCTTCCTCGCGCCCTATCTGCTGATCTTCTCGATTTTCTGGCTGTGGCCGATCATCGATTCCTTCCTGATCTCGTTCCAGGCGACGCGCACCGTGCCGTGGCGGTTCGCGCCGACCTTCAACTGGGGCCGGCTGATCGGCGATCCCGCCTTCTTCAATGCCTTGAAGAACACATTGCTGATCCTCGTCATCCAGGTGCCGGTGATGATTTCCCTGGCGATTGTGATGGCGGTGCTTTTGAATTCGCCGCTGCTCAAGGCGCGTGGCCTGTTCCGCTTTGCCTTCTTCGCGCCGGTCGTGGTCGGCGAAGTCGCCTATTCGGCGGTTTTCCGGCTGATGTTCAATCTCGACTACGGCATCATCAACAAATTGCTGAACAGCATCGGCCTGCCCAGTGTCGACTGGTTTACCAACGTCACCCCGGCGATGGCGGTGATCATGATGGCGGTGACCTGGCGCTGGGCCGGCTACAACGCCATCATCCTGCTCGCCGGCCTGCAGTCCATCCCCGAGGATGTCTACGAGGCGGCAACCCTGGACCGGGTCAGCAAGGTCAACCAGTTCTTTTACATCACGCTGCCGCTGCTCAAGCCGATCATCGTGTTCTGCGCCGTGCTGTCGATCATCGGCACCATGCAGCTGTTCACCGAGCCCTTCCTGATCACCGAGCGCGGCGGGCCGGGCGGCGGCACCGAAACGCTCGGGCTGCTGCTTTACCGCCAGGGCTTCCGGTCGCTCAATTTCGGCTACGCTTCGGCCGTCGCCTACACCATGGCCGGGCTGGCGATTGCCATTTCGCTGGTGCAGATATGGCTGACGAGGGAACCGAAATGAACTCGCGCTCCCCAATCAGCCATTCCCGGGTCAGCCGTTCCCAGGCCAGATTGGGCCGCAGCATCGCGCTGCATCTGTTCCTGACGCCGCTGGCGCTGGTCTGGCTGTTCCCGCTGTGGATGATGGTGGTCTTTTCCACGATGCCCGACAATGGCATCTTCAGCCCCGACATCGAGCTTTTGCCGCACGGCAATTTCCTCGACAATGTCAGCAATCTGCAGCGCGGCACCAATTTCATCGGCGCCATCGGCATCTCCGTCTCGGTGGCGGTGACCTATACCTTCCTGTCGGTGATGCTCACCTCGATGGCCGGCTGGGCGCTGGCGCGTTACAACTTCTTCGGCAAGGGCATGGTCGTAGCCATCATCTTCGGCACCATCACGCTGCCCTATGCGGTCGTGCTGATCCCGCAATTCATCATGGTGGCGCGCGACTTCAAGCTCGCCAACACCTGGGTGGCGCTGATCGTGCCGCCGCTGTTCAACTCGCTGGGCGTGCTGTTCATGCGGCAGAGTTTTTCGATGATGCCGCACGAGCTGTTCGACGCGGCCAAGGTCGAGGGCGTCAAGGAATGGCGGATATTCCTGTTCGTCGCATTGCCTCTGGCCCGGCCGATGCTGGCGGCGCTCGCCATCATTCTCTTCCTTGCTTCCTGGAACAACTATCTGTGGCCGCTGCTGATCAATTCCAAGCCGGGCGCAATGACCGCACCGGTGGCGCTCGGCACGCTGATCGGTCTCACCAAGGTGTCCTGGGGCGGCATCATGGCGGGCGCGGTGATGCTGACGGCGCCAATCCTCGTCGTGTTCGTGCTTCTGCAGCGCCATTTCGTCGCCGGCATCGCCGCCGGCGCCATCAAGTAAGGATCAGCATGGCTGCAGTCACACTCAAAAACGTCATCAAGCGCTTCGGCGTCTTCGAAATCGTCCACGGCGCCAATATCGATATCGATGACGGCGAATTCGTCGTCTTCGTCGGCCCTTCCGGCTGCGGCAAGTCCACGCTGCTCCGGATGATCGCCGGGCTCGAGGACATCAGCGACGGCGAGATCGCCATTGGCGGCAAGGTGGTGAACGACGTCGAGGCAGCCGATCGCGGCATCGCCATGGTGTTCCAGTCGTACGCGCTCTATCCGCACATGACGGTCGAGCAGAATCTGAGCTTCGGCCTGAGAATGACCGGCAATCCCAAGGCAGATACCGAGCGGCGGGTGAAGCGGGCTTCCGAAATCCTGCGCATCGCCGAGCTGATGAAGCGGCGGCCGCGGCAATTGTCGGGCGGCCAGCGCCAGCGCGTCGCTATCGGCCGCGCCATCGTGCGCGAGCCGCAAGTGTTCCTGTTCGACGAACCGCTCAGCAATCTCGACGCCGAGCTCAGGGTGCAGATGCGCGTCGAGATATCGCGCCTTCACAAGGAGCTTGGCGTTACCATGGTCTATGTGACGCACGACCAGACCGAGGCGATGACGCTGGCCGACAGGATCGTCGTGCTCAACGCCGGCAATATCGAGCAGATCGGCGCGCCGCTCGATCTCTACGACGACCCCGCCAACCGCTTCGTTGCCGGTTTCGTCGGCTCCCCGAAAATGAACTTTCTGGCGGCGAAAATGGTCGGGGCCGACAACGGCGCTGCGGTCGTCGAACTGGTCAATCATCGCGGCGCGCGACTGCGCAAGCCGCTTTCGGATGCTCTGCCTGCGACAGGCGGCGATGTCGTGCTTGGCGTGCGGCCGGAGCATTTCTTCGACGCCGGCCAGGGCGATTGCGACCTTACCCTCAAGGCCGACGTCGCCGAGCACTTGGGATCGGTGAGCTATGTCTATGCCAATTCCGGGACCGGGGGCGGGCGCGAGGAACTGATCATCGAGCGCGAGGCCTCGCGGCATCGCGCGAACGGCGACGACCTGGTGGTGTCGATCAAGGCCGACCGCTCGCTTCTCTTCGACGCCACCGGCGCACGCATTCGCTAACCCATCTTTCTTTTGTCCGATCGCGATTGGTCGCGGCCACCCCACGGAGATTTGACATGACGTCCAAGCCAGAAAAAATTCGCTGGGGCATTCTCGGGCCCGGCAACATCGCCAAGGCGTTTGCCGGCGGCGTCGCCCATTCGCGCACCGGCACATTGGTCGCCTTAGGGGCGCGCAATCCCGGCAAGGCCGGACTCACTGAGGCCTTCCCCGGCGCCCGTATCCTCGATGGCTACGAGGCTTTGCTTAGCGCTCCGGACGTCGACGCGATTTATATTTCAACGCCGCATCCGAGCCATGCCGAATGGGCGATCAAGGCAGCCGAGGCCGGAAAACATGTGCTTTGCGAAAAGCCGCTTGGCCTGACCGCCTTCGAGGCCGACGCCATGATCCATGCCGCGCGCAAGACCGGCACCTTTCTCGGCGAAGCCTTCATGTACCGGCTGCATCCGCAGACGGCCAGGCTGGTCGAGCTGATCAGGGCCGGCGCGATCGGCGACATCAAGATGATCAAATCCAGTTTCGGCTTCGCCATGCCGGGCTTCATGCCGGAGCACCGGCTTTACGCCAAGGATCTCGCCGGCGGCGGCATTCTCGATGTCGGCGGCTATCCCGTCTCGATGGCGCGGCTGATTGCCGGCGCCGCGGCGGGAAAGCCCTTTGCCGAGCCGGACAAAGTGGTCGGCGCTGCGCATCTCGGCCAATCCGGCGTCGACGAATGGGCGTCGGCGCTGTTGCATTTTCCGGGCGGCATCGTCGCGGAAGTCTCCTGCAGCATTTCGCTCGCGCAGGACAACGTATTGCGTATTCTCGGCAGCAAGGGCCGTATCGAGGTGGCGGATTTCTGGTATGCCGGCGGCCAGCAAGGCGGCACCGGCGAAATCCGCATCATCCGTCCGGGTGACACCGAGGTGGTCGAGGTCAAGGAGGACGGCTGGCTTTACGCATTCGAGGTGGACGCCGCCGGCGAGGCCATTCTCGGCGGGAAGCAGGAGTTCGCCTGGCCGGGCATGAGCTGGGCCGACAGTCTCGGCAATCTGCGCGTGCTCGATAGATGGCGGGCCGCCATCGGGCTCGAATATGACATCGAGAAACCGGCAAAGCGCGTCAACACGATCTCCGGGCGGAAGCTGCGCTCCGGCGGGACCGCCATCCCCAAGCGCGGCATTCCGGGCCTGCCGCGGCCGGCCTCGTGCCTGGCGCTCGGCTTCGAGGATTTCCGCACCTTTTCGTCGGGCGCCATCCTGCTCGACGCCTATTTTGAGGCGGGCGGCAATCTGTTCGACACCGCCTTCGTCTACGGTTCCGGCTATACCGAGACGCTGCTCGGCCAGTGGCTGAAGAACCGCGGCGTGCGCGAGCAATCGGTGGTCATCGGCAAGGGTGCGCACTCGCCGCTCTGCTATCCCGACGTCATCGGCAAGCAGCTCACCCAGTCGCTCGAGCGGCTGCAGACCGACCATATCGACGTCTATTTCATGCATCGCGACAACCCGGACGTGCCGGTCGACGAGTTCGTCGATGCGATGGATCGCGAGGTCAAGGCCGGCCGCATTCGCGGTCCGTTCGGCGGCTCGAACTGGACGATGGAACGCATGGACGAGGCGATTGCCTATGCCGAGCGCACCGGCAAGCAGAAGCCCGGCGCGCTTTCCAACAATTTCTCGCTGGCCGAGATGCTGGAGCCGATCTGGGCGGGCTGCGTCACGTCCTCCAGTGACGCATGGAAGGCCTGGCTCACCGCCCGGCAAATGCCGAACTTCGCCTGGTCGAGCCAGGGCCGCGGCTTCTTCACCGACCGCGCCGGCCGCGACAGGCGCGACAATGAGGAACTGGTCCGGGTCTGGTACTCGGAGAGGAACTTCGGCCGCCGCGACCGCGCCATCGAGCTCGCCAAACGGCTGGGCAAAAGCCCGATCCACGTCGCGCTCGCCTATGTCCTGGCGCAGCCCTTTCCGTCCGTCCCGCTGATCGGGCCGCGCACGCTCGACGAGTTGGAAGACAGCCTCCAGGCGCTCGACATCTCACTTTCGCCGGACGATCTTGCATGGCTGGATAGCGGTTCGGATCAGGCCCGCGCGCGCGCCTGATAGCGGGGTCTTGCGCTGCGCCCCTAATTTCCGGACTGTTTGCGCTGCCCCTCACCTACCCTCTCCCCGCTCTTCGGGAGAGAGGATAAGGTTAAAGGGCAGCGCCGAAGTCGCAGGAGATAGGGAAGACAGATGCTCGACATATCACCGTCGAAACAGGCGGCCACCTGGCTCGGTTCTTTTGCGCGAGCGCTCGAGGCGGGCGACGTCGCGGCCGCAATCAACCTGTTCGTCGAGGACTGTTACTGGCGCGACCTGCTGACCTTCACCTGGAACATCAAGACCATGGAAGGCCGCGCGGCTATCCGCGACATGCTGGAAGCCACGCTGGCAATGACAAGGCCTGCTCGGTGGCAGCTCAGCAGCGAAGCGACTTCGGACGAAGGCGTTATCGAAGCCTGGTTCTCTTTCGAGACGTCATCAGCGTGGGGCCAAGGCATCATACGCCTCAGGGACGGCAAATGCCGGACACTGTTTACGGCGATGAGCGATCTCAAGGGGTTTGAGGAGCGCAAGGGCCCGGCGCGGCCTCTGGGCGTCCGCCACAAGGCCGATCCGGAGCGCGAGACCTGGCTGGAGGCGAGGGCGCGCGAGACGCGTGAACTCGGCGCCGGCCAGCAGCCTTATTGCCTGGTCATCGGTGGCGGCCAGGGCGGCATCATGCTGGGCGCACGGCTCCGGCAACTCGGCGTGCCGGCCATTATCATCGAGAAGAATGCGCAGGCCGGCGATTCCTGGCGCAATCGCTATCGCTCGCTCGTGCTGCACGACCCGGTCTGGTACGACCATCTGCCCTACATCCCGTTTCCCGAGAACTGGCCGGTGTTCACGGCCAAGGACAAGATGGGCGACTGGCTGGAAATGTACACGCGCGTCATGGAGCTCAACTACTGGACCTCCACAAGATGCATCAGCGCGTCCTACGACGACACCGAAAAGGTCTGGACGGTCGAGGTCGACCGCGCCGGCCAGCGCATCACGTTAAAGCCGAGGCACATCGTCTTTGCGACCGGTGCTTATGGCCCGCCTAGGCAGATCGACCTGCCGGGCGCCGAGGCCTTCCAGGGCGAGATCCTGCACTCCAGCCAATATTCCAGCGGCGAGAAATTCCGCGGCAAAAAGGTCGCCGTCATCGGCGCCGCAAGTTCCGGCCATGACGTCAGCGTCGATCTATGGGAGAGCGGCGCCGAGGTGACGATGGTCCAGCGCTCGCCGACGACGGTGGTCAAGTCGGACACGCTGATGGAGATCGGTTTCGAGATCTTTTCGGAAAAGGCGCTGGCTCGCGGCATCACCACTGAGAAGGCCGACATGATCGTCGCCTCGACGCCGTTCGCGCTGCTGCCGCAAGGCCAGCGGGCGCTTTACGACATCATCAAGGCGCGCGACGCGGCCTTCTACGACCGCTTGCGCGGCGCCGGCTTCGCCATCGATTTTGGCGACGACGAGACCGGACTTTTGATGAAGGCCTACCGCACCGGCTCGGGCTTCTACATCGACGTCGGCGCCTGCGATCTGATCATCGACGGCGAGATCGGCATCCGCAGCGGCGTCGGGATCAAGTCGCTGACGCCGACAGGCATCCTCTTCGACGACGGCACCGAACTGGCGGCAGACGCAATCATCGCCTGCACCGGCTATCTCTCGATGAACGAAACGGTGGCGGCGATCGTCTCCCGTGAAGTCGCCGACAAGGTCGGGCCGTGCTGGGGGATTGGCTCGGGCGTGAAAGGCGACCCGGGTCCATGGCAAGGCGAATTGCGCAACATGTGGAAGCCGACCGCGCAGGAAGCGCTGTGGTTCCACGGCGGCAATCTGGCGCTGTCGCGCTTTTATTCGAAGTTCGTGGCGCTGCAGATCAAGGCGAGGATGGAAGGCATTGCGACGCCGGTTTATGGGACGCCGCGGTGAAGCTGTGATCTCCCCCCTTGAGGGGGAGATCACCCACGCCCGAAATGCCGGGCGGCAACCTCGACATGCGTGTCGTGCGCATGCGCTTCGAAGCGCTCGGTTTCGCCGAGATCGTCCAGCGCCTCGTTCGGCCACCACGTGCCGCCGACCACGATGCCGTCCGAGACCAGCCTTTGCTCGGCGACCAGCGAGGCGCCGACCGAATCGACAAAGGTGAAGCGGCCCGGACGCAGCCGCAGCACCGCGATGTCGCCGACCGCACCAACCGCAAGCCTGCCCAAATCGGGCCTGGCGATCGCTTCGGCCGGCCGCTGTGTCGCGGCGCGCAGCACCTCGACCAGCGGCATGCCGAGAACCAGCAGCTTCGACATGCACACCAGGACGTCGAAGGCCGGCCCGTCGACGCAATAGAGATGCACGTCGCTGCTGATCACGTCCGGCGCCAGTCCCTCGCTCAGCATCGCCTTGGCCACCTCGAAATCGAACGAGCCCATGCCGTGGCCGATATCGAAGATGACGCCGCGCTCGCGCGCCAGCCGCATGTCCGGCCGCACCGCGCCCGAAGCGAAGACCGGTGCGTTGGGAAACGGCCGGAAGCAGTGGGTGAGGATATCGCCTGTGCGCAGCCGCGGCAGCACTTCCGAGCGACCCGGCGGCGGCTCGTCTATATGCGCCATCAGCGGCAGGCCGGCCTTGTCGGCGGCTTCCAGCCCGAGATCGACCGGCGCGATGCCGCTGCTGCCGCCGGCGTGGCGTCCCGAGCGGACCTTGACGCCGACGATCACGTCTGCGTGCTCATGCGCCGCCGCCACCGTTTCGCGCGGTTCGCAGAGCCTGAGGTCGCTGCATTCGCCGACCGCGACGGTCTGCGAGAAGCCGAAAATGCCGGCAAAGGAAATGTTGACGTATGCCAGGATACGGATCTTCGAGCGCTCGATGACGTGACGGCGAAAGCCGAGGAAATTGCCGGCGCCGGCGCTTCCGGCATCGACGAAGGTGGTGGTGCCGCTCTTTGCGGCGAGCCGGTCGGCATCGACGCCGAGCGACGTGCCGCCCCAATAGACATGGCTGTGCAGGTCGATCAGGCCGGGCGCGACGATCGAGCCCGTGGCGTCGATGACGCGGGCTGCACGTTCGAAGGGGATTTCGGCGTCGATGGCGGCGATACGGCCGTCGATAATCGCCAGATCGCGTTGTGCGTCGAGGCCCGACGCCGGATCGATGAGGCGGCCGCCCTTTATCAGGAGATCGAATTGCATTGCGCCTGTCTCCGCTTTTCCGTCAGGCCGGCCTGTAGGCGACGGCTTCGACCTCGATCTTGATGTCGATCATAAGCCGTGACTCCACCGTCGTGCGTGCCGGCGGATCTTTCGGGAAATGCCGGGCATAGACGGTATTGAAGATGCCGAAATCGCGCGCGTCCTCGAGCCAGACCGTCGTCTTGACCACGTCGTCGAGCGTGCAGCCGGCCAGCGCCAGTGCCGCCTTGACGTTCGACAGCACCTGTTCGGTCTGCTCGGCGATGCCGCCCTTGACCACCAGCCCGTCGCTGCCGACCGGCACCTGGCCTGAGACATAGACGAAATCGCCGGCCCTGACCGCCGGCGACAACGGCACATGGGATTTTCCGAAACACTGCTTGGGCAAGGAGGCCTCCTGTCTAGGTTCTTTGGGTGAACGCGCGATGCTGCGAGAGATTGGGCGCGGCTGCACGCCATAGATCCACATTTTGGCCATCGATCCACATTTTGAAAGCCTATATCGCTTTGCTGCGGTAACGCCAGAACGATCACCGCCCTTGGTGATCCTTCGCGCCAGCATCTGGACCCGCGACGCCAGCCGGCTCAGCGGTCGATCCGCGTCGACAGGATGATCGACGACGACGTTCGCTCGACCCCGTCCATGGCGCCGATCTGGTCGAGGAGCGTGTCGAGATCCCTGATCGACGGCGCTTCGACGACAACGATCATGTCGAAATTGCCGCTGACCGAGTGCAGGGTTCGAACCGGTGCCAGCGCCTGCAGGCTGCGCACCACCTTGTCGGCGAGCTTGGGGGTGACGGTAAGCAGGACATGCGCCCTGACCAGCCCCTGTTCGTAGTCGGGCGAAAGCCTGACACCGTAGCCGGTGATGATGCCGCGCTGTTCCAGCCGCTCGATCCGGCTCTGCACCGTGGTCCGCGACACGCCCAGCCGTCGCGCCAGTTCGGCGGTCGAGGCGCGTGCATTGATGCGCAGCAGGGAAAGCAGAGCCTGGTCGGCATCGCTGAGCATTTCGACGAACCTTGCCGGCACATTGCACAAAGAGAGACTGCGTTTCGTACAGTCTCACGCTTCCTTTCGACAGGCAAGCTGCGATTCTAGCCATCAATCCAATGTTGGTGCGAGGACCGGTCATGAAGGAAATCATCGTCGTCGGCGCCGGCAAGATCGGCTCGACCATTGCCGAGATGCTGGCTTCCACGGGCAACTACCATGTCACGCTCGTCGACCGCTCGGCGACGCAGCTCGGCGCGGCCGAACTGCCTGAAACGGTCGAGACGCTGGAACTCGACATCGAAGCCGCCGGCACCCTCGAAGCGGCCTTGGCCGGCAAGTTCGCGGTGCTCAGCGCCGCGCCCTTCCATCTGACCACGCGTATCGCGGAGGCGGCGGCCAGTGCCGGCGTGCACTATCTCGATCTGACCGAGGACGTCGTCAGCACCAGGCGCGTCAAGGAACTGGCGCGCTCCGGCAACAGCGCCTTCATTCCGCAATGCGGCCTGGCGCCCGGCTTCATCTCGATCGTTGCCAACGACCTCGCCAGCCGCTTCGACACGCTGGAGAGCGTGCGCATGCGGGTTGGCGCGCTGCCGCAGTACCCGTCGAACGCGCTGAACTACAATCTGACCTGGAGCACCGACGGCGTCATCAACGAATATTGCGAGCCTTGCGAGGCGATCGTCGAAGGCGAGCTGATCGAGGTGCCGCCACTCGAGGAGCGCGAGGAGTTCTCGCTCGACGGCGTCACCTATGAGGCGTTCAACACCTCGGGCGGGCTGGGCACGCTGGCCGAAACGCTGAAAGGCAGGGTGCGCACGCTGAATTACCGCACCATCCGTTATCCCGGCCATGCCGCGATCATGAAGGCGCTGCTCAACGACCTCGGCCTGCGCCACCGCCGCGACGTGCTGAAGGACATTTTTGAAAGCGCCCTGCCGGCAACGCTACAGGACGTGGTTATCGTCTTCGTCACCGTCAGCGGCCGCAAGAACGGCCGTCTGCTGCAGGAGACCTATGCCAACAAGATCTACGCCAGGCGCGACGGCGAAAAGGTGCGCAGCGCCATCCAGATCACCACCGCATCGGCGATCTGCGCCGTGCTCGACATGCTCGCCGACGGCACCTTGCCGGCAAGAGGTTTCATCAAGCAGGAGGACATCGCGCTCGACGCTTTTCTGGCCAACCGCTTCGGCCGCGCCTATGCGCAGCACGAGATGGTTAGCCGGCTTGCGGGGTGAGCTGCGTAATCTCCCCCCTCGAGGGGGAGACGTCGCCGAAGGCGACAGAGGGGGTCGCCTCGCGAAGAGCGCCAACCTCCATCTGTCGCAAGGGCGGTCGCATCCAGTCGAACCGACCCCCTCTGGCCTGCCGGCCATCTCCCCCTCAAGGGGGGAGAGCGCGAGCCCTCAAACATGCACCGCCCGCCCCAGCGCCTTCAGCGCCGCTTCCTGAAAACCCTCGCCCTGTGTTGGATGGGCATGGATCGTCCCGGCGATATCCTCCAGCGTCGCGCCCATCTCCAGCGCCAGCCCAAACGCAGTGGACAGCTCCGACACGCCCTGGCCGACCGCCTGGATGCCCAGCACCAGATGGTTGTCGGCGCGGGCAACGACCCGAACGAATCCGTCCTCGCCCAACCTCGTCATTGCCCGGCCATTGGCGGTGAAGGGAAACAGTCCGACCTTGATCTCGCCACGCGTCTTGGCCTCTTCCGGCGACAGGCCCGCGGTGACCAGCTCCGGGTCGGTGAAGCAGACAGCCGGTATCGCTCGTCTGTCCCAGCTGCGCCTGTGGCCGGCGACGATGTCGGCGACCATTTCGCCTTGCGCCATCGCCCGGTGCGCCAGCATCGGCTCGCCGGTGACGTCGCCAATGGCAAAGATACCGCGCATCGAGCTGCGGCACCGGTCGTCGATGCGGATAAAGGGTCCAGCCATGTCGAGGTCGATCTGCTCCAACCCCCAGCCTTCGGTCACCGGCTTGCGACCGACCGTGACCAGGACCTTGTCGGCAGCGATCTTGCCGTTCTTGCCGCCATTCGTCTCGACCAGCAGCGCGTCGCGCTTGGTGGACAGCCCCTTGGCCTTGGCGTTCACGAGCACCTCGATGCCGAGCTCGGCCAGCCGCTTCACCACCGGCCTGGTCAGTTCCGCATCATATTGCGCCAGCACGCGCGGCAACGCCTCGACCACGGTCACCTTGGCCCCCAGCTTGGCAAAGGCGATGCCGAGTTCCAGCCCGATATAGCCGCCGCCGACCACCGCCATTCTCTCCGGCACTTCGCTCAGCGCCAGCGCCTCGGTCGACGAAATGACCGGGCCGCCGAACGGCAGCGATAGCAACTCGACCGGCGCCGAGCCGGTCGCAATCACCACCGTTTCGGCGCGGATCACCTGCATGCCGATCTCGGTGTCGACGGCAACGGTCTTACCGTCGCGAAATGTCGCCCAGCCATGCACCGTCTTCACGCCAGCTTTCTTCAGCAGGCCGGCAACACCGTTGTTCAGCCGGCTAACGATGCCATCTTTCCAGGCCATAGTGCCGGCGAGATCAAGGGATGGTGCGGCGATTGCAATGCCGAGCGGGTTCTTGCCGCTGGCCATGTGCGAGAGCTTCTGGAACTCTTCGGCCGCATGAATCAGCGCCTTGGACGGGATGCAGCCGACATTGAGACAGGTGCCGCCCGGTCTGCCGAACTCGACGATAACCGTATCGATGCCGAGCTGCCCGGCACGGATAGCGCAGACATAGCCGCCCGGACCGGCGCCGATGACCAGCAGCTTGCAGGAGATTTCCTTCATGTCAGCTGCATCCTTTCTGGGATGGCCGCGGCACGGCTCCCCCTTCTCCCCTTGTGGGAGAAGGTGTCGCCGAAGGCGACGGATGAGGGGTGTTCCAGCGGAGCGAGACGTTGGCATTCCCTGGAACACCCCTCATCCGTCTCGGCGCTATCGCGCCGATCCACCTTCTCCCACAAGGGGAGAAGAGGGAGCCCGCATTCCAACGCCGGCACCTTCCGACGATTCTCCCCATACTTCGCGATCAATCGCATCCCCTAATCCACAAAAATCAACGCCGGCGTCTCCAGCAGCGTCTTGATGCGCTGGATAAACACCGCAGCGTCCCAGCCGTCGACGACGCGATGGTCGAAGCTGGAGGACAGGTTCATCATCTTGCGCGGGATGAACTGGCTGCCGTCCCATACCGGCCGCACCATCATCTTGTTGACGCCGACGATCGCCACTTCCGGGTGATTGATCACCGGCGTCGTCGCCATGCCACCCATGGCGCCGAGCGAGGTGATGGTGATGGTCGAGCCCGAAAGCTCGTCGCGCGTCGCCGTGCCCGACCTGGCCGCCTCGGCGAGCCTGTTGACCTCGACGGCGCAGTCCCAGATGTCGCGCGCTTCGGCGTGCTTGACCACCGGCACCATCAGCCCCGCAGGCGTCTGCGCGGCAATGCCGATATGGACGCCGCCATGCTGGTGGACGATGCCGGCTTCGTCGTCGAACAGCGCATTGAGGTTCGGCTGGTCGGCAATGGCCTTGACCATCGCCCGCATCAGGAACGGCAGCAGCGTCAGCTTCGGCCTGTCCGCGCCCGGCCGCTTCTCCTTGTTGAGCGCGGCGCGCAAATCCTCGAGTGCGGTGACGTCGATCTCCTCGACATAGGTGATGTGCGGGATGCGCGACTTGGCCAGCGTCATCTTCTCGGCGATCTTTCGCCTGAGCCCGACTATCTTGATGTCCTCGACCGCCTCGTTGCGGGCGAGGCCAGGGGCCTTCGCCAGCTGTGGCCCCCGCGCCAGGAAGGCGTCGATGTCCTCATGCCGGATGCGACCGGCCGGGCCGGTTCCCGAAACCTGCCGAAGGTCGATGCCGGCCTCTTTCGCCCTGAGGCGGACGGCCGGCGAGGCCAGTGGTTTTTCGCCTTCTAGACGCGGCGCGCTGTTGACCTTGGACCTGGCGCCGTCATCCTCGGGCTTGTCCCGAGGATCTACCGACCTCTCGGAACTGATCGCGTCATATCCGTGTGGGACGCCAGATCCTCGGGACAAGCCCGAGGATGACGGCGCCAATTTGGGTAATGACGGCTCCAAGCCCGAGGACGGGCGAGCCCGCGCATCGTCAGGGGTACCCTCCGCCGTAACGTCTGCAAGCGTCGCGCCAACCCTGACGTTCCCCTCACCGGCCACTTTCAACCTGACGATTGGCGAGCCGATCGCCACAGTGTCGCCGATCTCCGCACCCAGCCAGAGGATCTCGCCATCGACGGGCGAAGGAATTTCGACCGTCGCCTTGTCGGTCATGACCGCGGCAAGCACGGCGTCCTCGCGCACGAGATCGCCGACCTTGACCTGCCATTCGACCAGCTCGGCCTCGGCGACGCCTTCGCCGACATCGGGCAGCTTGATGACATATTCGCCCATCGTCTTCCCCCTCAGGCTTCCATCGTTTCGACGAGCGCGCGGCCTAGCCGGGCGGGACCGGGAAAATAGTCCCACTCCTGCGCATGCGGATAGGGCGTGTCCCAGCCGGTGACCCGCGCCACCGGCGCTTCCAGATGGTAGAAGCAGTTCTCCTGAACCAGCGCCGAAAGTTCGGCGCCGAAGCCGGATGTCAGCGTCGCCTCATGCACGACCACGCAGCGCCCGGTCTTGTTGACCGAGGCGACGATCGTCTCGAGATCCAGCGGCAGCAGCGTCCTCAGATCGATGATCTCGGCATCAATGCCGGTCTCCTCGGCCGCCGCCTGGGCAACATAGACCATCGTGCCATAGGCAAGCACGGTAACTGCCGCACCAGGCCGCCGGATCACCGCCTTGCCGAGCGGCACGGTGTAATGGCCATCGGCGACTTCGCCGAGCTCATGTTTCGACCATGGCGTTACCGGCCGCTCGTGATGACCGTCGAAGGGGCCGTTATACAGCCGCTTCGGCTCCAGGAAGATCACCGGGTCGGGATCCTCGATCGCTGCGATCAGCAGGCCCTTGGCGTCGTGCGGATTGGACGGAACCACGACTTTCAGGCCGGAGACATGGGTGAACAGCGCCTCCGGGCTCTGGCTGTGGGTCTGGCCTCCAAAGATGCCGCCGCCGGTCGGCATTCTCACGACGATCGGGCAGGTGAAATCGCCATTCGACCGGTAGCGCAGCCGCGCCGCTTCCGAGACGATCTGGTCATAGGCCGGATAAACATAGTCGGCAAACTGCACCTCGACGCAAGGCTTCAGCCCGTAGGCCGCCATGCCGATGGCCGCGCCGACAATCCCGGATTCGCTGATCGGCGCATCGAAGCAGCGGCTCTTGCCGTATTTCGCCTGCAGGCCTTGCGTGCAGCGGAAGACGCCGCCGAAGAAGCCGACATCCTCGCCGAACACGATGACGCGTTCGTCGCGCGCCATCGACACGTCCATGGCGTCGCGGATCGCCTCGATCATGGTCCGCCGCGGCATGGTCAGACCCCGGCCTGTTGGCGCTGGCGCCTGAGATGCGGCGGCATCTCGGCATAGACGCCCTCGAACATATCGCGCGCCGAAGGCTTGCCGCCGGCATGCAGCGTGCCGTGGCGCTCGGCCTCCCGCTGCGCTGAAATCACCGTGTCGAGGATTTCCGCCTCGGCCTGGGCGTGGCGTTCGTCAGACCAGACGCCGCGCTGGATGAGGTGGTTCTTCAGCCTGACGATCGGGTCGCCGAGCGGCCAGGCGTCGGACTCGGCCTTCGGCCTGTAGGCCGACGGGTCGTCGGAGCTCGAATGCGCGCCGACGCGGTAAGTGACGTATTCGACCAGCGTCGGGCCGAGATTGCTGCGCGCCCGTTCCGCCGCCCATTTGGCCACCGCATGGACGGCGAGATAGTCGTTGCCGTCGACGCGCAGTGACGGGATGCCGAAGCCGAGGCCACGGGCGGCAAAAGTACCGGAGCCGCCGCGGGCGATGCCCTGGAAGGTCGAAATCGCCCACTGGTTGTTGACGACGTTAAGCACGACCGGGGCCTTGTAGGTCGAGGCGAACACCAGCGCCGAATGGAAGTCGGACTCGGCGGTCGAGCCGTCGCCGATCCAGGCGGCGGCGATCTTTGAATCGTTGCTGATTGCCGAGGCCATCGCCCAGCCGACTGCCTGGATGTACTGCGTCGCCAGATTGCCGGAGATCGAGAAGAAGCCGTGCTCCTTCGACGAATACATGATCGGCAATTGCCGCCCTTTCAGCGGATCGGCTTCGTTCGAATAGATCTGGTTCATCATCGTGACCATCGGGTAGCCGTCGGCGATGAGCAGGCCGGCCTGCCGATAGGTCGGAAAATTCATGTCGCCCCGCGACAGCGCCTTGCGGAAGGCGCAGCTCACTGCCTCTTCGCCGAGATGCTGCATGTAGAAAGAGGTCTTGCCCTGGCGCTGCGCCATCTGCATGCGCGCATCGAAGCTGCGCAGCGTCATCATATGGCGCAGCCCCTCCAGCAACTCGTCGTCCGAAAGCAGCCCTGCCCACGGCCCGACCGCCTCGCCAGCGCGGTTGAGCACGCGGATGATCGAGAAGGCCAGATCGCGGATGTCGCGCGGGTCGACGTCGATCTTCGGGCGCGGCACCGAGCCAGCTTTTGGAATGCTCACATTGGAGAAATCCGGCGTCCCGCCCGGCCGCACTTCCGGTTCCGGAACATGGAAGCGCAACATTCCGGCATCGGCCATGATCTCGGTCCTCCACTGTTGCCCGGCCAGGATAGTTGCACACCGCCGGACCAGTGCCAATTCGTCGGGCGCGGCTTCGGGCCAACGACCGCGTCGGTCAGCACTCGTCAAGATGAAGATATGTCCGCGAAATTTCTTGTCGATCTTCCTCCGCCATGCGCAATTTGGCGAATGGTCCGGCCTGATCTGGCGCATGAGAAGGGATTCCTGCTGGCAAGATCCCTCTGTCGAGTTCCTTCGCGCCCCCCTCTGTCCGGCAGGATAGAGGGGGGCGCAGGCCCATAGGCGTCGCGATACAATCCCGCCAACCCTCCGTTCACCCTGCGCCCGCCTCATGCTAATCAGGGCCCATGGCACAGAAGAAAGCATACGAAGTCGATGCATGGCTCGCGAAGCCGGATCCGCGCGTCTCGATCGTGCTGCTTTACGGTCCCGATCGCGGGCTGGTTGCCGAGCGGGCAAAGGCCTTTGCCGGCAAGACCGGCCTGCCACTTGACGATCCGTTCTCAGTGGTCAGGCTGGACGGATCGGAAGTCGACCGCGACGAGGGCCGCCTGCTCGACGAGGCCCGCACCGTGCCGATGTTTTCGGAGCGGCGCCTGCTATGGGTGCGCAATGCCGGCGCCCAGAAGGCGCTTGCCGACGACGTCAAGGCGCTGACGTCGGAGCCCGCGCGGGACGCCATCATCCTTATCGAGGCCGGCGACCTGAAGAAGGGCGTCGGCCTGCGCGCCGTGGTGGAGGCGGCGGATAATGCCATGGCATTGCCTTGCTATGCCGATGAAGCCAGGGATATCGACACGGTCATCGACGACGAACTGCGCAAGGCCGGCATGTCGATGACGCTGGAGGCCCGGCAGGCGCTGCGCCGCAATCTCGGCGGCGACCGGCTGGCCTCGCGCGGCGAGATCGAAAAGCTTGTGCTTTATGCGCATGGCCAGGGCGAAATCGGCCTTGATGACGTCAAGGCGACTTCTGGCGACGTCTCAGGCCTCTCCTTCGATGCGGCGGTCGACGCTCTGCTCGAAGGCAGGATCGCCGACTTCGACACCGCCTTTACCCGCCATTGCCAGTCCGGCGGCCAGCCCTTCCTGGTGCTTTCATCGGCGATGCGGCAGCTGCAGACGATCCAGGCGATGCGCGGCCAGATGGACGCCGGCGGCCGCAATGCCGCTTCGGTCGTTGCCGCGGCGCGCCCGCCGGTTTTTTTCTCGCGGCGCAAGCTGGTGGAGAAAGCCCTCGAACGCTGGAGCAGCGAAGCGCTCGGCCGCGCACTCAACCGCCTGCAGACGGCGGTCCTGCAGACACGCCGGCGGCCGGATCTGTCGGTCGCGCTGGCACGCCAGGCCCTGCTCGGCATTGCCGTGGAGAGCGCAAGGCTGGCGCAGCTAGCCTGATCTCCCTCCTCGAGGAGATGTCGCCGAAGGCGACAGAGGGGGTCGGCGAGCGTAAAGCACCAGCGCCTTCCGCGACGACAGACGACGTGAGCGCTTGATGTGAGACGACCCCTGTGGCCTGCCGGCCATCTCCCCCTCAAGGGGGGAGATTGACGGCTTCAGCGATTTCGCCAACCTCAACGAGAAAAAGGCCGACGCAATGGCTGGCCTTTATTGACTCGCTTAATCGACTTCATTTGCCGGCAAATATCGCGATCCTTTAGCAGCCTACCTACTCCCGCTTCAGCCTTCGGCAAAGCTCGTCAAGCTGCTCCAGCGTCCGGTAAGCGACGCTGATCACGCCGCCGCGCTGGTTGTGCTCGATCGTGACGATCATGCCGATCGTATTGGTCATCAATTTTTCCAGTGCCAGCGTGTCGGCATCCTTTTGCGGCGGCGCTGCGGGCTGGCGCTTTGCCGCCGGCGCGCCGACCGGCATTTGCGCCAGCGCCTCGGCCTGGCGCACCGAAAGCCCTTCATCGATGATCCGCTTGGCGAGCCCGGCCGGGTCGTCGGCCGTCACCAGGGTGCGGGCGTGGCCGGCCGAGAGCGCGCCGTCGACCAGCATGTCGCGGATGACGTCGGGCAGCTTGAGCAGTCTCAACGTGTTGGCGACATGGCTGCGGCTCTTGCCGATCACCTGGCCGAGATCGGCCTGGGTATAGCCGTGGTCGTCGATCAACTGCTGGTAGCCCAACGCTTCCTCGACCGGGTTGAGGTCGGTGCGCTGGACGTTTTCGATGATCGCCAACTCGAGCGCCGTGCGGTCGTTGACGTCGCGTACGATGATCGGGATTTCGGTCAGCCCGGCGCGTTGCGCCGCACGCCAACGACGCTCGCCGGCGATGATCTCGTAGCGGCCCGGTTGGGTTTTCGACGGCCGCGCCACCACCGGCTGCACCACGCCATGTTCGCGGATCGACTGGGCGAGGTCGGTCAGGTCGGCGTCGCCAAAATGCCGGCGCGGGTTCTTCGGGTTGGGGCTGAGGAACTCGATCGGCACCTTGCCGTCGGCCGCCAGCCCGGGCTTTTCCGGAGCCGCCGGGCGATCGATTTCCCCGATCAGCGCCGCCAGTCCCCGTCCCAGTCTTTTTCTCGAAGGGTCTTCGTTCATCGTCCGTCCAGATCGTTTCGGTGTCGAATCGGCTTATCGTTCAGGCGGCCCGCAATTTGCGCTCGCGGCGGATCACTTCCGAAGCAAGCTGCAGATAGGCCTGGCTGCCCGAGCATTTGAGGTCGTAGAGAATCGCCGGCTTGCCATAGGACGGTGCCTCGGAAACGCGGACATTGCGCGGAATGACGGTCTCATAGACCTTGTCGCCCATATGCGCCCGGACATCCTGCACCACCTGGTTGGCAAGATTGTTGCGCCCGTCAAACATGGTTAGCACGATGCCCTGGATCGTGAGGTCGGGGTTGATCGAACGGCGCACCTGCTCGACCGTCTCCAAAAGCTGGCTCAGGCCCTCCAGCGCGAAAAACTCGCACTGCAGCGGCACCAGCACCGAATCTGCCGCAGCCATCGAATTCAGTGTCAGCAGGTTGAGCGAGGGCGGGCAATCGATCAGCACATAGCCGAAATTGGCCGAGCGCGCGGCCGAGGCCCGCAACGCGTTGCGCAGCCGCAGCACCCGATCCGGCGCCGAGGCGATTTCCATCTCGATGCCGAGCAGGTCGAGCGTCGACGGCACGATCGACAGGCCAGGCACCGCCGTCGGGATTGCCGCCGCTTCGAGGTCCAGTTCGCCGGTCAGCACATCATAGGAGGAGACCGTGCGGTCGCGCCGGTCGATGCCGAGCCCGGTGCTGGCGTTGCCCTGCGGGTCGAGGTCGACGATCAGCACCTGTTCGCCTATGGCCGCCAGTGCGGTGGCCAGGTTGATGGCCGTCGTCGTCTTGCCGACGCCGCCCTTCTGGTTGGCGACGGTGATGATTCGGGGGCCGTTCTTCATCATGGGTCTATGCCAGAAATTCATTTGGGCCAGAGATTCATTGGGGGTCGCCGGTCACAAGCCAGGGTGCGGTCGCAAGTCGGATACTTCGAGAATGACGCCCTGCGCGTCGGTTGCACTGGCATGTTCTACCAGATCGAAAGACCATCGTTGAGTGCTTTCTGCCACTTCGGCGCGGTAATCCCGGCCTTTGTGAAACAGGCCATGCGACCCCTTGGTCAGCCACGGCGCGGCCAGGTCCAGCAAGTCGGGCAGCGATGTGAGTGCCCTGGCTGTGACGATTTGCGGTGCAGGAACAAGAGGATAGCTATCGTCGATGCGGCGCGCGATGACCTTGGCGGGCAGATTGAACTGTCCGACCACCGTTTGCAGGAACGATGCTTTTTTCCGGTTGCTTTCAACAAGATCGATGCTGGCGCCTTCCCGCTCGGCAAGCAAAAATGCCAGCACTAGGCCGGGAAACCCGCCGCCGGAGCCGAGATCGACCCAGCGCTTCGCCTCTGGTTTGATTCGCGCCAGCTGCGCGCTGTCGAGGATGTGGCGGCGCCAGATATCGTCCTGCGTCGATTGCGCGGCCAGATTGATCCGACGATTCCATTTCTGGAAGACGGCCTCGAACGCGACCAGGCGATCGAATGTTTCACGTGAAACTGGGCCCGCTGCCGCCTGCAGGTTTGCCCAGGACGCAGCGCTCACGCGACCTGCTTTCGCGCAGCCGCCTCGGCATTGCGCACATGGGCGACGATGATTGCCAGCGCCGCCGGCGTCATGCCCTCCATACGCTGCGCATCGGCAATCGAGCGCGGCTGGCGTGCCAACATCTTCTGCTTCAACTCATTGGACAGGCCGGGAACAGAGGCAAAGTCGAGCGATTCGGGAATCAGCCGGCTCTCCTCATGCCTGATCTGCGAGACGTCTGCCTGCTGGCGGTCGAGATAGACAGAATATTTAGCTTCCGTTTCAAGACGTTCGGCCGTTTTGCTGTCGATCGCCGCGAAAGCCGGTTCGATCCGCGCCAGCCAGGCGATGTCGACGCCGGGATAGGCCAGCAACTCATAGGCCGAGCGACGGACGCCGTCCCGGTTGATTTCGAGCCCAAGGCGCGCCGCCTCATTTGGAGTCATGGTGATGCCGAGGGCGAGCTGTCGCGCCTTCTCAAGGTCTTGCACGACATTGTTGAACCGCTGCATCCGCTCCGGCGAGGCGATCCCCAGTCTCATCGCCAGCGGCGTCAGCCGCTCATCAGCGTTGTCGGCTCGCAGCGATAGCCGGAACTCGGCGCGCGAGGTGAACATGCGGTAGGGTTCGGCGATGCCGCGGCTGGTCAAATCGTCGACCATCACCCCGATATAGGCTTCGGTGCGGCTGAGCACGATTTCATCGCTCGCCGAGGCCTTCCGCGCCGCGTTGAGGCCGGCGAGCAGTCCTTGCGCGCCGGCCTCCTCGTAGCCGGTAGTGCCGTTGATCTGGCCGGCGAGGAAAAGCCCGCCGATCCGCTTCGTCTCCAGCGTTGGCTTGAGCTCGCGCGGGTCGACATGGTCATATTCGATGGCATAGCCCGGCTGCAGCATGGTTGCCCGCTCCAGCCCTGGAATGGTCTTTAGAATATCCAGTTGCACATCTTCCGGCAGCGAGGTCGAAATGCCGTTCGGGTAGACCGTGTCGTCGTCCAGCCCTTCCGGCTCCAGAAAGATCTGGTGGCCCTCGCGATCGCCGAATTTGACGATCTTGTCTTCGATCGACGGGCAGTAGCGCGGCCCGATGCCTTCGATCGACCCCGAATACATCGCCGAGCGGCCGAGATTGGTGCGAATCAGCTCATGCGTGGCGTGGGTCGTTCGGGTGATGCCGCAGTGGATCTGCGGGTTTTCGATGCGCGCGGTGAGCAGCGAGAACGGCACGGGGTCTTCGTCCGCCGCCTGGCTCTCCAGCGACGCCCAATCGATCGTCCTGCCGTCCAGCCGCGGCGGCGTGCCGGTCTTCAGCCGCCCGAGGTTAAAGCCGGCGCGGCTCATCGTCGCCGACAGGCCGACGCTCGCCTGCTCGTTCATGCGGCCGGCGACGATCTTCTTCTCGCCGATATGGATCAGCCCGCGCAAGAAAGTGCCGGTCGTCAGCACCACGGCGCCGCAGGCGAGCCGGCGTCCATCCGCCAGCAGCACCGCCGCGATGCGTCTGTCGTCGATTTCAAAATCGAGAACCTCGCCTTCGATGACCTCGAGCCGGGCCTGCTGGCGGATTGCCGCCTGCATGGCAAGACGATAGAGCTTTCTGTCGGCTTGCGTCCGCGGACCACGCACCGCCGGCCCTTTGCGGCGGTTGAGCAGCCGGAACTGGATGCCGGCCGCATCGGCGACGCGCCCCATCAACCCGTCCATGGCATCAATCTCGCGAACCAGATGGCCCTTGCCGAGGCCGCCAATCGCCGGATTGCAGGACATCACGCCGATCGTGTCGAAGCGCAGCGTCACCAGCGCCGTTCTGGCGCCAGCCCGCGCGGCGGCGCTTGCAGCCTCGCACCCAGCATGGCCGCCGCCCACCACAACCACATCGTAGCGATTGGTCATTTGTATATTCCGATTCAAATCTGCCGACACATGTGCCCACAGCCACATGCTGTCAAGAACACTGCTCGTTTCACGTGAAACAATGTAGCGGTATCGGCGCCTGGTGTTTCACGTGAGTCACGGCATTGGTCCCTTCGGTGGCGCAGAACATCGGCGGGACGGCGAAGGAGCGCCGTCGCTCGCCTTCCGCCACCGTTGCTTGCAATGTTTCACGTGAGTCATTTGCCGATACAGAACTGCGAAAAGATAACGTCCAGCATATCCTCGACATCGACCGCCCCGACGATTCGTCCAAGCCGATCCGCTGCCAGGCGCAGTTCCTCGGCCCGTAGCTCCTGCCCGCGATGACCACTGGCCACTGCTGCGACCAGGAAGCGTTTCGTCTCGTTGAGCAACTCGACGTGCCGCAGCCGCGACGGTAGGATATCGCCGGCCTTGCCGATCTGCGCTGCGGCACGACGCCCGATCTCGTCCAGCAATTCGGCCAGACCCGTGCCGTCCCGCGTCGAGATGGCGAAATCATAGTGCGCCGCGGGCGAGGGTGACTTGCCCCCCAACAGGTCAATTTTTGTTCCGACCCTCAGCGCCGGCATGTCGCCCGGCCGCATACCGATCGCGACTGGCTCCGCCAGATCCTCCAGCAGCAGCAGCAGATCAGCGCTGTGCGCCTTGGTCCTGGCCTTCTCTATGCCAATCGCCTCGATCTTGCCGGGCGCCTCGCGCAGACCGGCGGTGTCGGTTACCCTGACCCGCACCCCTTCCAGGTCCAGCACCACTTCTAGCAGGTCGCGGGTCGTGCCGGGCTCGTCGGTGACGATGGCCGCTTCGCGCCGCGCCAAAGCGTTGAACAGGCTGGACTTGCCGGCATTCGGCGCGCCAAGGATCACGACTTCGAATCCGTCGCGGATGATTTCGGCGGCACGAAAGCCGGCGACATGGCGCTCGATTTCGTCGATCATGGCCTGAACATCGGACCAGACCGTATCGGCGACCGAACCCGGCACGTCGTCCTCGTCGGCAAAATCGATCTCGGCCTCGATCATCGCCCGAGCGTGGATCAGCCGTCGGCGCCAGCCCAGATAGAGTTCGCTCTGCACGCCCTGAGCGTTGTGAACGGCAAAGCGCCGCTGCGCTTCGGTCTCGGCGTTGATGAGATCGGCCAGCGCCTCGGTCTCGACCAGATCGAGCTTGCCGTTGAGAAAGGCGCGGCGGGTGAATTCGCCAGGCTCGGCATGCCTGACGCCATCGAAGCCGGCGATCGTTTCCAGCATCCTCGCCACGACGGCGCGTCCGCCATGCACGTGGAACTCGGCGACGTCCTCGCCGGTGAAACTGTCGGGCCCCGCAAAGAAGACGACCAGGCCGCTGTCCAGCACCGATCCGTCGCGCGCCCGGAGCTTGCGATAGCTGGCCACGCGGTTCGGCACGGTCGATCCGGAAATCGTTTCGACAACGAATCGACTCTGCGGGCCGGAAAGCCGGATCACCGCAATGCCGGCCGGGAGGCGCCCGCTCGACAGCGCTACGATGGAGTCTTTCAAAATCATTTGCCCGCTCTGCCGAAGCGCCCTAGCTATGCCTGTTCAATCCGCCATCGAGTAGCGCCGTGACCTTGCCTGCACAAAACCTGCTTGCCGAAGAGGCCAGCCCCTATCTGCAGCAGCACAGCGGCAATCCGGTGCACTGGCGGCCGTGGTCGCCCGCCGCTCTGGCCGAAGCAAAGGCGCTCGAGCGTCCGATCCTGCTCTCTGTCGGCTACGCTGCGTGCCATTGGTGCCACGTCATGGCGCATGAGAGCTTCGAGAACGACGACGTCGCCGCCGTCATGAACCGTCTCTTCGTCAATATCAAGGTCGACCGCGAGGAGCGCCCCGACATCGACCAGATCTATATGGCGGCATTGTCCTCGATGGGCGAGCAAGGCGGCTGGCCGCTGACCATGTTCCTGACCCCGGACGGCAAGCCGTTCTGGGGCGGCACTTACTTTCCGCGCGAGGCCCGCTACGGCCGGCCGGGCTTCGTCCAGGTGCTGGAGGCGGTTGACAAGGCTTGGCGGGAGAAGAAAGAAAGCGTTAACCAAAGTGCCGACGGCTTGAGCACGCATGTCGAGACGCGGCTGGCGGGCAGCCATGCCAAGGCCGTGCTCGACCGCGGCATGCTGGCAAAGTTCGCCAACGGCATTGACGGTATGATCGACCGCGAGCTGGGGGGCCTGCGCGGCGCGCCGAAATTCCCCAACGCGCCGTTCATGCAGAGCCTCTGGTTGTCCTGGCTGCGCGACGGCACCGCATCCCACCGCGACGCCGTTCTCCTCAGCCTCGAAAAGATGCTGGCCGGCGGCATCTACGACCATATTGGCGGCGGCCTCAGCCGCTACTCGACCGACGCCGAATGGCTGGTGCCGCATTTCGAAAAAATGCTCTACGACAATGCCCAGCTCATCCGCTTGTGCAACTGGGCCTATGCGTCAACCGGCAAGGAATTATTCCGGCTGCGAATCGAAGAGACGATTGCCTGGCTGTTGCGCGAAATGCGGGTCGAGGACGGTGCCTTTGCCGCCAGCCTCGATGCCGATAGCGAGGGCGAGGAGGGGTTGTTCTACACCTGGAGCAGGGATGAAATCGAGACCGTCCTTGGCTACGAATCAGCCTTGTTTTTCAAATACTTCACACTTGCCGATCCGCATGGCTGGGAAGGCAAGCCGATCATCCACCAAACCGAAGCCCAGCAAATACAAAGCGTCGTCGATCGTGACCTCCTGGTTCCGCTCAAGCAAAGGCTGCTGGCAGCGAGGGAACAGCGCGTTCGGCCCGGGCGTGACGGCAAGGCCCTGACCGACTGGAACGGCTTGACGATCGCAGCCCTTGCCGAGGCCGGACGATCGCTTGGCCGATCCGACTGGATCGAAGCGGCGGAAGCGGCCTTTGCCGCCATTGCGGGCGCCGCCCGCGACGCCCGTCTGCCGCATTCCATGCTCGGGGAAAAGAAATTGTTTCCCGCGCTGTCGAGCGACTATGCGGCCATGGCCAATGCAGCCATCTCACTGTTCGAGGCGACCGGCAATCCCGACTATATCGATCGCGCCGGGAACTTCATTGAGCAACTCGATCTTTGGCACCGGGACAGCGACAAGACCGGCTACTATCTGACCGCGTCCGACAGCGCAGATGTGCCCATCCGCATCCGCGGCGATGTCGACGAAGCCATTCCTTCCGCTGCCGGCCAGATCATCGAAGCCCTGGTCCGATTGTCGTCGCTGACCGGCGATCTCGATCTCTGGGAAAAAGCCTGGACAGCCGCCGAGCATGCCGCCGGGCGGGCCGAGCACCAGCCCTATGGCCAGGCGGGTATAGTCAATGCCTGTACCTTGGCGTTCGAGCCGTTGAAATTGGTGATCGTGGATAGATCTGAGAATCCAAGGCTTGTTCCGGTTGCGAATCGAAATCCGGACCCGCGCCGGGTGGACATCGTCATGCCTGTCGGCTCGGCGACAAACCTGCCGACGCTGCCAGGCGGCGTCCTGCCACCAACCGAAAAGCCCGGCGCCTGGCTCTGCACCGGGCAGGTCTGCCTGCCAGTGATAACGGAAGCTGAGGAGCTGGAACGGATGCTGCGGCGGTGATGGGCCTGGCGCTCCGTCCCTTCTCCCTTGTGGGAGAAGGTGGATTGGCGCGCAGCGCCGAGACGGATGAGGGGTGTTGGACGGAGTGCCGTCGTTGCCAAGCTGGAGCACCCGTCATCCGACCGAGCGTCGCTCGCCACCTGCTGCTCCCACAAGGGAGAAGGGAAGGCCCGCAACCCTACGTATTCATCGAATCGAAGAAATCCGCATTGGTCTTGGTCTGCTTGAGCTTGTCGATCAGGAACTCGATAGCGTCGGTTGTTCCCATCGGCGCCAGGATGCGGCGCAGCACGAAGATCTTCTGCAGGTCCTGGCGCGGAACCAGAAGGTCCTCCTTGCGGGTGCCGGACTTGAGGATGTCCATGGCCGGGTAGATGCGCTTGTCCGCCACCTTGCGGTCGAGCACGATTTCCGAATTGCCGGTGCCCTTGAACTCTTCGAAGATGACTTCGTCCATGCGGCTGCCGGTGTCGATCAGCGCGGTGGCGATGATGGTCAGCGAACCGCCTTCCTCGATATTGCGGGCAGCACCGAAGAAGCGCTTCGGCCGTTGCAGCGCGTTGGCGTCGACACCGCCGGTCAGCACCTTGCCGGATGACGGCACGACGGTGTTGTAGGCGCGGCCGAGGCGGGTGATCGAATCCAGCAGGATGACGACGTCGCGGCCGTGCTCGACGAGGCGCTTGGCCTTCTCGATGACCATTTCGGCAACCTGGACGTGGCGAACCGCCGGCTCGTCGAAGGTCGAGGAGACGACCTCGCCCTTCACCGAGCGCTGCATGTCGGTCACTTCCTCAGGCCGCTCGTCGATCAGAAGCACGATCAGGTAGCATTCCGGGTGGTTGGTAGTGATCGAATGGGCGATGTTCTGCAACAGCACCGTCTTGCCGGTGCGCGGCTGCGCCACGATCAGGGCGCGCTGGCCCTTGCCGAGCGGCGCCACCAGGTCGATGACGCGCGCCGAAATATCCTTGGAGGTCGGAACCTCCATCTCCATCTTCAGCCGCGAGGTCGGATAAAGCGGCGTCAGATTGTCGAAATGGATCTTGTGGCGGATTTTTTCAGGGTCGTCGAAATTGATCGTGTTGACCTTGAGCAGCGCAAAATAGCGCTCGCCCTCTTTCGGGCTGCGGATCGGCCCTTCGACCGTATCGCCGGTCTTCAGTGAGAACCGCCGAATCTGCGATGGTGAAATGTAGATATCGTCGGGGCCTGGCAAATAGTTGGCATTGGCGGAGCGCAGGAAGCCAAAACCGTCCTGCAGCACTTCGACGACGCCGTCGCCGATGATCTCGATATCCTGGGTCGCCAGTCTCTTCAGGATCGCGAACATCAGCTCCTGCTTGCGCATGACGCTGGCGTTCTCGACCTCGAGCGATTCCGCATAAGCGATCAGCTCTGGTGGTTTCTTGTTCTTGAACTCTGTGAGCTTCATTTCTTGCATCATTAGACGGACTCTGAGTAAGCTTTGGGAAAAATATCGGCGGGATGCGACAAATGCCGGGCGCGGCCGAAGCGATAAATGGGCGGCGCATGACGGGAAGGAAGACCCGTCTTTTATCGTCGGTCGGTTGAAAGAGCAAGCCGCCTTTTGCGGGCAACCGAGGACGTCAGAACGGTTTTACGATAACCAGGACGACGATGACGATCATCAGCAATGTAGGGATCTCATTGACGATCCGCCAGTGCCTTGCCGATTTTTCATTGCGGTCTTCGGCAAATTTGCGGACGGCGCCGGCGAGATAGCCATGCACGGCCGACAAACCAACCACCGCAGCGATCTTGGCATGTAGCCAGCCGCCCTGAAAACCAAAGCCTTTCCAGGCGAGCCACAGGCCGAATGCCCAGGTAATCACCATTGCCGGATTGATGATGCCGCGCAGCAGGCGGCGCTCCATCACCTTGAAGGTCTCCGACGGGTCGGAGCCTTTTTCGGCATCGGCATGATAGACCAGCAAGCGCGGCAGATAGAGCATGCCCGCCATCCAGGAGATGACGGCAATCACATGGATCGCCTTCGCCCACGGATAGAAATCATCAGGCCCGAAGAAAAACAGCAGCCCGGCCAGCACCAGGAAGATGGCGATCGCGATTGCCGCGCGGCGCATCGCCCCTCGACCGCTGTTGGTGCTGTTCGCATTGTCAGCGCCCATCATCGTCACGATGCGCTCCGCACCAGTTTCACCATCTGCTCGACATGCGCCAGCGGCGTCTCCGGCGTGATGCCGTGGCCGAGGTTGAAGATCAGTGGTCCGTCGCCCAGCGCCTTCAGGATCGCCGCTACGCCGTCGGCAAGCGCCTTGCCGCCGGCTACGAGCCTCAGCGGATCGAGATTGCCCTGCACGGCGCCGTCGCGCTGCAATTCCTTCGCCGTCGACAAGGGCACGGTCCAGTCGAGGCCCAGCCCGGTCACGCCGGTCTGCTGGCGATAGCTTCGATAGTGATCTCCCGCGCCCTTGGGAAAGCCGATGATCGGAACATTGGGATGGACGGCCTTCACTTGCCGGACGATCTCGGCCACCGGCTCGACGCAGAACAATTCGAAAGACGCTTCGTCGAGCACGCCTGACCACGAATCGAAGATCTGCACGACATCGGCGCCGGCTTCGATCTGGCGGATCAGATAGGCAGCCGAATGATCGGCGAGCACCTTCAGCAGCCGAAGAAAGGCCGCCGGCTCGCGATAGGCGAACAGCCTGGCCGGCGCCTGGTCGGGCGTACCGTGGCCGGCAATCATGTAGGTCGCCACTGTCCAGGGCGCACCGCAGAAGCCGATCAGCGTCGTTTCATCGGGGAGTCTGGCGCGCAATCGCCGCACCGTCTCGTAGACCGGCTCGAGATTCACGTGAAACGTTTCGCCGTCGAGAGCCTTGATCTCCACAGCCGTGATCGGCGTCAGCAGCGGGCCGCGTCCTTCCTCGAAGCGCACGTCGCGGCCGAGCGCATGCGGCACGACAAGGATGTCGGAAAACAGGATCGATGCATCGAAGCCGAAGCGTTCGATCGGCTGCAGCGTCACTTCGACGGCGAGATCCGGGTCGTAACAAAGATCGAGGAAGGATCCGGCCCGCCTCCTCGTCTCCCGGTATTCCGGCAGATAGCGGCCGGCCTGGCGCATCATCCAGACCGGTGGCGGAAACACCGTCTTGCCTCTCAACACGTCCAGCACGATCCGGTCTTGAGGCATTGAGCGCTAGCCTTTCCAGGCTTCCCTATAATTAAATATTCTATGTTTAGGAATCTTATGATTCTAAGAGTCTGTTGGTTGTGGTGGTTGTCTCCTGTCCCGCTTTGCTCTGGAAAAGACCAGCCAGCATATTGTCGCGCGCTTCTCCAGCGGGATTGCAGGACTTTGTGGAAAACCGCGAATTTACGACTGGAGTCAATGCGTTGCCGCCACGCCAGGGAAATTGCCCCTGTGGATGAAGCGAAGGCAAAAAGCTCCGTCCCCGGACTTGTCCCCAACCGCCCGGAGAAGCCGACAGCACATCGAATTGTGGACAAACCGGCATCTGATACAGTCGCTTTGCGGTGGCCGAGTTTTCCGCCCGGCTTATCCACATCGGCCCACAGCCTGGAATGTATCCTGTGAACAAACCGCAAAGCTTCTTTCATCTTCACCTGATTTCCGACGCGACCGGCGAAACGCTGCTGGCTGCCGGCCGCGCGGCTTCCGCGCAATACAAGGATGCGCGCGCCATCGAACATATCTATCCGCTCATTCGCACCGAAAAGCAGGTGACGAAGGTGTTCGAGGACATCGAAGAGGAGCCAGGCATCATCCTCTACACGGTGGTCGACCAGAAGCTTGCCCGCGTTATTGACGAACGCTGCGCGGCCATGGGCCTGCCTTGCGTCTCGGTGCTGGAACCGGTGCTGACGGTGTTCCAGTCCTATCTCGGCACGCCTGCCGGCCGACGCGTCGGTGCCCAGCATGTGCTGGACGCCGAATATTTCCGCCGCATCGACGCGCTCAACTTCACCATGGAGCATGATGATGGCCAGCTGCCGGCCAATATGGATGATGCCGACATCGTGCTCGTCGGCATCTCCCGCACCTCGAAGACGCCGACCAGCATCTATCTCGCCAATCGCGGCATCAAGACCGCCAACATCCCGATCGTGCTCGGCGTGCCGGTGCCCGAAAGCCTGGTCAATGCCACGCGGCCGCTGATCGTCGGCCTGGTCGCCACTGCCGAACGGATCTCGCAGGTGCGGCAGAACCGCATTCTCGGCACCAGCGCCTACGAACCGACCGACTATGTCGACCGTGCCGCGATCGCCGAAGAGCTTGCCTATGCCCGCCAGATATGCACGCGGCATGGCTGGCCGATGATCGACGTCAGCCGCCGTTCGATCGAGGAGACAGCGGCGGCCATCGTTGCCCTGCGCGGCAAGACGCGGTAGGGCATGTCGATATTCAGGTGATGCCGGCCTGCGAACGGCGGTTTCCTGCGCTTCCGGTACTCACGGACCCAAATGTCCGCTCCGTTCCGGTTCTCGGAACCCACCATTCTCGACTCGGCCTGACCTGAATCTCGACACACCCTAGTGAGCGCCAGGAAACGGGCGAAAAAAATGGCCGAAAAAATCATCCTTGCCTCGGGCAGCCCGTTCCGCAAGGCGCTGCTCGTCAATGCCGGCGTCACTGTCGAAGCGGTTCCGGCTTCTGTCGATGAGCGCGCGCTGGAGGCGCCGCTGCAGAATAGTGGCGTGTCGCCGGAGGACGTCGCCCTGGTGCTCGCCGAAGCCAAGGCCACCGAAGTCAGCGAGCGCAAGCCCGGCGCCCTGGTGCTCGGCTGCGACCAGACGCTGTCGCTCGGCGACGAGTTGTTCCACAAGCCGGCCGACATGGAAGGGGCGCGCCGTCATCTGCTGGCGCTGTCGGGCAAGACGCATCATCTCAACAGCGCCGTCGTGCTCGCCCGTGACGGCCAGGTTCTGTGGCGGCATGTCGGCATCGCCAGTCTGACCATGCGCAAGCTCGATCCGGCCTTCATCGGCCGCCATCTGGCGCGCGTCGGCGCCAAGGCGTTGTCCAGCGTCGGCGCCTACCAGATCGAAGGCGAAGGCATCCAGCTATTCGAAAAAATCGAAGGCGACTATTTTACCATTGTCGGCCTGCCACTCTTGCCGGTGCTGGCCAAGCTGCGTGAGTTCGGAGCGATCGATGGCTGAGGCCTCGAAAAAAGCCTTCGTCACCGGCCACCCGATCGCCCATTCCAGGTCTCCGAAGATCCACGGCCATTGGCTGGCGAAATACGGCATCGACGGTGTCTACGAGGCCATTGACGTTGCACCGGAGGCCTTTGCCGAATTCCTGCAGACGCTGCAGGCACAAGGCTATCGCGGCGGCAACGTCACCATCCCGCACAAGGAAGCCGCCTTCGATTTGGCCGAGCGGCGTGACGCCGACGCCGAACAGATCGGTGCGGTCAATACGCTGTGGTTCGAGAATGGCGAATTGTGGGGCGGCAACACCGATGCCCATGGCTTTGCCGCCAATCTGGACGAATATGCACCGGGCTGGGCGGCCAACGGCCCCGCCGTGGTGCTCGGTGCCGGCGGCGCCGCTCGCGCGGTCATCCATGCGCTGAAGCAGCGCGGCATCAACGACATCCGCATCGTCAACCGGACGCTTGCGAGGGCGCAGGAGCTGCGCGACCGCTTCGGTGCCGGCGTCTCCGCCCATGGCATGGCGGCGACCGGCGAATTCCTCGAAGATGCCGGCCTGCTGGTCAACACGACAGCGCTCGGCATGCATGGCAATGAAGGCCTGTCCGCGGATCCGGGCAGACTGCCGGACCGCGCCATCGTCACCGACATCGTCTACGTACCGCTGGAGACGCCGCTGCTTGCCGCCGCCAAAGCGCGCGGCCTGAGAACCGTAGATGGGCTCGGCATGCTGCTGCACCAGGCGGCGCCCGGCTTCGAGCGCTGGTTCGGCATCAGGCCAGAAGTCACCGCCGAACTGCGGCAAATAGTTATTGCCGATATCGGCGCGATAAAATGATCGTGCTCGGCCTCACCGGATCGATCGGCATGGGCAAATCGACCACGGCCAAGATGTTTGCCGAGGCCGGCGTGCCGGTCCATGATTCCGACGAGGCTGTGCATCGCCTTTATGCCGGCAAGGCCGCGCCCTTGGTCGAGGCGGCCTTTCCCGGCACCACCAGATCCGGTGCAGTCGACCGCGCGGCACTGGCGGAGCGGGTGCTCGGCGACGCCCCCGCGCTGAAACGGCTGGAAGCGATCATCCATCCGCTGGTCCGTGCCGATGCCGATGCGTTCCTGGCTGAAAATCGTGCCGCCGGCGCGCCGCTTGCCGTGCTCGATATACCGCTGCTGTTCGAGACCGGCGGCGGGAACCGCGTCGACAAGGTCGTGGTCGTCACCGCGCCGCCTGAAGTTCAGCGCGCCCGCGTGCTGGCGCGTCCGGGCATGAACGAGGAGAAACTGGCGTCGATCCTGGCCAGGCAGGTTCCCGACGCCGAAAAGCGCCGGCGCGCCGACTTTGTCATCGACACCGGTCAGGGCTTTGACGCCGCTCGCGCAGCCGTCAAGGCCATCATCGCCGAACTAGTCGTGGATAAGGCAGCCAGGCCTGGTTAAGAGGCTTGCAGACCCACATTAGTTGTTGCCATTTTGTTCCTGGTGTGATTCGGCTAGAATGATGCCGGCACCAGTGGACTGATTCGATGCGTGAGATCATCTTCGATACGGAAACCACCGGCCTCGACACGCGCGAGGACCGCGTCATCGAGCTTGGCGGCGTCGAGTTGGTCAACCGTTTCCCGACCGGCCGAACCTTCCACAAATATATCAACCCGCAAGGCCGCCAGATCCATCACGAGGCGCAGGCCGTGCACGGCATCAGCGCCGCCGATCTCGTCGGCAAGCCGACTTTCATGGAGATCGCCGAGGAGTTTCTGACCTTCATCGACGGCGCCAAACTGGTCGCGCACAATGCCGGCTTCGACATCGGCTTCCTCAATCTCGAATTCGGCCGGCTTGGCCATCCGGCCATCGATCCGGGACGGATCGTCGACACGCTGGCGCTGGCGCGCCGCAAGCATCCGATGGGCCCCAATTCGCTCGACGCGCTCTGCCGCCGCTATGGCATCGACAACGGCCGCCGCACCAAGCACGGCGCGCTGCTCGATTCGGAATTGCTGGCCGAGGTCTATATCGAGCTCATCGGTGGCAAGCAGGCAAGCCTTATCCTCGACAGCATCCTGACTCCGACGGGCGGCAGGCAGAATGTCGAAGACATCGATATTTCGATCGGCGTCAGGCCGATCGCCTTGCCGTCGCGCCTGACCGACGCCGAGCGCACCGCGCACGCGGGCATGGTTGGCACATTGGGCGAAAAGGCGCTCTGGCTGCGCGTCGCCCAGGAAGCGAGTTCCGCGGCATAGTGATTTTGACCGGAGCGCTGTCCCGCCGACGTCTCAAACAAAAAACCCGGCGCAAGGCCGGGTTTGTCAAACGCTGGCGAGACAGCCGCGCTCAGCTCACCTTGACCTTGGCGGCAGCCTGGTCCTCTGCCAGCTTCTGCTGGAACATCTGCGCGAAATCGATCGGGTCCAGCATCAGCGGGGGGAAGCCGCCGTTGCGTGTTGCCTCGGCAATGATCTGCCGCGCGAACGGGAACAGCAGCCGCGGGCATTCGATGAACAGGATCGGCAGCATGTGCTCCTGCGGGAAGCCGCTGATGGCGAAGACGCCGCCATAGACCAGTTCGACATTGAACAGCACTTCCTGGTCGAACGACGCTTTTGCGTTCAGCGTCAAATTGACGTCGAACTGCTTGTCCGAAAGCGGGTTGGCGTTGACGTTGACGTTGATGGCGATGCCGGGAGCCTTGTCGCGACCGCGCAACGAGTTCGGTGCACCGGGGCTTTCGAAGGACAGGTCCTTCACATATTGCGCAAGCACGTTGAGCGAAGGCTGCGCCGCATTTCCATTACCGTTGGCTGCGCCGGTCGGCGCGTCGTCGTTGCTGGCCATAAGCTGTGGTCCTTTTGCCTGGGCAGCGTTGCTGACCGGATTGAAATTCGGGCGTTCGCTATCATGGCCGGCCCGACAAGACAAGTTTGCAAAAGACGCTGGTTGCTTTGCGGCTACTCGTCCTTGAGGCGGCGCCAGGGAGAATCCGGTCCGCGCGTATGGTTGTCGGCACGCGAATAGTCGCCGTCGTCGAGATCGATGATCTTGCCGCGTTGCCTTGCCCGCAAACCACTGCTGAAATCGGTGGCCAGCACGATGCGGCCTTTCAGCATCCGCCAGGCAAGATCGCGCACTGGCGGCAGGAACAGCAGAATGCCGAAAATATCCGAGATGAAGCCGGGGATGATCAAAAGGATCGCGGCCAGCACGATCATGGCGCCATGCGCAAGCTGGCCGCTCGGATCACGCCCGGCGTCCATTTCGGCACGTACCCTGGCCATGACGCCAAAACCCTGGTGTCGAAGGAGCAAGGCGCCGGCGACGCTCGAGGCCAGCACCAGCCCGACCGTCGCCAGCGCGCCGATCTGGCGGCCGACAATCACGAAACCAGCTATCTCCAGCAGCGGAAGCGCGAGAATGAACAGGGGAAACAGCGAGATACGCAAATCTTGACCGATCGTTTCGATGTTTTGCCGGCCGGCGAGCAATCGCCGCTGGCACCAGAGCTGTTAGATAGGTATGGCTGCCTTTGATTTGAATGATTGCGCCATGCGTTCTATATGCTTTGGATACCGAACGCTATGTGATCGCGGCCCCTGCTTGGCCGCTGGTCCGGCCAAAGCAGGGATTGATCGGCGCAAGATATGGGCTTCTTCGACTTCGGCACGATTTTCTTTCTGATTGCGGCGGTGGTGATCTTCTTCCAGCTGCGCAACGTGCTTGGCCGACGCACGGGAAACGAGCGCCCACCCTTCGATCCATATACGGCAGCGCGCAAAAACGACAAGGATGCCGCCCAGAAACCCGAGAACGTGGTTTCGCTGCCGCGCAAGCGCCTGACAGGAGAGCCGGCGGCCGACACCTATGCGGCGATCGATGCCTTTGCCAAGCCCGACACCGATCTCAACCGGGGCCTGCGGGCGATCAAGGACAATGATCCGACGTTCGACCCGAAGACCTTCGTCGACGGCGCAAAGATGGCTTATGAGATGATCGTCATGGCCTACGCCGATGGCGACCGCAAAACCTTGAAGAACCTTTTGTCGCGCGAGGTCTATGACGGCTTCGTCGCGGCCATCGGCGACCGTGAGGCGAAAGCCGAAAAGATCCAGTCCTCCTTCGTCGGCATCGACAAGGCCGACATCGTTTCGGCCGAGATGAAGGGAAGCGAGGCCCACATCACGCTGCGCATCGTCAGCGAGCTGATTTCGGCGACCCGCGACAAGGCCGGCGCTGTCATCGACGGCGATCCCGAGACCGTCGCCGAGGTCAAGGACGTCTGGACCTTCGCCCGCGACACGCGCTCGCGCGATCCGAACTGGAAGCTCGTCGCCACCGAAGAAGAAGAGTGAACTGGACGGCGGCGGAGGCTGTCGTGTCGCTTTCTCGAGCCTTCCGCGAAAAATCCTTTGGCGAATTGCCGGGCTGGGGTGAGGACGACCATCTCCCTGCCTTTGACGCCTTTCGCCGCTCGGCCTTTCATATCCTGACCAAACCCTACCGCTCCGGCGCGCTCGGCGTCGACTACAATGGCTTTGCCGATGCCTATGCCGAAGCGCGTACCGTTTCGTCGCCGAATCGGTTGCAGGCACGAAGCTTTTTCGAGCGCCATTTCGTTCCGGCCCGTATCGATGCCGAAGATGGTGGTCCGGGCCTGGTAACCGGCTTTTATGAGCCGCAGGTCGAAGCCTCGCCGGTACGCACGGAACGATTTTCGGTGCCGTTGCTGGCGCGCCCGGCCGACCTGGTCGACATCGACGACGGCAATCGTCCTTCCGGCTTGGATCCTTATCTCGCCTTCGCTCGTGCGGCGCCGAACGGCCCGGTCGAATATTTCGACCGCGGCGAGATCGAACGCGGCGCGCTTGCCGGAAAAGGGCTGGAAATCGCCTGGCTCGCCGACAAGGTCGACGCCTTCTTCATTCACGTGCAGGGCGCGGCACGGCTCAACATGACCGATGGCAGGCTTCGCCGCATCACCTATGCCGCCAAATCCGGCCAGCGCTTTACCGGACCGGGCAAGATCCTGAGCGAGGAAGGCGAGATCCCGCCGGAGAAGGTGACGATGCAATCGATCCGTGCCTGGTTCAAGGCGCATCCGGAGCGCGTCGACGAGACCCTGTGGCGCAACCGCTCCTATATCTTCTTCCGCGAGACGGGCGTCGACGACCGGGAGCTCGGCCCGATTGCTGCCGCCAAGGTGCCGCTCACACCCGGCCGCTCGATCGCCGTCGACCGGCTGCTGCACACGTTCGGCACGCCCTTCCATATCGATGCGCCGTCGCTGACCGCCTTCGACGGAAAACCGTTCCGGCGGCTGATGATCGCGCAGGACACCGGTTCGGCGATCACCGGCCCGGCCCGCGGTGATCTGTTTGCCGGGTCGGGCGATGCGGCCGGCGAGATCGCCGGCGTTATCCGCAACGCCGCCGATTTTTATGCGCTGATCCCCCGGCCGCTGGTTTCAGGAGCAGGCCGATGACCCGGCGCATCGACAGGCTGAGCGAGGACGACCGGGTGCTGTGGAACCTGGTGGCGCGCACGGCAAAACCGCTGAAGGGCAGAACCGCCGTCGAAATTCCACACGTTGGGCCGGAGATCGACGAGACCAGGCAGGCGCCGCCGCCGGCACAGGGCGCGGGCAATCCTGCCGCGGCCGCAAAGCCGAAGGCGCAGCATGTCTCCCACGCACTCGACGAACCGACGCTGGACAAGCTGTCGAAGGGCCGGCTGCCGATCGAGGGCCGCGTCGACCTGCATGGCCTGACCCAGGACCAAGCCTATTCGCTGCTGTTTTCCTTCCTGTGCCGGGCGCATGCCGGCGGCATCCGCTACGTCCTGGTGATCACCGGCAAGGGCTCTTCGTCGGGCGGTGATGGCGTCTTGCGGCGCGCCGTGCCGTCATGGCTGTCGACACCCGCTTTCCGGCCCCTCGTCTCCAGCCACGACCATGCCGCCCGCAAACATGGCGGCTCGGGTGCGCTCTATGTCCGCCTGCGGCGGGCACGCTCATGAGGGCATGCCGATGAGGGACGCACCTATGAGGATGCATCCATGAAGGTGCGCTTGTGACCCCGTTCGGCGAAAAGCTTCGCGTGCTGCGAAACGAGCGCGGCGTCAGCCAGAAGGACATGGCCAAGGCGATCGGCGTCAGCGCAGCCTATCTCTCGGCGCTGGAACACGGCCGCCGCGGTGCGCCGAGCTGGACGCTGATCCAGAAGATCATCGGCTATTTCAACATCATTTGGGACGACGCCGAGGAACTGGCGCGGCTGGCCGAAACCTCGCATCCGCGCGTCAAGCTCGACACGTCGGGCCTTAGCCCGGCGGCGACCGAGCTTGCCAATCTCCTGGCCGACAACATTGAAAAGCTCGACGAAGCCGAGCTTCGCCAAATCATTGCGTCGATCCGCGCCGCGCTGGCACGGCCGAAATGAGTTGCCTTGTTACTGGACCGAGCCGACCAGAACCTGCTGGCCGCCGCGGATGGAGACCCAGCGGCCGGTATTGTCGATCGCCTGCCGCTTGAGGAAACGATAGCCGGTCTGGTCCCAGGGACGGACCTGGTCGGTCAGATTGTCAAGGATGTAGTCGCCCTTGTCGGTGCGCACCGTCAGCACCGCGTGGCCTTCGCCATCCGGCTTGCGCACGACGGTCATCAGCAGATCGGCAAACGAGACGCCCAGCCGGTTCAGCTCACGGCGCTTTTCCAGGACATAGTCCTCGCAATCGCCAACGCCCTTGTCGGGATAGGCCCAGACCTCATCCTTGCCGTAGATGTCGAAGTCGCTCTCCGGCTTGACGGCGGCGTTGACCTTTGCCGTGACGCTGAGCAGCTTGCGCCACAGCGAGCCGGTCAGGCTGGCGGGCGACAGATCCTTCGGGCGGATCGAGCATTCGGAGGCGTAGCTCTTGCAGAAATCATAATGGCCGATCGGCTGCGAGGTCGGGCCACCTGTTATCATCGGGCCGGCCGCCGAGGCCGAACTGGCCCAACCTGCCGCCACAGTAAGTCCGGCCAGCGCGCACAGGCGCAGCGTTCTCGCCATTGGTGAGGAAATCATTGTCCCCGCTTGTCCCTTGTTATTAACGAAACGTTAAGGGGTATTTACAGCCCGTGTCAATTATGAGGATGGATTGATTTTGCGGCATGGTTACCCGCGTGGCGCCAACGCGACTATTGTGCAACAGCTCGGATGGACTAGACCGTTCCCAACCGGTAATTTTAGCGTTCTCCGACCTGATGCGAAGTCGCGGGCGCAGCATCATCGTCGATCGCCTATTTCTTGCCGGTCCGGACCAGTTTCGGCTTCACCGCCACGCGGTTCTGACGGCCGTAGCTGCTAATGAAGTCGACGATGCGCGGCACGATTTCGGAACGGAAGCGCGAGCCGTTGAACACACCATAATGGCCGACCGCAGGCTGCATGTAATGGGCGTGCCTGTCGGCTGGGATGTTGATGCACAGGTCGTGCGCGGCCTTGGTCTGGCCGAGGCCGGAGATGTCGTCGTTCTCGCCCTCGACCGTGAACAGGGCGACATTGCGGATCGCCGAAGGGTCGACCGCGATACCGCGATGCGTCATCGTGCCCTTGGGCAGGGCCTGGCGGACAAACACGGTGTCGACGGTCTGCAGGTAGAATTCCGCCGTCAGATCCATCACCGCCAGATATTCGTCGTAGAACTCGCGGTGCTTCTCGGCATTGTCGCCGTCATGCTTCACCAGATGCATGAAGAAGTCCTTATGGGCGCTGATGTGGCGGTCGAGGTTCATGCTCATGAAACCCGAAAGCTGCAGGAAGCCGGGATAGACCTCGCGGCCGAAGCCCGGCACCGGCCAGGGCGCGCGCATGATGACATTGTCGCGGAACCAGTCGATGCCCTTTTCCTGCGCCAGCAGATTGACCGCCGTCGGATTGCGGCGCGTGTCGATCGGCCCGCCCATCAGCGTCATCGTCGAGGGCACGAACGGATCACCCTTGGCTTCCATCAGTGCCGCCGCCGCCAGCACCGGCACCGAAGGCTGGCACACCGCCATCACATGGGTGTCGGGACCCAGCGCATGCAGCATGTCGACGATGTAGTCGATGTAGTCGTCAAGATCGAAGCTGCCGTCGGCCAGCGGCACCATGCGGGCGTCGACCCAGTCGGTGATATGCACGTCGGCATAGGGCAGCATCGCCTCCACCGTGCCGCGCAGCAGCGTCGCGTAGTGGCCCGACATCGGCGCGACGATCAACAGCTTCGGGTCCGGCCGGCGCCCGGCAGGAACCGCCCGCTCGAAACGAACCAGGTTGCAGAACGGCCGCGACCAGACGGTGCGTTCGCTGACCTCGACGTTTTTCCAGTCGACCACGCTCTTGGTCAGGCCGAATTGCGGCTTGCCGTAGCGGCGCGTCGTGCGCTCGAACAGTTCGGCCGTTGCCGCAACCGAGCGGCCCCAGGACGTGTGTGAGACCGGATTGAGCGGATTGGAGTAGAACAGGCGCACCGCATCGGCATAGAGGCGCGCCGGCTGCAAGGCGGCGTGGTTCAGTTCGTAGAGCTGGTAGAACATCGAGAACCCCGCTGCCGACTGCGATCGAAGGGCCGACGAGCAGCGCCGAGCCTTGAATGCTTTGCGGGGAAGTTAGCAACAATCTGCTGCGATGCAATACGTCAACTTGCGTGATTTATGCTCGTTCTTTCGTCCAAGGCATTGAGAATCCGCCTTCAACGGCAACAGCCGGCTCAATGTGCACCTGCGAAGGCCAGGCAAGGGCACGGCTATTGGGAAGATCGTTGGAGGCGGTGTCCGGCCGTGGCGGCCGGACCGTTAGACCCGTGCCATGCAGACAGCCGTATGGCCCGAACTGATGAAGCCGAGCTGGCTGGCTGCGCCCTTCGACAGATCGAGCATCCGGCCCCTGATAAAGGGGCCGCGGTCGTTGATGCGCACGACGACGCTGCGGCCATTGTTGCGATTGGTCACCTTCAGCTTGGTGCCGAACGGCAGGCTGCGATGCGCGGCGGTCAGCGCCGACGGGTTCATGCGCTCGCCGGAAGCGGTTCTGGAATGCAGTGAGTACCAGGAGGCACGACCGCACTGAGCAGCGGCGTTGGTGGCGGATGCGCCGACCGTCAGGCCGGCCGCAATCGTGGCCGCGACGAGCGCGGCCTGATAGCTTTTCTTCATGCTTGGGGTTAGCTCCGTTGACAGACCCAAGCCGTTAGGTGCCGAACAAGGCAGCAAATGCGGCAATGATCTGTCGGTTCCATGGCAATGTTACACGTTTGGAGTCGGCGCGAAACAATTTGTCAGAGACTTTCTGCAGCGAGGCGCAGCTTCTTTGATGATGTCTGCGCCGATCTCCGGGCGTCTTGCACAAGATCAGAGATTAGCATCCAAGTAGAAGTTGGTGTAATCGAGCAGCGTCTTCTCGCTGTTTCATTCCGGCCGGAACGCGGTTTATGATCGACTTGGAACGGAGTTCTAGCGATGAGATTGATCAAAAATCTGCTGGCCTTGATTGTGCTCACCATCGGCGTGCTGTGGACGTTGCAAGGCATCGGCGTTATCGGCGGCAGCTTCATGACCGGCCAGTCGCAATGGCTCTATGTCGGCATCGTCACCGCGCTGGTCGGCTTGGCCGGCCTGGCCTGGGCGAACCGTTCGCGCGTTTGAGCAGGCGTCGATCCTCAGGCTCCCGCCAGAGCGCCACAGCGTACCCGTGGCGGCCGGGTCACCGCGACCAGTATTGCCAGCCCCAGTAGAAACTTTCGTCGCGCGGCGGCAGGCGGTTGCGCTCCGCGTCCAGTTGCACCGGCGTTTTGCGTTCGCCGTCAGGCGGCTGTTTGTCCCCGGCCTTGATCAGGCGGAGCCAATGGCCGAAATGCGCGAACAATACAGCGATGGAATGGGGCATTGTCGGTCACTCCCGCCCTGCCCACGGGACGAGCACCCGCTCGATCCTGCGGATGATGAATTCGAGCACGAAGGCAATGGCCGCGATCACCAGTATGCCCATCACCACCACGTCGGTGACGAGGAACTGGGCAGCGGACTGGATCATGAAACCGAGCCCGCGCGTCGCGGCCACCAGCTCGGCGGCGACCAGCGTCGACCAACCGGCGCCAAGCGCGATGCGCAGACCGGTCAGGATCGAGGGCAGCGCGCTGGGCAGGGTGACGTGCCTGATCACTTGGCGCTGCGTGGCGCCAAGCGCGCGCGCTGCATTGATGCGTTCCTGCGAGACGCCGCGAACACCCGATGCCGTCGACAGCGCAACCGGTGCCAGCATGGCAACGGCAATCACCAGGATCTTGGACGGCTCGCCAATGCCGAACCAGATAATGATCAGCGGCAGATAGGCGAGCGGCGGGATCGGCCGCAGGAATTCGAGCAGCGGATCGAAGAGGCCACGCCCGATCGTGCTGACGCCGATCGCCAGCCCGATGGGAACGCCGACGACGATGGCGACGATCAGCGCTGCAAACACGCGCCACAGGCTGGCGGCGATATGCTGGAGCAGCGTCGCGTCGACAAAGCCGTCACGGGCGACGACGACAAATTTGTTCCAGACTGCCACAGGCGACGGCAGGAAAACCGGCGGCACCAATTGCAGGCGGGCCGATACCGTCCACACTGCCAGCACCATCAGAATGGTGATCGCGCTAACCACGCGGGCCGAAACGCGGCTGCGTCTCGGCCGCGGCCGCGACCATGGCACCGACAGCGCGTCGGCTCCGTCGTCGACCTTGGAGCGCCGCGGCCGCTCGGTATAGGAGGTAACGGTCATGCTGCCTCCCCTTCGAAGATCGCGTCGGTCAGCTCGCCGCGCGCCGCGGCGAAGGCGGGATCGGCCTTGATGCTGCGAATGGCCTCGCCGGCTGCATAGCGCCGGCTGAAACCGGCCTCGAAACTCCGCACCACCCGGCCAGGGCCGGGAGCGAGCACAATGATGCGGGTGGCGAGCACCAGCGCTTCGTCGATGCCGTGCGTGACCATCAGCACGCCGACCTGGCTTGCCGTCCACAGATCGAGCAGCGTTGTCTGCATGCGTTCGCGTGTCAGCGCATCGAGTGCGCCCAGCGGTTCGTCGAGCAGCAGGAATTGCGGCTCGGCTGCCAGCGCCCGGGCCAGGCCGACGCGCTGGCGCATGCCGCCGGAAAGCTCCCAGATGCGCTTGTCGCCGGCGCCGTCGAGCTTCACCAGCGCCAGAAGGTCGTCGGCAGTCCGCCCCCGTTCGGCAGCCCCGACACCACGCAGCCTGAGAGCAAAGGCGACATTTTCGCGCGCGGTCAGCCACGGAAACAGTGCGTCGTTCTGGAACACGACGGCGCGGTCCGAGCCTAGCGCCGTGATCGGCCTGCCGCCTATCGTGGCGCTGCCGCGCACAGGCTGGACCAGGCCCGCAGCGACGTTGAGCAGCGAGGTCTTGCCGCAGCCGGAGCGGCCGACCAGGACAACGAAGTCATCCTTGGCGATGTCAAGCGACATGCGTTCGACGGCCGGCGCCGGCTGGCCGTCATAATGAACCGAGACTTGGTCGAGCACGAGATGCGTCATGTGGGGTCGCCGATATTGTAAACCTGCCAGCCCCGAAGCCGTTCCTCGTCAGCGGCTCCGGGGCAGGCAACGCGCGTGTCAGGGAAGAGAGGACGCGCGTATTGAGCCGCCGCTAATTCGAGGCCAGCGCCTCGCCGACATATTTCGACGACACGTATTTCGAATAATCCGGCAAGACGGCATCAATCTTGCCCTGCTCCTTGAGGAAGGCCGATGTCGCCTCGACCGCCTTGACCGTGCCGCCACCGAGGAACTTGTCCGAGGCCTGCTCCTCGAGCGTCGGGAAGACATAGCCTCTCAGCAGTTGCGGCACGTCTTCGAGCTTGGCCCCGGTGATCCTGGCGATCTTGGCCGCTTGCGGCGAGGACACCGACCATTGATCCGGCTTGGCCAGGAAGTCGGCATAGGCAGCGCCCGTCACTTTGACGAAGTCGCGCACCGCTTCCGGGTTCCTTTCGGCGAAGTCGGTGCGCACGATCCAGGCGTCGAAGGTCGGCGCGCCCCAGGCTGCGACCTGCGAGGAATCCAGCACGACCTTGCCCGTCGTCTTGATCTGGCCGAGTGCCGGATCCCAGACATAGGCGGCGTCGATGTCGCCGCGCGCCCATGCCGCCGCGATCTCCGGTGGCCGCAGGTTGAGAATATCGACCGACTTCGGGTCGACACCCTCATGCTTCAGCGCGGCAAGCAGGCTGTAATGCGTCGTCGAAACGAAGGGCACCGCCACCTTCTTGCCGGCAAGGTCGGCGGCCTTCTCGATGCCGGCGCCATTGCGGGCGACAAGGGCCTCGGATTCGCCGATCAGCCCGACAATGAAGATTGTCTGGATGGGAAGCTCGCGGCTCGCCGCCGCCGCCAGCGGGCTCGAACCGACATAACCGATGTCTACCGAACCGGAAGCGATGGCGGCGATCACGTCGGCGCCGGAATCGAATTTCCGCCAGTCGATTGCCGCCTTGGTCGCGCTCTCATAGGCGCCGTCGGCCTGCGGCACCTTCGAGGGTTCGACGACTGTCTGGTAGCCGATAGTGATCTTGAGGTCCTGCGCATCGGCTGGGCCGAGAAAGACGGCACCTGCCAGAGCCGCCGAGGACAAGAGAACGATACGTCGCGAAATGGTGGACATGAAAGGCTCCTTGGAAACGAGAAAAACCCGGATTGCGTTTCAATAGTCACCTAACTCTATCGTTCTTGTAGAGTTAAATCCTTCCAATCGGCTCGGACTTGTTAGAAAAAGTCGTCTGGCTAGGGCAGTTGCCCATTCGCACGCTTCTGGGTGATGGCCCGGGTGAGAACCAGCGTCCTGCCCGGGAACCCCTTCCACGCCGTCCATGCCCACAACAAGGATTTTCCCGTTTTCGCCCTGCATCGGCAAACCCATGCCGCGAGTAGCCAAGAAATTGGCAACAAGTTCCCTGTGTTCGCGGTTAAGTCTAGTATCCTTATCGACATTGAAGGATTGGAGAGGACGATGAGCGACGCCACCCTCCTTGTTGCCGTGCGCGGCATGCTTTGGCCTTCAAATTCAGGGGCAGAAGCTGCCGTCGGTATCCTAGCCGATCGGGACATTCCTGCCGCCGGCCAGTTTGCCGGTGTGCCATTCGCGGCGGCTCCTGTGCTCGCAAGGGCACAAGCCCCAACCAAAATGGCCATTGCGGCTTGAAAACGAAGCAAAATCAGCGTTTCTGAGCTTGTATATCATGTCACTAGAATTTATCTGTAGTGACAGCTTGGACGCGGCGGGGAGGCACGCCAGGCGTTTCGCAACCGGTGGCCTTGCGCCATCGCATGACAGAGAAACGTTCGGGTTATGCTCACGAAAAAAGGTAAATACGGCCTCAAGGCGCTCGTCCATCTGGCGCGCCTGCCGGTTGGACAGCTCGCCTTCGTCAACGACATCGCCACAGGAAACAATATTCCGAAGAAGTTCCTTGATGCCATTCTTGGCGAATTGCGCAATGCCGGGTTCGTCCAGAGCCGCAAGGGCAAGGACGGCGGCTATCGGCTGGCGCGCCCGGCGGACGAGATCAAGGTCGGGCACGTCGTGCGCGTGCTCGACGGACCGCTTGCCCCCATTCCCTGCGCCAGCCGCACCCAGTATCAGCGCTGCGAAGATTGCAACGAGGCGACATGCCAAGTCCGACACCTGATGCTGGAGGTCCGGCAGGCCATCGCCGAGGTGCTGGATCGGCGCAGTCTCGCCGAAATGCGCGACATCGTCGGCGACGAAGACTTTTCGGCGGCGTTGAAAATCCAGGCCTGAACCAATCTCTCCTGAGCCGGCGACGATCGCCAGCACAGCTGGTGTGCGTATGACCGGGCGCGCTACGCCAAATTCGATCATCATTGTCGGTGGCGGCGCCAGCGGCGTCGTGCTTGCGGCGCATCTGCTGAAGTCGCCCAATCCCGATCTCCGCGTCAGCCTGATCGAAAAACGCCCGCATTTTGGGCAAGGCATGGCCTATTCAACGCTGCTGTCGGCGCATGTGCTGAATGTCAGCGCGTCGGGCATGAGCGCCTATGCCGACGATCCCGGCAATTTCTCGCGCTGGCTGCTCGGACGCGGCCTGGCTACGCCAGAGCAGGCGCCGGTCTACGCGCCGCGCAGCGTCTATGCCCGCTATCTCAAGGAGCTGCTCGACGAGCTCGAGGCGCGTGAGCAGCACACGGGCCGGCTGCGCCTGATCCGCGAGGAGAGCCTGTCGATCTCGCCGACCGCGTCCGGCGTCGAAGTGGCGCTGGCCAACGGCACCAGCGTGGTTGCGCATCTTGCCGTGCTCGCCACCGGCCACGACGAAGAGCCGGGGGCCCAAGGCCATGCGATCAGGATGGGCTCGGAGGCCGACACTGCGCTTGACCCCGAAGCCCGAGTCCTGGTGCTGGGCACCGGCTTGAGCATGGTCGATGCCTTCCTGTCGCTCGAGCAGCGCGGCCACAGCGGCGAGATCGTCGCGGTGTCGCGGCGCGGCCTGCTGCCTTCGCCGCATCGCAAGGGCAATCCGATCAAGCTCGACGTTGCCGATATTCCGCTCGGCACCCAGCTTTCCTATTTCGTCGGCTGGTTCCGCGACCTGATTCGGGAAAACCAGAGGGCCGGCATCGACTGGCGCGACGTCGTCGACGGTCTGAGACCCTTCAACCAGAAGATCTGGCAGAACTGGCCGTCCTCGGCCAAGCGCCGCTTTGTCGAGCACACCAAGGCCTGGTGGGACATCCACCGCCATCGCATGGCGCCGGAAGTCTACGCTCGCGTTGCCGAGGCGGTGCAAGCGGGCCGCATCCGCCTTGTCGCCGGGCGCGTCGTCGAGATCGCCGGCGGCGACGGCTTCAGGGTACAGGTCCAGTCGCGCCACACGCAGCAGCTCGAAAGGTTCGACGTTGCTCGCATCTATGATTGCACAGGCATCGCCAGGGACATCTCGACCACCTCGAACAGCGTGGTACGGTCGCTGGTCGACCGTGGGCTGGCACGGCCGGATCCGCTGCGCCTCGGCCTCGACGTGACCGCGAACTGCGAGGTCATCGCCGGCGACGGCACGGTATCCGCCAAGATCCTCGCCGTCGGGCCACTGACGCGCGGCACCTTCTTCGAGATCGACGCCATTCCCGATATTCGTGTGCAGTGCGCGCGGCTGAGCAAGCGCTTGCTCGGATGAGGCTCCCTTTGTCTTGACGCAATTCGGATGCAAGACCGCCGCCGTCGGGTGAAAAGATCTCGACGGCATAACCGCGTTCGCTGAAGGCGAACCAAGGGTGCGGGAGCTCGCTCCACCAGAGCCAAGCCCGTGGTGGTCGAGACAGCTAAGCGATTACGCCACGTTTCGGCCGTCTTGCATTGACCGGATTGGTGTCGCGCACGCTCGTCTTAGGTCTCCTCCATGGATTTTGTAGTCGGCGAGGCCATAAGCCCCGACCCTGGCCAGATGGCCGGGCAAATTCTGCTTTCGTCGTCACTGTGCCTTGCCTACCATGGCGCATGACCCAACACGGAAGACTCTACGGCTGTCCGGTCGAGTTCGCGCTCGACGCGCTCGGCGGCAAATGGAAGACGGTGATCCTGGCGCGCATCAAGGAACAGCCGATGCGCTATTCCGAACTGCGCCGGCTGATCCCTTCGCTTTCCGACAAGATGCTGAAGACCTCGTCAGCCTCTCGGTCTATATCGCCGGCGACCTGGACATAGGGCCGGCCTTCGGCGCCTGGATGGCCTTCTGGGCAAACCGTGGCGCGCCGCCGATCATCAAGGTGCTGCGCGTCGCCGGCCTCGGCAATCCGGATTTTCTGATCGAGATCGAAGCCCAGGCCGCGATCGCCTGAACCCTAAGCAGGTTCTGCAAATCTTTTGCCTTGCCTGGAGCCGGCGAAGCTTTCGCGAAATTCCATTCCCCTGCTGGCGGCCGGATTGGCACGATCTATCTTCTTTCCAACTGCAAACGGCTGGAAAAGACGGTAGGTTGCCGTCTTCCAGGGCGGTTGCTCATTCTGGCAACGGAGCATCTGATATGAGCAAGCACAAGATCGTGGCACAGGACGATGCGTCGTCCCGCCTGCGCCCGCCCTATGCCTCGGTTCTCGACCTGATCGGGCAGACGCCGATCGTCGAGCTGACCAAATTCGACATCGGCAAGTGCCGGCTGTTCATCAAGCTCGAAAGCCAGAATCCCGGCGGCTCGATCAAGGACCGCATCGCGCTGTCGATGATTGCCGCCGCCGAAAAACAGGGCAAACTGAAACGCGGCGGGACGATCGTCGAGGCGACCGCCGGCAACACCGGTCTTGGTCTCGCCCAGGTCGGCATCCCCAAGGGCTACCACATCATCCTTGTCGTGCCTGACAAGATGTCGCGCGAAAAGATCCAGCATCTGCGGGCGCTCGGCGCTGAAGTGCGCATGACGCGTTCCGATGTCGGCAAGGGCCATGCCGAATATTATCAGGACATGGCCGAAAAGATCGCCGCCGAGCTGCCCGGCGCCTTCTATGCCAACCAGTTTGCCAACCCGGCCAATCCGCATGCCCACGAGACCACGACCGGGCCGGAGATATTTCAGCAGCTCGAAGGCGATGTCGATGCGGTGGTCGTCGGCGTCGGCTCCGGCGGCACGCTGACCGGGCTCGGCCGCTATTTTGCGAAAGTCTCGCCGAAGACCGAAATGGTGCTCGCCGATCCGGTCGGCTCGGTGCTGGCGCCGCTGATCAAGACCGGCAAGATGGTAGAGGCCGGAAGCTGGACCGTCGAAGGCATCGGCGAGGATTTCGTGCCGCCCAATGCCGATCTGTCGCTGGTCAGGAAGGCCTATTCCATCCCCGACAAGCAGAGCATGCTTGCGGTGCGCGACCTGCTTTCGAAGGAAGGCATTCTCGCCGGCTCGTCGTCGGGCACGCTGCTTTCGGCAGCACTCCGCTATTGCCGCGAGCAGACCGTGCCGAAGCGCGTCGTCACCTTCGTCTGCGACAGCGGCAACAAGTACCTGTCGAAAGTCTTCGACGATTTCTGGCTGGCTGAGCAGGGCCTTGCCGAGCAGGAGCAGCATGGCGACCTGCGCGACCTGGTGATGCGCACGCTCCGCACCGGCGATGTCGTGTCCGTCGGCCCCGACGAAAGCCTGCTCAACGCCTATGGCCGCATGCGCCGCTCGGATGTCTCGCAACTGCCGGTGCTGGACGAGGGCAAGCTCGTCGGCATCATCGACGAAAGCGATATCCTGGCCAAGGTCGAAGGCCCCTATGACAGCCGCTGGGACCGCTTCAAGGCTCCGGTTAGGACGGCGATGACCACCAATCTGCACACGCTGCAGGCCAGCCAGACGCTGGACGCGCTGCTGCCGGTGTTCGACCGCAACGAGGTCGCCATCGTCTTCGACGGCGACGAGTTCATTGGCCTGATAACCCGCATCGACCTGATCAACCATCTGAGGCGCGCCCGATGACCATAAAAGCCACTGTATCGGGCAAGAACCGCCTCGCCTTCTCGACCCGCACCATCCATGGCGGCCAGAGCCACGACCCGACGACGGGCGCGGTGATGGTACCGATCTACGCCACCTCGACCTATGGCCAGCAGAGCCCGGGCGTGCACAAGGGCTTTGAGTATGCCCGCAGCCAGAACCCGACCCGCTTTGCTTTCGAGCGCGCTGTGGCCGACCTCGAAAGCGGCACAGCCGCCTTCGCCTTCGCTTCGGGGCTGGCGGCGATCGCCACGGTGTTTGAACTGCTCGATTCAGGCGCGCATATCGTCGCCACCGACGACATTTATGGCGGCACGTTCCGATTGCTCGAGCGGGTGCGCAAGCGCTCGGCCAATTTGCAGGTCGACTTCGTCGACTTCACCGATCTTGCCGCGGTCGAAGCCGCGATTCGCCCCGAGACCAAAATGCTCTGGGTCGAGACGCCGACCAATCCGCTGCTGCGTGTCGTCGATCTGGAAGCGGTCGCAGCACTGGCCAGGCGCAAAGGCGTGCTTTCGGTCGCCGACAACACCTTCTGCAGCCCCTATCTGCAGCGGCCGCTGGAGCTCGGCATCGACATATCAGTGCATTCGACTACCAAATACCTCAATGGCCATTCCGACATGGTCGGCGGGGTCGCCGTGGTCGGCGACAACAAGGATCTCGCCGACCGGCTGAAATTCCTGCAGAACGCCATCGGTGCCATTTCCGGGCCGTTCGACAGTTTCCTGGCGCTGCGCGGCTTGAAGACGCTGGCGCTCAGGATGGAGCGCCATTCGTCCAACGGCCAGAAGATCGCGCACTGGCTGGAAAGCCGCCCCGACATCCGTCGTGTCATCTATCCCGGCCTGCCCAGCCATCCGCAGCACGCCATCGCCAGGCGGCAGATGCACGCCTTCGGCGGCATGATCACGGTCGAGCTCGACCGCGACCTCGCCGGCACCAAGCGCTTCCTCGAACACACGCAACTGTTCACGCTGGCCGAAAGCCTCGGCGGCGTCGAAAGCCTGATCGAGCACCCGGCGCTGATGACGCACGGCTCGATCCCGGCGAAAAAACGCGCCGCGATCGGGATATCCGATTCGCTGGTGCGCTTATCGGCCGGGATCGAGGATGGTGATGATCTGATTGCGGATCTGGATCAGGCGCTGGCGAGTTGAGCCCGGCAACAAGAACCTTGCGAGACGTCGGCGGGACAATGCCCCCTCTGCCCTACCGGGCATCTCAGCCACGAGGGGGGAGATTGGCCGTCATCTTGCGCTTTCGCCAACCTCCAACGCTGAAACACGGACGTGACGGCGAAGCTGCCGATCTCCCCACTTGTGGGGGAGATGTCCGGCAGGACAGAGGGGGCGTGAAGGATCGCCAACGAGCGGCGCTTGTTCTGCATCCATCCATGTGTCTTACACTCTATTCCGTTGACCTTGGCGCCATCTGGCAGAATTGTAGCTTCCTGATCCACCTTGCTGCCTGGCTCCGGAAGCTATGAACAACCGACAACGCAACCAACGGACGGCAAGCGATACCCCGCTCACATTCGCTATCCTGGTCTTCCCCGGCTTTCCGATGATGGCGTTCAGTTCGGTCATCGAGCCGTTGCGCGCCGCCAACGTGCTGGCCAAGCGGGACTGCTATCGCTGGATCATCGTCGGCGCCGCCGAAGGCCCGGTGGAGGCCTCGAACGGCGTCGTCATCCAGCCCGGTTTTTCCGCCCATGACGCGCCGAAGGTCGATCGCATCGTCGTCTGCTCGGGCGGCGATGCCGATCATCTCGTCGCATACGATGCCGTGAGCTGGATCCGCAAGAGCCTGCGCGGTGGCGCCCATATCGGTGCTGTGGCGGATGCGGCGTTCTTCCTTGCCCGCGCGGGCCTGCTCGACGGCCATGCCTGCACCTTGCACTGGACCAGCCAGGCGGCCTTCACCGAGGCCTTTCCCGACATCGAGCTCAGGCGCGATCTCTACGTCATCGACCGCAAGCGCTTCACCTCGGCCGGCGGTGTCGGCAGCCTCGACATGATGCTGGAGATCATCACCCGCGATTATGGCGCCGAGCTGTCGGCCGGCGTCGCCGAATGGTTCGTGCACAGCCCGCTGCGCTCCAGCGTCGACCGCAAGCTGATGCCGCTGCGCTTACGCACCGGCGTGCAGAACGAACTGGTGCTGTCGGCCATCGCCATCATGGAGGATGCGGTGGAGGAACGGCTCGGCATGGCGGAGCTGGCGAATAGGCTTGGCGTCTCCTCCGACAAGCTCGAACGCAATTTTCGCTCCGAGCTCAGCATTTCGCCCAACGGCTACTACCGCCGGCTGCGGCTGAAGCGTGCCGCCGATCTTTTGGCGCATTCGACGCTGATGGTGCGCGACGTGGCGCTCGCCTGCGGCTTTGCCTCAATGTCGAGCTTTGCCCGCGCCTTCAGGGAAGAGCATGGGCATGCGCCGAAGGTGATGCGCAGGCATTAGGGGCTTCTGCAAGCCGCAAACGTCGGAGATTGGCCGAACACCCCTCCGTTCGTCATCCCAAGGCGGAGCAAGGAGCGAAGCGACGCGGCGCAGACCCTGGGATCCATGCCGTTACCTCGCGGCAGTGCTCCTGCGGACCAGAACCGAATGCTACCACCCCGTCCCGCGAAAAAGCTCGAACCATTCCGGATTGGTCTTCTCGATCAGCTCGATCTTCCATCGGCGTGGCCAGCGCTTCAGCGACTTCTCGCGCTGGATGGCGTCGACAATGTCGAAATGTTCCTCATACCAGACCAGACGCTGCACACCGTAGCGGCTGGTGAACCGCGAGCCCTCGCCGGATTTGTGCTCCGGCATGCGGCGGCCGAGATCATTCGTAACTCCGATATAGATCGTGCCGCGCTTCTGGCTTGCGGTCATGTAAACGTAGCCCGTCATGGTTTCAGGGTAGCGAGCATCGATGCGCGCACAAGCGCCATTCCGCCGCATTCTACGACCAATGTCACGGCATGGATCCTAGGGTCTGCGCTGCGTCGCTTCGCTCCTTGCTCCGCCCTAGGATGACGAAAACGTTCGGGCTCACAGTCAATCGCCGAGGTAATTGAAGGGGGCTGCCGCCTAGCGGCATCCGGCACAACACCTGCGGGATTCCGCACAGCCTCTGCGCAACGCATGGCTCATCGTCGCCGCTTCCAGGAGGCACCCATGAGCATTGTCGTTTTTGACCCCGACAGCACCGAGGACGTCGACTTCAAGGACCGCATGCGCCATCCGGCGGCGGCCGATCCGGCCGGCGGCATGTGGCTGTCCGATACCGAGCCGTCCTTCATCGACGCCGACGCGCTGCGCAAGGGGCGCCTTGCCAGGCTGCGTGCCTGGATGCGCGAGGCCGGCTATGGCGGCGTCGTCCTGTTCGACCCCTACAACCAGCGTTACGCCACCGGTTCGCGCAACATGTTCGGCTATTTCCTGCGCAACTCGACGCGCTACTTCTTCATCCCCACCGAAGGGCCGATCGTGCTGTTCGAATATCCGCAGAGCTACCATGTCTCGATGGTGCTCGACACGATCGACGAGGCGCGTCCGTCCAAGCTGGTATGGTCTTCAGTGTCGGGCCGCGACGACGAAACCGCGGGTCCCTTCGCCGACGAGATCGCCGATTTGCTCAAGGCGCATGGCGGCGGCTCGATGAAGCTCGGCCTCGACCGCTGCAGCCATCTGCAGGCGCTGGCGCTCGAAAAGCGCGGCTGCGACGTCCGCGATTGCCAGGGCGAGATTTTGGCGGTGCGTGCGGTCAAGACACCCGAGGAAGTAAAATGCCTGCAGGTGTCGATGGCCGGCGCCGAGGCCGCCGTCTATGCCGTGCGCGAGGCGATCAAGCCCGGCGTTTCCGAAAACGAGCTGTTCGCCATCATGTATGGCGAGGTGATCCGCCAAGGCGGCGAGTTCATCGAAACCCGTTTGCTGACCTCGGGCCAGCGCACCAATCCTTGGTTCAACGAAGCGAGCGGCCGCAAGATCAGGCCGGGCGAGCTCTTGGCGCTCGATACCGACACGATCGGCTGCTACGGCTATTATTCGGACTTCTCGCGCACCTTCCGCTGCGGCCCGGGCAGGCCGACGGATTACCAGAAGTCGCTCTACAAGATGGCGCACGACCAGGTTCAGCACAATATCGGGGTCGTCAAGCCGGGCATGGCGTTTCGCGAGATTGCCGAAAAGGCCTGGAAAATTCCTGACCGCTTCGTCGACCAGCGCTACACCTCGGTCATGCACGGCGTCGGCATGCATGGCGAGACGCCGTTCATCGCGCATGCCATGGACTACGAGACCTATGGCCGCGACGGGGTCATCGTGCCCGGCATGGTGGTCAGCGTCGAGAGCTATATCGGCGAGAAGGGCGGTCGCGAGGGCGTCAAGCTGGAGGACGAGATCCTGATCACCGAGACCGGCACCGAGCTTCTGTCGCGGTTCCCTTATGAGGACGAGTTCCTTGACAGGCAAGTTTGAGTGCTGACAGGCAGTTTTGCATGAAAAGCCCGATCTCGATCAAGTCCGGCAAGGCGGCGGCGGTGTTCATCGATCTCCAGGAGGAGCATCGGCGGGACAAGCGCTATCTGGTCGAAGGCTATGGCGATATCCTCGCCAACGTACAGCGCCTGCAGGCAGCGGCACGGGCCAATCATGTGCCGTTGTATCACTGGGCCTATGTCGTCGATGTCGCCACAGCACGGCCGTTCCACCCGGTCGAGACCAACGGCAAGTCGGCCTTTTCCGACAAGGACGATCCGCTGACGGCGATCTGTCCGGAAGTGGCGCCTGCAGCCGGCGAGACGATGATGGTCAAGACGCAGGCCAGCGCCTTTGGTGGAGGGCCTGCCGCCGGGCGGCTCAAGGCCGACGGCATCGAATGGCTGGTCGTTGCCGGCGTCTGGACCGAGGCCTGCATCGATGCCACCGTCAAAGATGCGGTGGCGCTCGGGTTTCGCGTGCTGCTGGTCAAGGATGCTTGCGGCAGCGGCAGCACGGCGATGCACCAGACGGCCATCCTCAACCTCGCCAACCGGCTCTATGGCGGTGCCGTCACCACCACCGCGGCCGCCTGCCGGCTGCTGGCCGGCGAGACGGTCGATGCCTGGCAGGTCGAGGGCTCGGTGCCGCTGCGTTTCAGCTACGAAAACGCCGCCCGGCTCTACGCCGAGCTCTGAGCGGGATCGCGCCGCGATGGTCACCGAAGCCGAGCGACCCGAAACGACAGACCGCGGAAAATACCTGACGCTGCTCGATCCGGAGCTGTGGGCCTATATCGATCGGGTCAACGAGTGGTATCCGCCCGAAATCGTCTACATGCCGATCGACAGGCAGCGGGCGGTCTATGATGCCATGTGCCGGGCGTTTCGCGAGCCCTATCCACCCGGCGTCAAGGCCAGCGACAGCAGCGTCGGCGACCGTGCGATCCCGGTCCGGCGTTACCATATGGCGGGAACGGCGCCGCAGGCGATGGTCGTCTATTATCACGGCGGCGGTTTCGTGCTTGGCGGGCTCGACAGCCATGACGACATCTGCGCCGAGATCTGCGCCGGCACCGGCTTTGCGGTTCTGTCCGCCGACTACCGGCTGGCGCCTGAACATCTGCATCCGGCGGCCTTCGAGGATGCGCTGGCGGTGTTCGAATGGGCTGCGGCGACGACCGGCCTGCCGATCGTGCTCTGCGGCGAGAGCGCCGGCGGCAACCTGGCCGCAGCAGTGGCGCAGGCGACGCGCCGCCATCCTCGCCGCGCGATCGGCCAGGTGCTGATCTATCCCGAATTGGGCGGTGACGAGCTAGACGGCCCAGAGCTGGACGGCAAAGCGCGCACCGGCTCCTATATCGAGCACGCCGAGGCACCGCTGCTGACGTTGCGGGACGTCGAATTCTACCGCCATATCCGGGCAGCGAAGGGGCAGTCGCCGGACGACCCGACATTTTCGCCACTTAACGATAGCGACTTCTCCGGCCTGCCGCCGACGGTCATCGTCACCGCGCAATGCGATCCGCTGTCATCGGACGGCCAGACCTATCGCGACCGCATCCTTGCCGCCGGCGGTAAGGCATGGTGGCGCGAGGAGCCGCGCCTCGTGCACAGTTTCCTGCGCGCCCGCAAGACCGTGCCGCGCGCCAGCGAGGCCTTTGATCGCATCGTCGCGGCTATAGCCGCGCTGGGCGGGGGTAAGTGGCCGGAGTGACGGCGGAGTGCGGCTCTCATGCCGGCCAGGCAAGCGCAGAAATCCTCTCTCCTCAAGCTCCCCACTGCGGAACAGCGCACAACAACTGCGGAAACCCGAACACTTGCCCGCTCAGGCCAGCATTATCATCACCTCACGTAAGGCGCCCCTGCGAAACGCATCCACCCCCGCGGCGCGGTCGGTCGGAGGCGCCCAACAAAGAGGGAACGACGATGAAATTCATGCTGACCGATCGGAAATTGCATCCGCAGGCCGCGCCCGTCGCCGACGGCTTCAAGAAGGGCCAGATGAACCGGCGCGAATATCTCGCCACCATGGCCGCGTTTGGTGTCAGCGCTGCCGGCGCGCTGGCGCTTGGCGGGCTTGCTCCGTCACCGGCCAGGGCCGAGGAGGCGAAGCGCGGCGGCGTCTTGCGCGTTGCCATGAACGTCAAGGGCTGGAAGGATCCGCGCACCTTCGACGGCGTCGAGATGTCCAACGTCGCCCGCCAGTGTAACGAATATCTGGTGCGCTGGAACCGCGACTTCACCTTCGAGCCATGGCTGCTCGAGAGCTGGGAGACCAGCGACGATGCCCGCGTGCTGACGCTGCATGTCCGCAAAGGCGTCAACTGGTCGAATGGCGACACCTTCAACGCCGACGATGTCATTCACAATCTGACGCGCTGGTGCGATGCGTCCGTCGCCGGCAATTCTGTCGCCGCGCGGATGGGCGCGCTGGTCAACGCGGACACCAAGAAAGCCGTCGACGGCGGCATCGAACGCGTCGACGACTTCACCGTGCGGCTCAATTTGCCCAAGCCCGACATCTCGCTGATTGCCGGCATGGCCGACTATCCGGCGTTGATCATGCACCGCAGCTATGAAGGCGACGGCGACCCGCTGAAGGCATTGGCGATCACCACCGGGCCGTGCGAACTCGTGGCATGGGACGCCGAGGTCGGCGCCGAAGTCCGCCGCAAGGACAAGCCATGGTGGAAGGGCGAATTCTACCTCGACGGCATCAAATGGGTCGACTACGGCTCCGACCCCAACGCCATGCTGTCGGCCTTCGAATCGGGCGAGATCGACACCGACCACGAAACCGCCTCCGACACGGTTGCGCAGACCGACTCGATGGGCCTGAGCAATTCCGAGATCGCCACCGGCTCGACGATCGTCGCGCGTTTCAATGTCGCCAATCCGCCCTATGACGACATCAAGGTGCGCCGCGCCGCCCAGCTCGCCGTCGACAACGCCGCTGTGCTGAAGATCGGCATGGACAACCGCGGCAAGCCGGCCGAGAACCATCATGTCGGGCCGATGCATCCCGAATATGCCGATATCGGCCCAGCCGTGCGCAACATCGATCAAGCCAAGGCCCTGCTCGCCGAGGCCGGCAAGGCCGATCACGAATACGAGCTCATTTCGGTCGACGTCGACTGGCAAAAGACCACCGGCGACGCCATCGCAGCGCAGATGCGCGAGGCTGGGCTGAAGATCAAGCGCACGGTGCTGCCGGCCGCCACCTTCTGGAACGACTGGAGCAAATATCCGTTCTCCTGCACCGAATGGCTCGGCCGGCCGCTGGGCGTGCAGGTGCTGGCGCTGGCCTACAAATCGGGCGCCGCCTGGAACGAGAGCGCCTACGCCAATCCGGAATTCGACAGCCTGCTCGACAAGGCGCTGGCGATGCCCGATGCAGGCGCCCGCAAGGAGATCATGGCAAAGATCGAGCAGAATCTCCGCGATTCCGGCATCATCATCCAGCCCTACTGGCGCTCGGTCTACCGCACCTACCGCAAGGGCGTCCATGGCTGCGAGCAGCACCAGTCGCTCGAGCAGCATTTCGAGAAGGTCTGGCTCGAGGCGTGACTCGTGCCGCCCGACGGAAGGCCGGCGCGCAAGGCAGCGGAAGCCAGCGTCACCCGGCGGTGCCCGCCCTTGAAATCTCCCGCCCGAGGCGCACCGTTTCCCGCACCAGCAGGTCCAGATCGTCGCGCCGGGTACGGTGGTTGTTGATGGCGACCCTGAGGCAATGTTGGCCATGCACCGTCGTGTCGGAAATGGCGGCGATGCCTTCTTCCTGCAGCCTCAGCATGATCTCGGTATTGAGCGCTTTCAGGCGCTCAGCGTCCAACCCATCGGCGCGATAACGAAAGCAGACGATGTTAATGTTCACCGGCGCCACCAGCTCGAGCGCCGGTTCGGCCTCGATCAGCTGACCGAGATAATGCCCTTGCGCGATGTTCTGGTCGATCAGCCGGCCGAACTTTTCGATGCCATGTTCTCTCAGCGCCATCCACACCTTCAGCGCCCGGAAGCGCGCAGCCGACCTCGAAGGGCGCGTGCAGCCATTTATGCGGATCGAGCGCGATTGAGTGGGCGTGCTCGATGCCGGCAACGCGATGCGAATTGTCCGGCGCAATCGCAAGCAAGGCGCCGATGCAGCCATCGACGTGAAACCACAGATCCTCTTTTGCCGCCAGGTCGGCCAGCGCTTGCAGATCGTCGATTGCGCCGGTGTTCACCGTGCCGGCCGTACCGATTACGCAGGCCGGCTTGAAACCGGCGTCACGGTCCTCGGCGATCGCCGCCCGCAACGCAGCGATGTCGATCCGCAGCCCGGCATCGCTCGGGATGCGGCGCAGCGCCCGGTTGCCGAGGCCGAGCGCCTCCATCGCCTTGCGATGGCAGGAGTGAAGCTGGTCGGAGCCGTAGAAACGCAGTGGCTTGTCGATGCCGGCAACGCCGTGCTCGCGTATGTCGATGCCGGCCTTGGCGTTGCGCGCCACGGTCAGACCGATGATGTTGGCCATCGAGCCGCCGCAGACCAGTGTGCCGCTGGCCGATTGCGGAAAGCCCATCATTTCCTTGCACCAGTCGACGACCTGGTTGTCCATCAGCGCGGCGGCATGATTGCCGCCGCCGAGGTTGGAGCCCTGGATCGCCGCCAGGAAATCGCCGAGCGCGCCGGTGAAATTGCTCGAACCCATATACCAGGACCAGAAGCGCGGATGGATATTGCCCATCGGATAGGGCATCAGGCTCCTGGTGACGTCGCCATAGATTTCTGCCAGCGGCGCCGGCGAACGCGGCAGCGGCGATGTGAAGAAGGTCCTCACATCGACCGGCATCTCCTGCCACACCGGACGCTCTCTGACATCGCGCAGGTAAGCGACGGCATCGTCGACGATCCGATGCGACAGGACCTGCACATCGTCCCAGTTCGAGGGGTCAAGCGTTTCCTCGCTGGCCGTGACGGCCAATCCAGGTTTCGTGTCCATGCAGGCCGCTCCCGATGTGCCGCCGTCACGCCGGAAACTGGCAGCCGGGTGTCGACTGCGAAAGCGCGGTCTCCTCGGCGTCCATCTCCGCTTCGATGCCGTCGAACAGCGGCGTGGTCATGTAACGTTCGCCGGTGTCGGGAAGCATGCACAGGATCACCGAGCCGGGCACCGCCTTTTCCGCGATCTGCCGCGCCACCGCGAAGGTCGCGCCGCCAGAGATGCCGGTGAAAATCCCTTCCTTCTGTGCCAGCGCCTTGGCCCATTTCATGCCCTCGGGCCCGGCAATCGGCACCACCTCGTCGTAGAGGCTTGTGTCGATCGCCTCCTGCAGCACGTCCGGAATGAAGTCGGGCGTCCAGCCCTGGATCGGATGCGGCTCGAACGCTGGATGGCTGGCGGCAGGCGCGCCGCCGGCGCCGCGCTGCTGCGGCTTGCCGCTGCCGATAAGCTGCGCATTGGCCGGTTCGGCGAGCACGATCCGGGTCTCCGGCCGCTCGCGGCGCAGCACGCGTCCGACGCCGGCGACGGTGCCGCCCGTGCCATAGCCGGTGACGAAACAGTCGAGCCGCGAGCCGGCGAAATCGTTGATGATCTCGCGCGCCGTGGTCGCTTCGTGAATGGCGGCATTGGCCTTGGTCTCGAACTGGCGGGCAAGGAACCAGCCATTGGCCTCGGCCAGCTCCACCGCCTTCGTGTACATGCCGAAACCCTTCTGGGCGCGCGGCGTCAGCACCACCTTGGCGCCCAGCATGCGCATCAGCTTGCGGCGTTCAATGGAAAAACTGTCGGCCATCGTCACCACCAGCGGATAGCCCTTCTGGGCGCAAACCATGGCAAGGCCGATGCCGGTGTTGCCGCTGGTCGCCTCGACCACGGTCTGGCCCGGCTTCAAGGCGCCGCTGCGCTCGCCCTCCTCGATGATGTTGAGTGCCAGCCTGTCCTTTACCGAGGCGGCGGGATTGAAGAACTCGGCCTTCACATAGATCGTGGCATGGTCCGGTCCGAGATTATTGATGCGGATCACCGGCGTATCGCCGACCGTGTCGAGAATGCTGTCGAACAGACGGCCGCGCCCGGTGGTGGTTCTGATTTTCTGTTGATGCAACATGTCGATCTCCTCGCGTTGTCGTTGTCTCTTGTCGTCACGGGCCGGTTACAGACCGGTGGCTTGGGCGGCGAGGTTTCGAGACCTTGCCGCGCTACATCTGCCTCCCGGCAATGCCAGCATCCGGCGCGGGAATTCGCTGCCGGATGCACCGTGTCACGTTTGGTGATAAAACAAAGGCCGACTGGCCAGCGTGGGAGCAGGCGTGGAAACTTACGTGGAATCCGCCCGATCGAGCCTCGGCGGCGAGATGGCCGGTCTTTCCGTGCGTCTGCTCGGACCGCTGACGATCGCACGCAACGGCATCATCATCCAGCTCCCAAAATCGCGCAAGCTGCGTGCGCTGCTCGCCTATCTGGCGCTGGCGCCGCATCCGGTCGGCCGCAGCCGCCTCTGCGAGCTTTTGTGGGATGTGCCGAACGACCCGCGCGGCGAGCTTCGCTGGTGCCTGAGCAAGCTTAGAGGCATCCTCGATGAACCGCACCATCGCAGGGTCGAGACACCAGGCGACACGATCGCGCTTGATCTGAAAGGTGCTTCCGTCGACGCTGTCGAGATAGCCTCGACCGCCGCCAAGGGCGTTGAGACGCTCGGTCTGGAGCGGCTGCAGGCTCTTTCCGGAATGTTCGCCGGCGATTTTCTCGATGGGTTGGAGATCGACCGCAGCCCGCATTTCAACGGTTGGCTGATCGCTCAGCGCCGCCGCTTCAGCTCCTGGCACGCCGCAATCCTGGAACACCTCGTCAACAAGCTTCCGGCGGATGCCGACGAAATGTCCTCGCATCTGGACAAATGGCTGGAACTCGCTCCGTTCGACGGGCGCGCGCATGTGGCTCTTCTGAAAAGGCTGGCGCAGCGCGGCCAGTTTGGCGCGGGCGAGGAACATCTCGCTTCCGCGGCGCGGCTGTTTGCTTCAGAGGATCTGGATTTCGGAGCCGTTCGTGAGGCATGGCGGACGATCCGCGGCGAACGACCTGCAGCAGCGCCCTGGGCGCGACCTTCACTCGTACCCGCGGCCCCCCACGCGTCAATTGTGCCTCCCCGTTCCGATACTGCTGCATCGCAGAAGGCTTCGCTCGCCGTGATGCCGTTTGCCGAAGAGGCGGCTGTCGGCGGCCCGCGCGGTGGATTGGCCGACGGCCTCACCCACGACATCATCACCCGCCTGGCCAAGCTCAGGGACTTTTTCGTCATCGCGCGCGGCTCGGTGTTTGCGCTTGCCGAAAAAAACATTGCGCCGGAGGACGCCGGTCGCCGGCTCAACGTCGACTATGTCGCCACCGGCACGGTACGCAGCCAGGCAGCCCGCGTCGTGGTCAGCGTGGAACTTGTCGAGGTGCGCACGGCCAGGATCGTCTGGGCCGAGACGTTCGAGCGCAGACCGGACGACATCTTTACCGTGCTCGACGACATCGGCAACAGCATCGTCTCGTCGATCTCGGCCGAGATCGAAACCGTCGAGCGCAACCGCGCCATGCTGAAGGCGCCCAATTCGCTGAACGCCTGGGAAGCCTACCATCGCGGCCTCTGGCACATGTATCGCTTCACCCGCACGGAAAACGAGCAGGCCCGGCATTTCTTCGACACGGCCTTGAAGCTCGATCCGACCTTCGCCCGCGCCTATGCCGGCCTCTCCTTCACCCATTGGCAAAATGCCTTCCAGCGTTGGGGCGACCGCGACCAGGAAAGCGCCCTGGCCTTCGAGGCAGCCGGCCAGAGCCTGCTCGTCGACGATCACAATCCGGCCGCTCACTGGGCCATGGGGCGGGCGCTGTGGCTGCGCGGCGAACAGGACGGCTCCCTCATCGAGCTCGAACGCGCCGTAGACCTCAGCCCGAATTTCGCGCTCGGCCACTATGCGCTGTCGTTCGTCCATTCGCAGTCCGGCGACCCGCAGGCCGCGATCGGCTCGTCCGACCATTCCAGGCATCTGAGTCCCTTCGATCCGCTGCTGTTCGGCATGTTGGGCGCCAGGGCGATGTCGCATGTCCGGCTTGGCCAGTTCGATGAAGCCGCCGAATGGGCGCTGAAAGCAGCCGCCCGTCCCAACGCCCATGCCATCATCCTGGCGATTGCCGCGCATTGCCTTGCGCTGGCGGGGCGGCTGAGCGAGGCACGAAGTTTCGCCGCTGCGCTGCGCAAGATGCTGCCGAACTACTGCGCCGACGATTTCATCGGCACCTTTCGCTTCGAGCCGGACGCCGAGGCGCTGTTCCGGCAAGGCGCCAAGCGGATCGGGCTGGGGTGAGACAAGGCGTGGTTCGTCCGGCTCTCTAAACCGCTCATCGCGGCTGGCGCCACGAAACATCGTCATGTCCGCAGCCAAGGCGCATCGTCAGGCTGACCTTGAGAATGTTTGCCGTCGCTTGGCCCGACGGCCAGTACGAAAAGTCGGCAAAGGGGCGGCGTTTCTTTTGGCCCTCGCAACGGGTTGGGCTGGGTTCGAAAAAAAATACCATGATAGATCGCGATTAGGGCGATCTTATAAGAAACGGTCTCGTCGCGTTTTTTTCGTAGAGCAGGCGAAAAGTCACAACGCTATGGAGTATACTTGTATCAATGAGAAACAAAGCTAATGGAATGTTCCGTAATCTTGCGGCAGATGCATGTTTCAGCGTCTGCTAAGATAACCGGTGCTGATTCCGAAATATTAAGCATCTGCCAAATTCAATCCTGCGATATTGGGATTTGTCCTTGTCACAGGCGGACTCGGATGCAATTTCTTGGAAGCACAACCGCGTCAGCGGATTGTTGAAACATGCTTGGGCGGACGGGGCACTAAGCATGGAGAGGAATATTGACATTCGCTAATGCGGCGGCCCCCGCCGGGAGCGTTCCCTCCGACGTTAGAGATTGCGGCAACCATCGGCTAAGTCGTCGAATGCGTCGCCGACAGCCTGGCTCTCGTTCGATGGCCGGCGAAGCTTTGCCCTCCTCCGATTGGCGCCAGACTCCGCGGCAAAGGCGGGGATCGCCGCCTGCAACGGTCTTCCGACATCGACGATGTCCGCCAGCCAGTCGGAGGAATGAACCATGAAATTCGTAATCTGTGCGGCCTTGGCCACTGCTGTGATGGCGATCGCCGGTTGTACCACCGACGATTACGATGATTGTCGCGGAAAGGGCTGCCTGGTTGATCCGTCCCACAAAGGCGGCCGAAAGATTGATGACCGGCCGCAGTTCGACAGGAACGGCAATCCCAACTTCGATACCAGGGGCCGTTACATCGGCTGCCATGGGCTCGGATGTAAAGTCGACGATCCTGATGACGGGGATCAAAGCATCGACGACAGACCGCAGTACGACAAGGAGGGCAATCCGAACTTCGATACGCAAGGCAACTACCAAGGCTGCCGCGGCATCGGCTGCGAGGTCGATACACCGGACGATGACAATTCGTCGGGCGATGACGATTCCGAATAAGGGACTCCGGGGCGAAAAAGAGGAAGCCAATTATGTCTGAATTCAGCGGCCTAGTCCGGCGACATGCCAAAATCGTTATGGTTGGCCTCACGGGGCTGGGAATGACGCTGACATCCGCTTTCGCTGCGGGTAGCGCCTGCGACGGCATAAAGGTCGAAGCGACGACGGCGCGCAAGCAGGAATATGCATCTCTCGTCGCCTCGGCGTTGAACAACAAGGTCAAGCCCGCTCGGGTGAAGTTCATCACGATCATGGAGAACGGCAACTGGAGCGCCGCTTACGTCTCCACGCCGGTGAGCGACGACGGTGTGATGTTCTTCCAGACGGTCGATGGAAAAAAGCAGTTCCGCGACGTCTGGGGCGGCTATGCCGAGCCGTCGGAAAAACCTGAACTGGTATCCTGGGCGAAGAAGCTCGGAGCGCCGCAAGATCTGGCAAAGTGTTTTGCCGAGCAAGTTACGGAATGATGGTGATCGGTGGAGATTTGCCGCCGACGCCGTTGGCGCATGAGGAGAACAACTATTCCGGCGTGACGGAAGTCGCGTCACGGTCTCCGAAGGAGACAAAGCTGATCCAACGAAAACCAGATAATCAGGCCATGGGCACGGCTGACCGTGGCAATGACGGACAGCTGAAGAGAACATGGGGCGGGGCTGAGCAACTTAAGAGCTTGACTGCAACCGGAAAGGGAAATCGATGAAAACCGCAATACTGATTGCTGCCGTGGTTCCGGCCATGCCGACTTTCGCCTTCGCCAAGGACAAGTGCGCCGATGCCAAGGATCAGGCCACCATGAACCAGTGCTTCGGTGCCGAGTTTCAGAAATCCGACAAGAAGCTCAATGAGCTTTACAAGCAGATCGAAGCTCGCCTGAAGGACGATGCGGATACCAAGAAGCTGCTTGTTCAGGCACAGCGCGATTGGGGCAAGTTTCGCGACGCGGAGTGCAGTTTCCAGACCGCGGGAGCGGCCGGAGGAAGCATGATGCCAATGCTCATCGCGCAGTGCATGGACGGCCTTACGCAATCCCGTGCCAAAGATTTCGAAGGCTATCTGAAATGCCAGGAGGGCGACATGAGTTGCCCTGTTCCGGCCGCGAACTGACACACGCCACAGCTGATCTGATCACGATGACGCCGGCGACGAGCGTGGCGTCGCCGCCGGGTATGAAAGGATGCGAGGCGCGCAAGGGCAGTGCGGACAATTTGCTCAACGGCGATTTCATCGACGGTCCACTGTGCGATGTCCAAAGGGAGCCTGTGGCGGCATCGACAATGTGCCGGCCTTTGACAAGCGGCAATTCGTCGAGACCAATGTGCCCGGTTCGGGCCATGGCTACGGATGTGCGTGCATGACCGTCGAGACCAACGCCAAACGGCAAAAGACCACCAGAGCAATCTCGGGCGAAATCCTTCCGCTGATGCGCTGTCGCAACGACAGATCGCTGCCTAGCCCGGGCCGACAATTATTGGATACAAAAAAGCCCGGCAAAACCGGGCTTTTCTTGGGGTTTCTGAACCCTATCAAAAGTTCGAAACAGGAATTTGGTGCCCAGAAGAGGACTCGAACCTCCACTCCTTGCGGAACACGGACCTGAACCGTGCGCGTCTACCAATTCCGCCATCTGGGCTGGTGCGCGCTCATTAAGCGGGCGAGGGATGAGTGTCAACGCGCTTTTTTGAAAGCCGCGTTCCTTCTTCGCCTCAGCCTTCCAGCACTTCCTTCGATGCCACCGTCGAATCGGCGTTGAGCGTGTATATGACCGGCACGCCGGTGCCGAGCTCGAGCTTGACGATCTCCTCGCCCGATTTGCCGTCCAGCGCCATGATCAGGGCGCGCAGCGAATTGCCGTGCGCCGCCACCAGCACCGTGCCGCCGCGCAGCACATGCGGCTGCAGATCGTGCAGGTAATAGGGCCAGACGCGCGCGCCGGTGTCTTTCAGGCTTTCACCGCCGGGCGGCGCCACGTCGTAGGAGCGGCGCCATATATGCACCTGCTCCTCGCCCCATTTCTTGCGCGCATCATCCTTGTTGAGGCCAGAGAGATCGCCATAGTCGCGCTCGTTCAGCGCCTGGTCGCGGATGGTCTCGAGCTCGCTCTGGCCAACGGCGTCGAGAATATGCTGGCAGGTCTTCTGCGCCCGGATCAGCGACGACGTGAAGGCGATGTCGAATTTCATGCCGCGCGCCCTGAGCTTGGCGCCGGCCGCCTTGGCCTCGGCATGGCCCAGTTCGGTCAGGTCGACGTCGCGCCAGCCGGTAAACAGGTTCTTCAGGTTCCATTCGCTCTGGCCGTGGCGCACGAGCACGAGAGTTCTCGACATATTTGCTCCTTCAAATTTTGTGAATCGGCTAATCTTGTGGATCAGCCAAGTCTGTGGATCAGCTTGTCAGGCCGAGCACGTCCCGCATCGAATAGAGGCCCGGCTTGCGGCCGCGCGCCCACAGGGCTGCCTTGACCGCGCCGCGGGCAAAGATTGCCCGGTCTTCGGCGTGGTGGGCGAGCGTGATGCGCTCGCCGGTACCGGCCAGCACCACACTGTGATCGCCGACCACCGAGCCGCCACGCAAGCTGGCGAAACCAATCGAGCCGCTCTTGCGCACGCCGGTATGGCCGTCGCGCACGCGAACATCGTTGCCGGCAAGTGCTACCCCGCGCCCGGCAGCGGCGGCTTCGCCGAGCAGCAGCGCCGTGCCCGACGGCGCATCGACCTTGTGCCGGTGGTGCATTTCCAGGATCTCGATGTCGAAATCGTCGGCGTCGAGCGCGCGCGCCGCCTGCTCAACCAGCACTGCCAGCAGATTGACGCCGAGGCTCATATTGCCTGACTTGACGATCGTCGCGTGCCGTGCCGCCGCCGCGATCCTGGCATTGTCTTCGGCCGAGCAGCCGGTTGTGCCGATGATATGGGCGATGCGCGCCTGCGCGGCGTAGCCGGCGAATTCGACGGTCGCCGCCGGCGTGGTGAAATCGAGCACGCCGTCGGCCTTGGCGAAGGCCGGCAGCGGATCGTCGCCGATTGCCACCTCGAGCCTGCCGACGCCGGCCAGCTCGCCGGCATCCTTGCCGATATGGGGCGAGCCGGCCCGCTCGATGGCGCCGGCGACGCGGGCACCCGGTATCGTGTGGATGGCGCGGATCAGCGCCTGGCCCATGCGGCCGGCCGCGCCCACCACCACCAGGCCCATTTCCCCCGTTTCATTGATGTTGACGGTCGGTGTGTCGCTCATGCATGTCTCCCGGCCGCCTGTTTCGCGTGACCATTTTGCGCCGCAGTCTGGATTGGCTTGGCGTCATCGACAAGCCCCAGCCCTTTCCTGCCCTGCACCCGGTGGAACCGCGCATAGACGCTGTGCGGGTCGGCCATCAACGAGGCATGCGTGCCCTGTTCGACCAGCCGGCCCTGCTCCAGCACGATGATATGGTCGGCATTGACCACCGTCGACAGCCGGTGCGCGATGACGATGGTGGTGCGCCCTTCCATGACATGGGTCAGCGCCTCCTGGACGCGGGCCTCGGCCTCGTTGTCGAGCGCCGAGGTGGCTTCATCGAGCAGCAGAATCGGCGCCTGCCGAACGATGGCGCGTGCAATCGATACACGCTGGCGCTGGCCGCCCGACAGCGTCACGCCGTTCTCGCCGACCGGTGTGTCGTAGCCTTGCGGCTGCTGGCGGATGAAATCGTCGGCCGCGGCCTGTTGCGCGGCGCGTTCAATCTCGGCGTCGGTGGCGCTCAGACGTCCGTAGCGGATGTTGTCGCGGATGGTGCCTTCGAACAGATAGGGCTGCTGCGAAACATAAGCGATCGAGCCGCGCAGCGAATGCTTGGTGACCTTTGAAATGTCCTGACCGTCGATTTCGATGCTGCCCGACTCGACGTCGTAGAAGCGCTGCAGCAGCGCAACCAGCGTCGTCTTGCCGGCGCCCGAGGCGCCGACGATGGCGGTCACCTTGCCGGCGGCGGCGACAAAGCTCAAATCCTGCAGGACCGGCGCTTCTTCGACATAGCGAAAGGACACGTTGTTGAAGCGCACTTCGCCAGAGGTGAATTTCGCCTCGGCGGCTCCCGGCACGTCACCCTGCTGCGGCTCGAGGTCGAGAAGCTCATAGATCATGCGCGCATTGACCAGCGACTTTTCCATGCCGACCTGCATGCGCGCCAGCCGCCTGGCGGGGTCATAGGCAAGCAGCAGGGCGGTGATGAAGGCAAACACCGCGCCCGGCGGCTGGCCGCCGACGGTCGCCCGGTAGCCGGAATAGGCGATGACGCCGGCGACGGCGAAGCCGGCCAGCATTTCGGAGATCGGCGTCAGCCGTTCCGAGACGCGGGCGATCTTGTTTGCCCGCTGCTCGGCGCCCGCGACGAGGCCGCCGATGCGGCGCGACAGCTCGTCTTCCAGGGTGAAGGCCTTGACGATGGCGATGCCTTGCGTTGCTTCCTGCATGGCGCCGATCAGCCGCGAGTTGATCTGCACCGATTCACGGGTGATGCGACGCACCCGGCGCATCAGATAGGTGACACTGTAGATCAAAGGCGGGCCGATCAGCAGCGACATCGCGGAGAGCATCGGGTCCTGCCAGATCATGACGCCGACCAGCGCGACAAGCGATACCGCATCGCGCGCCAGCGATGTCAGCGTCATCGACAGGAGATCGCGGATGCCGTTGACGTTCTCGTTGATCTGCGCGGCGAGCCGGCCCGAGCGGGTGTCGTTGAAGAAGCCGACGCCGAGCTTCATCAGGTGGTCGAAGATGCGGCGTTGATAGCGCGCCACCAGATTGTTGCCGATTTTGGCCAGCATCACCGCCTGGCCGTAGCTGGCCAGCCCGCGCAGCATGAAGGCGGCCAGGATCGAGACGCTGATCAGCGCGATAAGATCGCCGCGCCGTTGGTAGAAGATCTGATCGATGACATCCTTCATGATCCAGGCTGTGAAGGCGGTCGTCGCCGCGATCGTCACCAGGCACAGCACGGCAAGAGCATAGTACCAGCGATAATCGCGGCTGTTCTCGGCGATGATGCGGCGGATAACAGCCACGATCTCGCTGGGACGGACTTTCCCTTTGGTTGGTGCTGGAAGTGTCACGTTTGAGCGCTTTGTGGTTTCGGTTCGGCCGGGCTGCAATTCGGCAACCTCTTAACGCCCCAATGGCGGCTTGCCTATGGCCGGGGACGGCGAAACTTCGTCGCGGCGCAGCTTGTGTCCTAAACCCGCCAGCGTCGCCCCGCCGTCTGCACGCCGAACAGCGACGGATTTCTGGCATAGGCGGCCAGCCCTAAAAGCGCTGCCAGCGGATGGGTGATGACGTAGACCGGCATGCTGCGCATCAAGGCGCTGTGCGGCGCCTTGTCCTCGAAGGCAGCGCGGAAACTGCCGGTCCGCAGCGCCGGCAGGATTTTTTGCGCGATGCCGCCAGTGAGGAAAACACCGCTGCGGCTCATGAACACCAGAGCGAGGTCGCCGGCGGTGCGCCCCAGACAGGTGACGAAGATCGACAGCGCCTCTTCGGCCACCGGATCGTTCTTTGCCAGCGCCGCGGCGGTGATCTCGGCGGGCGTGGTGAAGGGCGACGGCTTGCCGTCCGCTTTGGCCACCGCCCGGTAGGCGTTTACCAGGCCGCGTCCTGACAGGATCTGTTCGCCGGAGATGCGACCCTCGAGCTTCTCGATATGCGGAAACACCTCGAAATCACGCGGCGAGCGCGGCCCGATATCCATATGGCCGCCCTCGCCGGGCACCGGTATCCAGTGATGCAGCGCATAAACCAGCCCGGCGACGCCGAGCCCGGTTCCCGGGCCGAGCACCACCCGCCCGGAATTCGGTTCCGGCTCGTCGCCGCCGATCTTTTCCATGTGCTCTTCGCCGAGCGCGACGACAGCCAGCGCCTGCGCCTCGAAGTCGTTGAGCACCACGACGTCGCCGAGACCGAGACTGGCGAACATCTGTCTCGGCTTGACGATCCATGGGCAATTGGTGAGGGGGATCTCGTCACTCTCGACAGGGCCGGCCACCGCCAGCACAGCTGAATTCGGCCGGACCGACGAACGGTCGAGCACGGCCGACTGGATCGCCTCGTCGATCGTATTGAAGTTGGCGGTTTGAACGATGGTCGGCTCGCCGGCCTCGGAATTCGCGTCAAGTACGATCGAGAAGCGCGCATTGGTGCCGCCTATGTCGCCGATCAGGATCGGAAATCGCAACAGAGTGTCGTCGTCGCTTACGCCTGGCATGCTCTCGTCCGTTCCCGACGCGTATCGCCGTTCTCTCGTTGACTAGCGCATGACCGCAAAAAGGGAAATCGGTTTTCGAAGTGGAGATGCACGGATGCAGACAGCGAACACGCTGCCCGCATCAGTGCCCCGGTCGTGGCCGCGGCAGCGGAATGCCGAACTCGGGCGTCGCCATAAAGGCGTTCGCCGAGGCCGGAAGCGCTGCCGCGCCGGCTGCGAGCGTCGGCGGCGGCGAAGGCTCTGCCGCGGGAGCGGGTGCGGCCGCAACCGGCACGCCGTCGCCATAGTAGGTGACTGCTTCCGCCGAGGGCGGAGCCGGCGCGTCGAGCACGAACTGGCATTGCCTGGGCAGGTTCGCCATCGTCATCACGTCGCGTGCCTTCGGCTTGTCCGGGTTCTTGTTGGGACGCCACGGCTCCTCGGTGAACCACCAGGCCAGCGCCTGGTCGCAGCCATCGCCCGGCGCCGTCGCTTCCTGCGCCTTGCAGTCGGGTGACCCAGGCTGGCAGCTGATGCGAATGTGGAAGTGGTAGTCGTGGCCCCAGAACGGCCTGACCTTGCGCAACCAGCTACGGTCGCCTTTGACCGTGTCGCAGAGCTTCTTCTTGATCCCGGGATTGACCAGGATGCGCTCGACTTCGGGATAGCTCGCGGCGCGCCTCAACAGCCGCGTATGCATCGGCGTCCACAGCCCGTCCTTCACGAGATGGGTCTTTTCGTCGACCATCAAGGTAGCGCTGATGTTTTCGCGCTCTTCGGCCGAGAGCTTGCGGTCGGGCATCGGCGTCAGCCAGATGTCGGCGTCGAGGCCGATCTGGTGCGAGGCATGGCCGGTCAGCATCGGACCGCCGCGCGGTTGCGAGATGTCGCCGATCAACAGGCCCGGCCAGCCATCGGCGGCGGCATCGCGCGACAGCTTCTCGATCAGCGCGATCATTGCCGGATGGCCCCAGCGGCGATTGCGCGACGGTCGCATCACCTCCCAGTGCCGGCCGTCCAGGGGCAGGGCGACGCCGCCGGAAAAACAGCCTTTGGAATAGAAGCCGATCGATTGCGCTGCTGCGAGTGCCGGCAGCTTTTTGGCGCCGAACAGGTCCTTTGCCCGTTGCTCGGCACTCCCTGGCTGCGTTGCAAGCGCCGCCAAGCTGGCGACGGCCAGTGCTGCCGTCAGCGGCAGCGTTTTGCCGGGCAAGGCTCGCTTCAACATTTTCCCCAAGCTGGACCCCTCCGCGATTTGAACCGCATCATACCATAGCCCGCGCAACGTATCGATCAGGACCGTTTCATCGGGCTGCGCGCCTCACCGTCGCGCCAGTCGCCGCTCGCCCACATGGCATCGAGCGCCGAGCGGTAGTCGGGAAAGCGAAAGCCATAACCGGCCGCCTTGATTGCCGCGTTGGCGACACGCTTGTTCTCGCCATAAAAAGACCGCGCCATGGGCGAAAGTTGGGCGGTCTCGAACGGAATTTCGGGCGGCGGCTCGATGCCCATCAATTGGGCGGCATAGGCGACGACGTCCTGCGGCGGCGCCGGCAGGTCGTCGGTGATGTTGAAGATGCCGCCGCGATTGCCTTCGGCCAGATGCCAGAGCGCGCCGGCAATGTCGTCGCAATGGATGCGGTTGAACACCTGGCCCGGCTTGACCAACCGCCGGGCGGTGCCGTTTTCCAGATTGACCATTGCGTTGCGGCCTGGCCCATAAATGCCGGAAAGTCGCAGGATCGCCACCGGCCGGCCGATGTCGTGGCCCAGTTTCAGCCAACCCTGCTCGGCGGCAACCCTCATTGCTGATCGCTTCGATACTGGCCGGCATTCGGCGGCCTCGTCCACCCAATTGCCGCCATGGTCGCCATAGACGCCGACGGTGGAGAGATAGGCGATCCATCCGAGCTCCGGCATGTTGGCCGCGATCTCCTCACGGGCCGCGCCCAGCACCGGGTCGCCGGCCTCGTCCGGCGCGACCGAGACGACGAGATGGGTTGTCTTCCCCAGGGCATCGCCGATTTCGGAGGTCAGCGTGCCATCGAAACGCAGCGGCACGATACCGGCTTGCCGCAGCGCCGCGAATTTTTCCAGCGACCGTGTTGTACCGAAGATCGTTGTGTCGGCATCCCTGTTGGCGCGGGCGAAGGCCTTGCCCGAATAACCGGCGCCGAAGATGAAAATCTGCTTTTTTGTCATGTATGCGCCTCGATCGGCTTTGGCAGGGGCAGAAGCCATTCGCCTCTCACCGCCTCGTCATCTTCTGCCTGCAAAGCGGCTGCGGCACGTTCGGCAAACTCCCGACCCGGCACCAGCCGCGACAGCGCCCATACCGCGGCTCCGCGAACCAGGGGCGAGGCGTCGTCGAGCAGCGCGCGAACGGCGCCGGCCAGCGACAAGTCCTGGGAATTGCCGGCCGCTATCAGCACGTTGCGGATAAAACGGTCGCGGCCGATGCGCTTGATCGGCGAGCCCGAAAAGAGCGTTCGGAAGGCAGTGTCGTCGAGACGCAGCAGCTCGGCGATCGGCGGTTCGCGCAAGTCCGCGCGGGCGGCAAGCTTTGCCTCCGAAGCGGCTTGGGCGAACTTGTTCCACGGGCAGGCGGCCAGGCAGTCGTCGCAGCCATAGATGCGATTGCCGATCTTTTCCCGGAACTCATGCGGGATCGGTCCTTTGTTCTCGATGGTGAGGTATGAAATGCAGCGCCGCGCATCGAGCCGGTAAGGCGCCGGAAAGGCATCGGTCGGGCAGGCGTCGAGGCAGGCCCGGCAGGAGCCGCAATGATCGTTCTCAGGCGCGTCCGGCACCAGCTCGGCCGTCGTGAAGATGGTGCCGAGGAACAGCCACGAGCCATGCGCGCGGCTAACCAGGTTGGTGTGCTTGCCTTGCCAGCCGAGGCCGGCCGCCTCGGCCAGCGGCTTTTCCATCACCGGTGCGGTGTCGACAAACACTTTCACGTTACCGCCGGCGCGCGCCACTATCTTGCCGGCGATCTCCTTCAGCCGGCCTTTCATCACGTCATGATAGTCGCGGTTCTGCGCATAGGCCGAGATCGCGCCGCGGTCGCGCTTCGCCAGCACCTCGCGTGGGTCGTGGTCGGGGCCGTAATTCATCGCCAGCACGATGATCGAGCGGACCTCTGGCCAAAGCGTCCTCGGTTTGCCTCGCCGCTCGAGCGTTTCGGCAATCCAGCCCATCGAGCCGTGAAAGCCGTCGGTAACGAATTCGGCCAGCCGCTCTGGTGCCTGCGGGATCGCATCGGGCGTGGTGACGGCAACGGCGTCGAAGCCGGCGTTCCGCGCCTCGCGGTCGATGAGCGCGCGCAGCTTTGCCGTATCAGAAATCGAGATCCGCATAATGTGACACCGGCGACAGGCCGCGCACCCGGTCGGACAGAAGCGGCCGGAACGAAGGCCGTGATTTCACCCTTGTATACCATTCGCGCGCGGCGCTGTGTTCGCGCCAGTCGATCTCGCCGAGATAGTCGAGCACCGACAGTGCCGCCGCCGCCGCGAGATCGGCATAGGTGACCTTGTTGCCGGCCAGCCAATGACGGGTGCCGGCCAGCCAGTTGGTGTATTTCATGTGCTGGCGGATATTGGCGCGGGCGGCGCGGATCGCCGCCGAATCGGGCGACCCGCCGCCTGCCGTTTCCGGCATGACCGGCTTCAGGACGCGCTCGCGCACCAGATGCCGGGTAACCTCGCTTTCCGCCTTGTTGAGGTACCAGTCGGTCAGCCGGCGGATTTCGGCGCGCTCCATCGGATCCTCGGCGAACAGCCGCTTGTCGCGCTTGAGTACGCCGCGCGTCTCGTCGAGATATTCGGCGATGACCATCGCGCCGACGATCGGCACGTCGCCCTCGGCAAGCAGGATCGGCAGCGTGCCGGCCGGGTTCAGTGCCAGGAACTCCTTGCGCCGCGTCCACGGCTTCTCTTCGATCAGCGCCAGTTCCTCGCCATACTCGCCAAAGGCGAGGCGGACGAAGCGGCAGCTGGCGAACATCGGATGGTGGAAAAGCGTCAGCATGGTCCCGCGATAATAGAGCGCACTGGCAAATCGCCGGCTGCGCCGGTAAGTCTTGGCCGCCCGATTCAGGGGCTGTCAGGGTGCTGCGACCTATAGGGGGAGTTCCGCGCCGTGACAAGCAAACCGTTTTCTCAAGCCCGCCCTCCAACGCCGAGGTTGCCATGGAAAGCCAAACCGTAGTCGAAGCGCTGCTGCTCGGCATGCTCGAGGGCCTGACCGAGTTTATTCCGGTGTCTTCGACCGGTCATATCCTGCTCGCCGGCCATTTCCTCGGCTTTCATTCGACCGGCAAGGCCTTCGAGATCCTGATCCAGCTCGGCGCCATATTGGCGATCCTCAGCGTCTATTTCCGCCGTCTCTGGAAGATGCTGCTCGAGCTGCCCTACGATCGGCTGACGCGGCATTTCGTCCTTGGCATTCTCATCGCATTCCTGCCGGCGGCCATTATCGGCGCACTGGCGCATGACTTCATCAAGACGGTGCTGTTCGAATCGCCGCGGCTGATCTGCATCATGCTGATCATCGGCGGTGTCATCCTACTGCTGGTCGATCGCATGACGCCGAAGCCGTATTACCACGATGTCGAGCGGTTTCCGACCAGGCTTTATCTGCAGATCGGGCTGTTCCAGTGCTTGTCGCTAATCCCCGGCACGTCGCGTTCGGGCTCGACCATCGTCGGCGCGCTACTGCTCGGCGTCGACAAGCGGGCGGCGGCGGAATTCTCTTTCTTCCTTGCCATCCCGACGATGGTCGGCGCCTTCGCCTTCGACCTGTTCAAGAACCGCAATGTGCTGAGCAGCGCCGACTTGCCCATCATCACGGTCGGCTTCGTTGCCGCCTTCGTCACCGCGCTAGTCGTCGTGCGCTTCCTGCTCGACTACGTCTCGCGCCATGGCTACGCGCTGTTCGGCTGGTGGCGGCTGGTCGTCGGCATCGTCGGGCTGACGGGGCTGGCAATCTGGGGGTGAGCCGGCGCGGATAGCGCAATCCCAGCCGGAATTCTATTCTTGCCCGAAGCCGAGCCATACGATCTTGTGGACGTATGGTTGGCAGGGGGAATGCGTGAGCGAAGTTCTTGACGCCCTCGTTATTGGCGCCGGTCCGGCGGGTCTCGGCGTCAGCTACTTCTTGAAACGGCAGGGCCGCAACCACCGTGTACTCGATCGAGGCCGGATTGGCGAAACGTGGCGAACGCAGCGATGGAACTCGTTTCGACTGAACTCGCCGACCGTCCGCTCCATCTTACCCGGTGATTCCTACGACGGCCCCGAGCCCTGGGGCGCGATAACCCACCACGAGTTCGTCGCATACCTCGAAGGCTATGCCGAGCGGCACCGCTTGCCGGTAAGCACTCAAACTCCGGTGCAAGAGCTGACCAGAGACAATGGGATCTTTCGCATCACCACGGCGGACGGGGCATTTCTGGCGCGCAATGTGGTGATCGCCACCGGCTACCAGAATCGGCAGGTCCGGCCAGCAGGGTCGGCGGATTTGCCGACCGCAATTCGCCAAGTCGATTCCTCGGCCTATCGCAACCCGGCCGAGTTCGAGAGTGGCGCGGTGCTGGTGGTCGGCAGCGGCCAGTCGGGCGGCCAGATCGCCGAGGATCTGGCGTTGGCAGGACGTGTGGTCTTTTTGGCGACCAGCCGCAACGGCCGTTGGGTGCGGCGCTACCGCGGGGGCAACATACTCAAATGGCTGACGCTGTCCGGTTTTCTCGACGTTCCGCGCAAGGAACTCGTCCTCCCCTCCGGCAAGCTGCAGGCCCGCGCGCTGGTCGGCGCGACCCACACGATCAGCCTGCAATCGCTGAGCGCGCAGGGCGTGGTGCTGCTCGGCCGCTTCAGGGGTGTGGAGAACGGCAACCTCGTCTTCGGCGACGAGCTCGACGACCATATGCGATTTGCCGACGAAGTCTCCGCGAATGCCAAGCGCCTGGTTGACGAGTACATCGAGCGCGCCGGCCTCGATGCGCCACCGGCCGAGGACGATCCGGATGAGACGATTGAACCGCGCTTGCCCGATCCTCCGATCCGCTCCCTCGACTGGACGGCGAGCGGCATCAGATCGGTGATCTGGTGCACGGGCTTCACCGGCGATTTCTCATGGGTTCGGCTTCCCGGCGCGCTCGATGCAGCCGGCCAGCCCGTCCACGAGGATGGCGTCGGCGCTGTTCCAGGTCTGTTTTTCGCCGGCCTCGATTTCGGATCGACGCGGAAGTCGGGCACCATACCGGCCATTCCAGAGGAGGCGGCCGCCGTCGTGGAGCGACTTGTCCGAGCGCGAGGCGACTTGCCACGGAACGGCGTCTAAACGAGCCGTCGAACGCGGTTCTTGAACGTGCAAGAACCTGACAGCACTGGCGCGATCAAGACGACGTACGCTGCCTTTTGTCGAAGCGGACTGAGCCGGCACAGCCGTTCGGAATGGTCGACCTGAAGACGCCAAAGGAGGCGCGTCAAGGCGCACGATCGGTCAGCGCGCTCGCGCCTTCCTCCGCGGCGCAATGTGCGCAGCAGTAGATGATGTCATCCTGTTCGACGCCATGTCCGATGATCCGGCATCCGCAATGCGGACACGTCGGAGCAAGTTTCTGGACCGCGCATTCGAAGCTGTCGAATGTGTAGGTCTCGTCGGCCATCGTCACGTTGAAAGCCTTATCGTAGTCATTCCCGCATTGATCGCATCTGGCCATGGTTCTTTTCCTTCTTTCACTGGCTCCAAGCTCGACCAACCTGTCGCGCGGCGATAGGTTCCCGCCAGGATCAGGGGGCCGTCCTAAGGCGGCGACGAGCGCGAGCCTACGCCACGGCGCTGTTCGATCGCACGGATCACCTCGTCGATATCCCGCGGCTCGATGTCGAGTTCCTTAAGGCCAGGCGCGTCGATTGCTGCCACATTGTCCTGACGCATAAGATCGACCTGGTTGCGCGTTATGGGGGCAGCCGGGAGGAGTTCCGCGACGCCAGCCAAGGCGTTCCATACCGCAAACGGCACCGGCATCAGCTGGACGTGCGTACCGAGCTGTCGGGCGATCTCCCGAAGCAGTTCCTTATAGGTATAGATGCGCGGGCCACCGAATTCGAATATGGATGAACCCTTGTGGGTTCGCCCGTCGAGCAGCCGGCTCACTGCTTCTGCGACGTCTGCCACATGGACCGGCTGAAGCCGTGTGCCACCATCGCCGAACAGCGGATAGACCGGCAGGAGGCGTATCAGCCTCACAATGGTCGTCAGGAAAGTGTCGTCAGGTCCTGTCATGACGGCGGGACGCACAATGAAAGCGCCGGGAAATGCGCTTTCCACGGCACCTTCTCCGCGCCCACGCGCCCTTATGTAATTCGAATCCGATTGAGGATCGGAGCCGATCCCTGAAATCTGGACGAACTGGTCGATCGCGCGGTCGCGCGACGCGGCAGCGAGATCGGCCGCGGCTTTCACATGCACGCGTTCAAAGGTCTGGACGCCCTGCTCGACGTAAAGACTGACAGCATTCACGACCGCCTGCGATCCGGCAATGGCCGACCCGATCGAGGACGCATCCGTTATATCCGCGTCGACTGCTTCGGGCATCCTCGTAATCGAGGAAAAGACCAGGGCCACGCGAGCCGGATGGCGAGATGCGACGCGCACCGTGAAACCTCTTTCCAGGAGTCGCTTCACGATCCTGCGCCCGAGAAAGCCAGTTCCGCCGAACACGGTGACGATCCGTTCCGGGTTGAGATCGTCGGGATCCATTTGCCTCGCCATCCCTTTGTCCTCGCATAGCTGCCACGAGGACTGCCCTGGCCGGCACTTGAACCAGCCCGTCGAACATCAGGACGATTGAGGAACAACGCAGGAACGCTTTTGTTCCAGTCAGCGCTGGGCGGATGCTTGACAGATCGGCAAACCATGATCTGAACCGCAGGCGCAGCAAAACGGCCCCACTTCGAGAATGGCCTAGTTTCGCCCGTAAAACACATTCTCGACATGCACCGGCCAACGCCACGGCAGCACCGCCACCATGTCGAAGCGCACCGATAATTTTCCGTAGTCGGATTGGCGCGACAGCCAGAAATCGGCGGCGCCTTCGATGCGGTGCTCCGATTCGCGACCGACGGCTTCCATTGCCTCCATCAGCGTGCGGCGCGCCTTGACCTCGACGATCAGCACCAGATCGCCACGCCGCGCGATCAGGTCGATCTCGCCGAACCTGGTGCGGTGGCGGCGGGCAAGAATTCGGTAGCCTTTCAGCATCAGCGCCGCCGCCGCCAGCCATTCGCCGTGATGGCCGCGCCGGTAGGCCTTTTGCCGGCTGGCGCTTGGCCGTTCAGCCATCGCCGTCTCCGCCGGCCCCGTCTCTTCCAGCATTCTTGAGGTCGAGCAGCCGACGATAGAGCGTCTGCTTCTGGCCACCCGTCATCTTGGCGGCTTCCGCCGCTGCCTTGGAGGCCGGCATTTCGGCGGCGAGCGAAAGCAGCAGCCGGTCGATGTCTTCTGGCTCATCAGCGACCGCATCGGCCGGGCCGACGCAGATGACGATTTCACCCTTGGGCGTATCGGCTCCCGCATAATGGCCGGCGAGCGATTGCAGGGTGCCGGTCCGCATCTCCTCGAAAGTCTTGGTCAGCTCGCGGCCGATCGCCGCCTTGCGGGCACCGCCCAGCACCTCGACCATGGCACTGAGCGTCTCGGCCAGCCGGCGCGGCGATTCGAAGAAGATTAACGTTGCCGGCACCGCCTTCAGCGCTTCCAGCCGCGTCAGCCGCTGCCCGGTCTTCACCGGCAGGAAGCCGGCAAACAGAAACGCGTCCGAGGGCAGGCCGGATGCCGTCAAAGCGGCAAGTGCTGCTGATGGGCCGGGGATCGGCACGACACGAATGCCGCGCTCCAGCGCCTCACCGACGAGCCGGTAGCCGGGGTCGGAGATGAGCGGCGTGCCGGCATCCGAGATCAGCGCTGCGCTTTGGCCGGCCAGCCGCGCCGCGAGCAGCTTCGGTCCGGCCTCGCCGGCATTGTGCTCGTGGTAGGCTGTGGGGCGGCGGCGGATGCCGTAGCGGTCGAGCAGCACGCGGCTGACACGTGTATCCTCGCAAGCGACGATATCGGCGGCGGCGAGCGTTTCCAGCGCGCGCAGCGTGATATCGGCGAGATTGCCGATAGGCGTCGCCACCAGGTAGAGCGCCGGCTCGAGCGGCCGGGCGGCGATTTCGGTCTGCCCGACCACATAACTGCGTTTGGCCGATTCGCCGGTCACCTGCACAACTCCGTTCGACCCTGTTTGGCACGGCTCACGCTTGCTTGCAAAAGCCTGGGTTGCAAAGGCCCGGATTCCAAAAGGGATGCCGACGTGAACCAGCCGCCATGCCTTCGCCATAGTAGGGAACGAAACCGTTGCCGGCGAATTTTACACCTGATCTCGGGAGGAGCAGGATGAACAGCCTGACCATACAGGACGTTTTCGAACCCTACTATGCCGGCCGCAAACGCTTCGCCCCGCCATGCGACAAGAGCCTGCCTGCCGAAGCCGCAGATGGCAGGGCCAAGAAGCCGCTTGCACGTCAGAGATCGGCAGAGAGCAAGCAAGCAAACGAAACCGACAGCACGACGGAGCACTGACCGGACGATGCCCAATCGCTTCGACATTTTCATCACCCGCCTCGAAACAAAAAGCGCCCGCGATGGCGCAGCGTCACATTCCACAGACGACCGGCACCATGCCTCACGCGACAAAAGCGAGATCAAGCCGGCCCGTTCCGGAGAGACCAGCGAAAAAGATCGCGCCAAACACCGCCACAAGCACGAGGCTTGACCCCGCAAACCTTAGCGATCGGTCGAGACAGTTCTCGAAGCGCGGTTGCGAATGCTCCGCAATCTATCATTCAACCCAGATACTTCGAGACACGGGGCTCCAGCAGGCCCACCATAGCCGGTCCATGAATGCATAGTCGTCGGAATATCGAGGCAGATTACTCGAGCCTTTTTCAGGCTTGTCTTGAATTTCCGCTGCAGTTTGGCGCGGTGCGGTTTTTCCAACACGAAGATGATGTCGGCCCAGGCGACGAGTTCATGCGTCAACGGAATGTCGGCATCGTGATTAGTGCCGGCCGAAGCGACCTCGATGTCCCGCCGCTTGGAAAACACCTGCTCCGCCGTCGGGCTGCGCAAGCGATTCTGGCTGCAGATGAAGAGAACGCTCTTCAACGTGCTACCTTGCCAAATCCGCCACGACCGCATCGAGCACGATCATGCCGGCCGGCGTGGCGCGCAGGCGGGCATTGCCGATCGGCGCCACCAGGCCTTCGTCCTGCAGCACCGACAGCCGTGCCGTCGACAGGCCGCGCCCTGAAAATGCCTCGTAGCGGGAAAGGTCGATGCCTTCCGCCAGCCTCAGCCCCATCAGCAGGAACTCGTCGGCCTCTTCCGACCGCGTCAGGATTTCGCCGCCGGTAACGCCATGGCCCTTGGCCTCGACCAGATTGGCCCAGGTCTCCGGCATTTTCTCGGCGATCGTCACCACGCGGCGGCCATTTTCGACGAACCGGCCATGCGCGCCGGGACCGACGCCGACATATTCGCCATAACGCCAGTAGGTGAGATTGTGCCGGCTTTCGGCGCCGGGCCTGGCGTGGTTGGAAATTTCGTAGGCCGGCAGTCCGCGCGCGGCGGTGATCTCCTGGGTTAACGCGTAGAGATCGGCGGCAAGCTCATTGTCTGGAAGGATGAATTTCCTTGCCGCATGCAGTGCATGGAACGGCGTGCCTTCCTCGATGGTCAGCTGATAGAGCGACAGATGGTCTGCGGCGTGGCCGATCGCCTGCTCGAGCTCCGCCTGCCACGCTTCCGGCGTCTGACCGGGCCGCGCGTAGATCAGGTCGAACGACAGCCGTGGGAATATCTCGCGCGCCAGGCTGATCGCATGCAGGGCCTCAGCGACATTGTGCAAACGGCCGAGGAAGCGCAGATCCTTGTCGTTCAGCGCCTGCACGCCAAGCGACACCCGGTTGACGCCGGCCGCGCGATAGCCGCGAAAGCGCTCGGCCTCGACCGAGGAGGGATTGGCCTCCAGCGTCACCTCGATGCCATCAGGCATCGTCCAGTTCTTCGCCACTGCATCCAGCACCGCCGCCACGGTCTGCGGTTTCATCAGCGATGGCGTGCCGCCGCCAAGAAAGATACTGGTCACCTCGCGCGGTCCGGTGCGGCCGCGCATCGTCGCCAGCTCGGTCTCGAAGGCGCGGGCAAAACGCTCCTGGTCGACCGGCTGGTGGCGGACATGGCTGTTGAAGTCGCAATAGGGGCATTTGGCCGCGCAGAACGGCCAGTGGACGTAGACGCCGAAACCGGGGCTGCGGTCGAGCAGCATGGTCATGCGCCGGCCAATCGGGCTTGCGCGAATTTCTGGAAGGCACGGGCACGGTGCGACAATGCGGTTGGCTGGCCGGGCTTCCAGCCATGCTTTTCCTCCGCGCTCATCTCGCCGAAGGTCTTTTCGAACCCATCGGGCAAGAACACCGGATCGTAGCCGAAGCCGAGCTCGCCGCGCGGCGGCCATACCAGCGTGCCCTCGACCTCACCGCGAAAATATTCCGCCTGGCCATCAGGGAAGGCAAGGCAGATGACCGCGACAAAGCGGCCCTTGCGCTGGGCAGGCGTGATCGCGCCAACTTCTTGCAAGGCCACTTCCGTGCGCTGCATGGCCATGCCGAAGTCGCGGGAGCCGTCCGGCGTCTCGGCCCAGTTGGCGGTGTAGACGCCGGGTGCGCCGTCGAGCGCATCCACACACAGGCCGGAATCGTCCGACAGCGCCGGCAATCCAGTTGCCTTGGCGGCGGCCAAGGCCTTTATGAGGGCGTTCTGCTCGAAAGTGGTGCCAGTCTCGTCCGGCTCCGGCAAGCCGTATTCCTTTGCGGACTTCGCTTCTATGCCGAATGGCGCCATCAGATCGGTGAATTCGCGCAATTTGCCGGCATTGTGGCTTGCGACGACGATCTTATGCCCATCAAGCGAATGAATAGTTGGTGAATGAACAGGCGGCGAATGCATCAGATGCCCCAGATTCTTGGCTCGGCGAATTCGATCGAATTGCCTGAGGGGTCGCGAATATAGATCGAGCGGCCGCCTTGCGGCCACTCGAACTCGCTTTCGATGGCGATTTTCTTCGCCTCAAGATGCGCTTTCCAGCGTGAGATTTCATCCGCGCTTGCGGCGAAGCAAAGATGGCCCTCGCCGACCGTGCCATGCGGCGGGACGGGCAGCTTGGCGTCGGCCCGCGGCGGCACCTTGGTCGCCTCGGCATTGAAGATAAGCAGCACGCCGTCGCCGCAGCGGAAGAAGAGATGCCTGCCATCGACCTTACCGAGCAGATCGAGCCCGAGGACGCCCGAATAGAACCGTTCCGCGGCAGCAAGGTCCGTCACGTAGAGTGCTGATTCCAGGATTGCTGAAGGGGTCACAGGATCGCCAATCTCTCCAATATTGACCGCAGCTAAGCCACGGCCATCTGCTGCAAGCTGACCAGGCGCTGAATGCCTTTTTTGGCGAGCCCCATCAGCGCCGCGAACTGCTCTTCCGAGAACGGCTCGCCCTCGGCTGTGCCCTGGATCTCGACGATACCGCCCTTGCCGGTCATGACGAAATTGGCGTCGGTGCCGGCCGAGGAATCCTCGATATAGTCGAGATCGATGACCGGCTGGCCATCATGGATGCCGCAGGAGATCGCCGCGACGTGATCCTTAAGCACCTTGCCCAGGCTCGCCATCTGGCGGGCTTCCATCCAGCGCAGGCAGTCGTAGAGCGCCACCCAGCCGCCGGTGATCGAAGCGGTGCGCGTGCCGCCGTCGGCTTGGATCACGTCGCAGTCGACGGTGATCTGCTGCTCACCGAGCGCCTGCAGATCGACCACGGCGCGCAGGGAGCGGCCGATCAGCCGCTGGATCTCCAGCGTGCGGCCGCCTTGTTTGCCGGCCGAAGCCTCGCGGCGCATGCGCTCGCCGGTCGAACGCGGCAGCATGCCGTATTCCGCCGTCACCCAGCCCTTGCCGGAGTTGCGCATCCAGCCCGGCACCTTTTCCTCCAGGCTGGCCGTACACAGCACATGCGTGTCGCCGAACTTCACCAGGCACGAGCCTTCCGCATGCTTGGAGACGCTGCGCTCGAAGGAGATGGGGCGCATTTCGTCGAATTGGCGTTTGGAAGGGCGCATTCAGGCTTCTTTCTTTCTTCGGAATCTTGGCCGGGGAATCTTGGCCGGCTTGTAGCCGCACGGGGCGTGAGGCGCAAAGGAAAATGGACCGGTTGCGCCGACGCCGCGGAAGTCTATATCTTCGGACCGGAGGTTTTTGGCTCGAATGACCAAGGTAGTCGATCCCGGTTCGCAGTCGCCAGTGCTCTCGTCGCCGGCACTTCAACCGCCCGCGCTTCAATCGCTCGATATGCGTTCGCGCGACATCTTCCGGCGCATCGTCGATTCCTATTTGCGGGATGGCGAGCCGGTCGGTTCGCGCAGTCTGTCGCGCATCCTGCCGTCATCGCTGTCGCCGGCCACCATCCGCAACGTGATGAGCGACCTCGAGCATCTCGGCCTGATCTACGCGCCGCACATCTCGGCTGGCCGGCTGCCGACCCAGGCCGGCTTGCGCTTCTTCGTCGATGCATTCATGGAACTCGGCGACCTCTCCGACGAGGAGCGCCGCACCATCGAGGCGCAGGTGCGCGCCTCCGGCTCGGGCGCGACGCTGGAGCATATGCTGACCGAGGCCAGCCAGATGCTGTCCGGCATGTCGCGCGGCGCCGGCCTCGTGCTCGCCGCCAAAAATGAGGCGGCGCTGAAGCACATCGAATTCATCCAGCTCGAGCCGACCAAGGCGCTGGCCGTGCTGGTCTCGCAGAACGGCGACGTCGAAAATCGCGTCATCGATCTGCCCGCCGGCATCACCGTCTCGCAATTGCACGAAGCCTCCAACTTCCTCAACGCCCATATCCGCGGCCGCACCCTGGCCGAGGCCCGGGTCGAGATCGCCCGCATCAAGGAGGAGACCAGGGCAGCCCTCGACACGCTGTCGCAGGATCTGGTCGAGAAGGGCCTGGCGGTCTGGGCAGGCGCCGAAAGCGGGGTGCCTGGGCGGCTTATCGTGCGCGGCCGCGCCAATCTCCTGGAAAACGTCACCGCCCAGGCCGACATAGAATTGCTGCGGCATCTGTTCGAGGATCTGGAGACGCAGGATGGGCTGATCCAGCTCCTCGACCTCGCCGAGGAAGGCCCGGGGGTGCGCATATTCATCGGTTCGGAAAACAAGCTGTTTTCGCTGTCGGGCTCCTCGCTGGTGGTGGCACCCTATCGCGACAAGGACGCGCGCGTCGTCGGTGCGCTCGGCGTCATCGGGCCGACGCGGCTGAATTATGCGCGCATAGTACCGATGGTCGACTATACCGCGCAGCTGATTTCGCGCATGCTGCGCTAGGAGCCGCCGCGGCTTGCCGCAAGGAGAAAAAGAATGGCGCTGGAATCGTTCAAGGCCCAGATCAGCCTGCTGCTCGAGGAAATGGTCAATCAGCCTGAGGATCAGCACGAGGTGCAAGAGCAGTTGCGTGAGAAGCTGCAAGAGATGCGGGCCATGGGCCTGCCGCTGCCGGCCGATCTGGTCGCGCTGGAAAAGCGCCTCGACGACGATTTCTACGCCTCTGGCAACTGAACGGGGTTCGGCTTCAAATCCTCGTGTGCTGGACCACCGCTTGGAACGACCAATGCCGGATCCCGTTTGCCCTCTTCGAGGCAAACCTCGGAGGACGTTAATGATCCGATCTGGCGGCTTTGCGGCCGTTGCCGCTGCCCTCCTTGTCGCGACACCGGCAGCCGCCCAGCAGGCGGATCAAAAGGTGCTCAAAGGCGAAGCCGCTTTTGGCGATTGGCACGCCGACAGGCCTGGCGTCCGCCGCCTGATCGGGCCGCAAGACATGCCGGCAGCCGACCCCGCTCAATCCGCTTCGAACGGCGGCGGCGTGGCGGAACGGCCCGAAAGCGCCGAGCCAGAATTGCCGCCGGGCTTTTCGGCCGAAATGATCGCCTCCGGACTCTATAATCCGCGCGTCGTTCGCGTCGCTCCGAACGGCGACCTGTTCATCGCAAACGGCCATGCCGACCAAATACGCGTCTACCGTCTGGCCGAGGGCCGCGCCAAACCCATCGAGAAAGCGATTTTCGCCCAAGGCCTCAACTATCCATACGGCATCGCCTTCTATCCGCCAGGCGGCAAGCCGCAATGGGTCTATGTCGCAAACAGCGACAGCATCGTCCGCTTCCCCTATCGCGACGGTGACCTGAAGGCGTCCGGTAAACCAGAAACCATTGTCGCCAAAATCCCGTCGGGCGGTCACTCGACCCGCGACATCGCCTTCTCGCTTGACGGCAAAACGCTTTTTTTATCGGTTGGCTCGGACTCGAATGTCGCCGAGGACATGGACAAGCAGCCGGATGGCGGCCTTGACGCCTGGGCGAAATCAAAGCCGCTCGGGGCGGCCTGGGGCCCCGAGGAAGGCCGTGCCGATGTGCTCGCCTTTGACCCGGACGGGAAAAATCCCCGAACTGTCGCCACCGGCCTGCGCAACTGTACGGGCATGACGGTGCAGCCCGCCAGCGGCGCGTTGTGGTGCGTCGTCAACGAGCGCGACGAGCTCGGCGACAATGTGCCGTTCGAGTTTGCAACTGAAGTCAAGGACGGTGCGTTCTATGGTTGGCCTTGGTACTACATCGGCAACCACGAGGATCCGCGCCATCAGGGCGAGCGGCCAGACCTCGCCGGCAAGGCCACTGTCCCCGACGTGTTGATGCAGGCGCATTCGGCGCCAATGAACATAGCCTTCTACGACGGCAAGAACTTTCCGGCGGATTACCGGGGTGATGCTTTCGTCACCATGCATGGTTCGTGGAACCGTGGCGCCAGGACCGGCTACAAGGTGGTGAGGCTCAAATTCAGGGATGGCAAGCCGACCGGCGAGTATGAGGACTTCATGACCGGCTTCGTCATCTCGAACGACGCCGTCTGGGGCCGCCCGGTCGGTGTCGCCATGGCCAAGGACGGCTCCCTGATCGTCACCGAGGACGGTAACGGCACCATCTGGCGCGTTACCTACGAAGACGGCCGCTCCTGAGCGGCGGCGTCGCCTGCTGCGCTGGCGCAATAGAATTCGGCCGGAGGGAATTCACCCAACTTCAACATTGTGCGACAAGCGCGAACCATGACGCTCACCGGGTTCCTCGCCTATAGCGCCGCCCTCGGCATCGCCGCAGCCATCCCCGGCCCAGGCGTCACCGCGCTTGTTGCGCGTGCGCTGGGTTCCGGCTTCCGCTCGTCGCTGGCCATGTCGTTCGGGCTGATGCTCGGCGACCTGACCTATTTAACTGCCGTGGTGCTCGGCCTGGCTTTCGTCGCACAGACGTTCGGCGTGATCTTCCTGGCCATCAAATGGCTGGGCGTCGCCTACCTCGCTTTTCTTGGCTGGCGTTTCTGGACGAGCGGCATCACGCCCGAAACGGTAGAGGCGAAGAAAGGCAAAGGCGGCTTGGCATCCAGCTTTGTAGCCGGTCTCGCCGTCACACTCGGCAATCCGAAGACGATGATCTTCTATCTCGCCATCACCCCGACCATCGTCGATCTGAAGACGATCACACTGGCCGATTACGGCATCCTGGTCGCGCTCACTATCATCGTTCTGCTCGTGGTGCTGGTGCCCTATCTGGCGCTGGCGGCCAAGGCGCGCTGGTTCCTGAAGTCGCCGCGGGCGCTGAGGGCACTCAACCGCACCGCCGCCGGCTTCATGGTCGGTGCGGCGGCGGCAATTGCCGCCCGCCAGTAGATCTCTTCGCCAATCCGCCCAACGCCCTGCAAGGCGCCGGTATTCAGCACGAACGTCACTCGGATATTTTTCGAACGTGCCTATCTTGCGCGGTGGATGGCTCTATCCTATGCCCGCCCGGCTCTTGCCGCTTGACCTCTGGGAGGAAAACCAATGAACAAGCCCGCCACCCACACACACGTGCCCGGCCGCGGCCGCATCTACAATTCGATCACCGAGACGATCGGCGACACGCCGCTGGTGCGGCTGGATAAATTCGCCAGGGAGAAGGGCGTCGTCGCCAATCTGCTGGCCAAGCTCGAATTCTTCAACCCGATCGCCTCGGTCAAGGACCGCATCGGCGTCTCGATGATCGAGGCATTGGAGGCTTCGGGCAGGATTACACCCGGCAAGACCACGCTGATCGAGCCGACCTCGGGCAATACCGGCATCGCGCTCGCCTTTGCCGCCGCCGCCAAGGGCTACAAGCTGATCCTGACCATGCCGGAAACCATGTCCGTCGAACGCCGCAAGATGCTGGCACTGCTCGGTGCCGAGCTGGTGCTGACCGAAGGGCCGAAAGGCATGAAGGGCGCCATCGCCAAGGCCGACGAACTGGCGGCAACACTGCCCGACGCCGTCATTCCGCAGCAATTCGAAAACCCGGCCAATCCGGAAATCCATCGCCGCACCACGGCCGAGGAAATCTGGAACGACACCAATGGCGAAGTCGATATCTTCGTTGCCGGCATCGGGACCGGCGGCACCATCACCGGCGTCGGACAGGTGCTGAAGAAGCGCAAGCCCTCGGTGCATGTCGTCGCCGTCGAACCGGAAGCCTCGCCGGTGCTGTCGGGCGGCCAGCCAGGCCCGCACAAGATCCAGGGCATTGGCGCCGGCTTCGCGCCAAAAATCCTCGATACGACGATCTACGACGAGATCGTCAAGGTTTCGAACGAGGATTCGGTTGCCAATGCACGGCTCGTCGCTCGGCTCGAAGGTGTGCCGGTCGGCATTTCGTCGGGTGCCGCCCTGCAAGCGGCGATCGTCGTCGGCTCGCGGCCCGAAAACAAGGGCAAGACCCTCGTCGTCGTCATCCCCTCCTTCGCCGAGCGCTATCTCTCGACTATCCTGTTCGAGGGATTGGGGACTTAGAGTCTGGACACGAGAGTTTTTGACCGGTTCGTAGCGATCCTTCGCGCTGCCCCTCCGGCATCAAACGTTCTGTATCGACGCTTCGGCGTGGACCGCTGAAAAACCACCTGTGGCGGGCGTCGTTCGCTTGAGCGGCGGGTCACTTCCGTATCAAATCGTCGCTGCCCGGCAGGTGGAGGACTTTATGTACAAGCTCTATACGCGTGCCAATACCGGCGGCTTTGTCGTTGAGGCGGCGCTTGCATTGGCGGGCGTACCTTTCGCCCAGGTCGACGTTCCGAAGGGCCGCCTCGATCAGGCCTTTCTTGATATCAGCCCCTTGAACCAGGTGCCGGTGCTGATCTTGCCGGACGGACGCTCGATGACCGAATCCGCGGCGATCTGCATCCTGCTGGCCGAGCGCCACCCGGAAGCAGGACTGGCGCCCGCGGCAAGTTCGCCTGACCGTGCGGATTTCCTGCGCTGGATGTTTTTCATGTCCTCCGTCATTTATCCAGCCAACCTGCGGTTCTTCTACGCGCATCGCTACACGGCCGACGCCGGCGGCGTGGACGCCCTCAAACAGGCGGCGGTCTCGGAAATGGATCGCAGCTTCGCCATTCTCGATGCCGCCCTCGACGGCCGCGACTGGCTGGCCGGCGACCAACTCTCGCTGGCCGACATCTATCTCGTCATGTTGGTGGCCTGGCATCCGGTGGTCGCGAAGGTTCCAACCGCTTGGCCGAACATCGAACGCTTGTGGGCCAATTTGCGGGAACATCGGGTGATAAAGAGGCTGAATGCTTCTCACGACATGTGGCCGGCCTGAGCACTCCGCCTTGTCTCAGTGTCTTTCCGCGGGGCCGAGCGCGGCCCGTCGTTCCTGCAGGAACCGGCGCACGGCCGGATCGCGTTCGAGGCCGATGGCCCGGTCATAGGCCTCGCTCGCTTGCGGAACTTTGCCGAGTCTGGCCAGCAGGCCCGCGCGGGCGGCCCAGTAAGGTTGATAGTCATGCAGCCGCTTATCGCCGCTGAGTTGATCAAGGGCGCCCAATCCTGCCGAACCACCTTCGGCCTCGGCAATGGCCACCGCACGGTTGATCGAAACCACCGGTGAGCCGGCAATCACTGACAGCGCGTCATAGAGCTCCTTGATCGCGACCCAGTCGGTGCCGCCGGTCAGCCGCCTTGTCGCATGGGCGGACTGCACGGCGGCCTCGAGCTGGTAGCGGCCGACAACGCCCTTGGCCGCAGCGCGCCCGAGCAGCGTCTCCGCTTCATCGATCAGTGTATCGTCCCACAGTGCAAGATCTTGCTCGGCCAGCGGCACATAATCGCCCGCCGCATTGCGCCGCGCCGCGCGCCGCGCTTCGGCGAACAGCATCAGCGCCAAAAGGCCGAGCGCCTCCGGCTCGTCCGGCATCAGCGTGGCCATCAGACGGCCGAGCCAGATGGCTTCTGTCGCGAGGTTGCGGCGCCGCGTTTCGGTGCCGGCCGGGTCGGACCAGCCTTCGGCAAACGCCGCGTAGATTGCTTCCAGAACGGTGCCCAGCCGCTCGCCGAGTTCGGCCCGCTCCGGCACGCGGAACGGAATGCCTGTCTCGCGAATTCGCGTCTTGGCGCGCACCAGGCGCTGGCTCATCGTGGCTGGCGAGACAAGGAAAGCCGAGGCGATCGTCGCTGCGTCGAAGCCCAGGACCGTCTGCAGGATCAGCGGCGCACGGACGCCGCCCTCGATCGCCGGATGGGCGCAGGCAAACATCAGCCGGAGCCGCTCGTCCGGCAGGTCTTCGTCGACCATGCGTGCCTCCATCTCCTCGGCGATCAGCCTAAGGTGGTCGCGGGCCGCCTCGCTTGTCAGTCGCCGTCTGACCGCGTCGACGCGGCGCTTGCGTGCCACCACCAGCAGCCAGGCGTCCGGCTTGTCGGGCACGCCCGCCTGTGGCCAACGCTCGAGCGCCGCTGCAAAGGCATCTGCCAAGGCGTCCTCGGCAGCGGCCACGTCGCGTGTGCGCGCGGCGAGATACGCGACCAGCTTGCCGTAGCTTTGCCGGGCGGCCGCTTCCGCCGCCGCCCGCGCGATCTCCGGACGACTGTCCATCACACGGTCACTTCTGGGATGGGTACTCGGTCATTTCCCAGATCGGCCGCACCTCGATCGTGCCGGTGCTGGCACCCGGGCAGCGAGCCGCCCAGGCAATTGCTGCGTCGGCGTCCTCAGCCTCGATCATGTAGAAGCCGGCGAGCTGCTCCTTGGTGTCGGCATAGGGACCGTCGAGCACATTGGTCTTGCCGTTGGCCATCCGCACCGTGGTGGCGGTCTGGGTCGGCTTCAACCGGTCGCCGGCCAGCCACGCTCCGGATTTCTTCAACGCCTCGGTATAGGCTCCATAGGCTGCACTGATTTCGTAGGTCTTCTCCGTCGGCGCGGCCGCCATCGCGGCTTCGTTCGCATAGATCAAAAGCATGTATCGCATGGTCTTCTCCCGTTTTTCTCGAAGGCCGCTCCGTTGCGGGCCGAACGTATGTCGCGCGGCCTCGCCCGATTTCGACAGGCGCTGCAAAAATCTTTCGGCTCCCATGGCATTTCACGCAAGCTCAACCGTTGGTCTAATGGCGACAATTGCGGGTTGGCATTTCCCGTCCGCTCTCTAAACTCGTCCCGGATCGCGCTGACGAGGAGAGTGCGGCAGATACTTCAGGGAGGAAACCGAATGCTCAATTTCAGGACGAAGTTCGTTGCCGCCGGCGCCATAGCGCTGTCGCTTGGCCTTGGCGCGGTATCGGTCAAGGCACAGGAATTCATCAACGTGCTGACCGGCGGCACGTCGGGCGTCTACTATCCGCTCGGCGTGGCGCTGTCGGAAATCTACGGCAAGGGCATCGAAGGCGCGCGCACCCAGGTGCAGGCGACGAAAGCGTCGGTCGAAAACCTCAACCTGCTGCAGCAGGGCAAGGGCGAGATCGCCTTTGCGCTCGGCGATTCCGTCAAGCTGGCCGCCGAAGGCAACACCGAAGCAGGCTTCCCAGGCAAGCTCGACAAGCTGCGCGGCATTGCGGCCATCTATCCCAATTATATCCAGATCGTCGCCAGCAAGGAATCCGGCATCAAGACGCTCGCCGATCTCAAGGGCAAGAGCCTTTCGGTCGGCGCGCCGGCCTCAGGCACCGAGCTCAACGCCCGCACCATTTTCGCCGCTGCCGGGCTGAAATACGAAGACCTCGGGCGGATCGAATATCTGCCCTTTGCCGAATCCGTAGAGTTGATCAAGAACCGCCAGCTCGACGCCACGCTGCAGTCGGCGGGCCTTGGGGTCGCATCGATCCGTGACCTCGCCACCTCGGTGCCAGTAAACATCGTTGCCGTGCCGGCGGAGGACGTCGTCAAGATCGGCTCGCCCTATCTTTCCGTGGTCATCCCCAAGGGCACCTATGAGGGGCAGACCGAGGATGTCGCGACCGCCGCCGTCGGCAATTTTCTGATCACCAGCGCCGATGTCCCTGACGAGACCGCCTACCAGATGACCAAATTGCTGTTCGAGCATCTCGACCAGCTCATCGCTGCCCACGCCGCCGCCAAGGCGATCGACCCCGCCAAGGCGCTCGACGGCATGCCGGTGCCGCTGCATCCAGGCGCCGAGAGGTATTACAAGGAAAAGGGATTGGTGAAGTAAGGAGCCTCGCCTCGCTCGGCACCCTCCCTCGGGGAGGGGCGCCCCGCCAGGAACCCCGCCAATGACCGCAACCCCGACCGTTCTTTCCCCCACAGCGGAAGCTCCTGTCGAAGGATTGCCGCCGGGCTTCGGCGAAGGCATCGCCGGCAAGGCGGCTTTTTTTATCGCCATCGCCTTCTCCATCTTCCAGATCTACATCGCCGCCTATGGCAGCCTGCCGAGCCAGGTCGTACGCGCCATGCATGTCGGCTTCCTGCTGCTGCTCGGCTTTGCCCTAATCGCCAATCTGCGCGCCAAAGGCGTCCCGGCGAAAGCAGTGTTCTGGACGCTCGGCGTGCTCGGCTTCGCCACCGGTCTGTACAATTGGGTGTTCTATGCCGACCTCATCCGCCGCTCCGGCTTTCTCACCACGCCTGACCTGATCGTCGGCGCGGTGCTGGTCGTGCTGGTCTTCGAGGCGGCGCGGCGATTGATGGGGCTGCCGCTCGCCGTCATTGCCCTCATCTTTCTCGCCTACGCATTTGTCGGCAATCATCTGCCGCCGCCTTTCATCCATCGCGGCTATGATTTCGCCCAGCTCGTCGACACCTTCGCCTATGGCACCGAAGGCATCTACGGCACGCCGATCTATGTTTCGGCCGCCTACATCTTCATCTTCGTCGTCTTCGCCGCCTTTCTTGAGCGCGCCGGCATGATCGCGCTGTTCAACGATTTTGCGCTTGGCCTGGTCGGCTCATGGCGCGGAGGTCCGGCACAGGTCTGTGTGCTGTCCTCGGCGCTGATGGGCACCATTTCCGGCTCCGGCGTCGCCAATGTGGTGGCCAGCGGCCAGTTCACCATCCCGCTGATGAAGCGCTTCGGTTTCCGCTCGGCTTTCGCCGGCGCCGTCGAGGCGACCTCGTCGATGGGCGGCCAGATCATGCCGCCGGTGATGGGAGCGGTTGCCTTTATCATGGCCGAGACCCTGAACATCCCCTATGCCGCGGTGGTCAAGGCGGCGATCATCCCGGCGCTGCTCTATTTCGGCGCCTGTTTCTGGCAGGTGCACCTGGAGGCAGGCAAGGCCGGCCTGCACGGCATGGCCAAGGCCGACCTGCCCAATCCGTGGGATGCGGTGAGACAGCACTGGCCGCTGGTACTGCCGCTCGCAGCACTGATCTACCTGCTGTTTGCCGGCTACACACCGGTGTTCGCCGGCACCATGGGCCTCGCGTTGACCATCGTGCTCATCCTCGGCACGCCGCTGGCAGCATCGATCGGGCCGCTCGCCTTCCGCATCGTCTTCTGGCTGGCACTCGGGCTTGCCGCGGCTTCCTTCATGAAATTCGGCGTCGACATCCTCAGCCTGGTCATCACCGTGCTGGTCGTCGCCTGCCTCACGTTCAAGGGCGGGCGCGAGACGCTGCGCATATGCATCGATTCCCTTGCGGAGGGAGCAAAGAACGCGCTGCCGGTCGGCATTGCCTGCGCCATCGTCGGCATCGTCATCGGCACGTTGACGCTTACCGGCATCGCTTCGACCTTCATCGGCTGGATCATCTCGATCGGCGAGAACAATCTGTTCCTGTCGCTGCTTTTGACCATGCTCACCTGTCTGGTGCTTGGCATGGGCATACCGACCATTCCCAATTACATCATCACTTCGTCGCTGGCCGGGCCGGCGCTGCTGTCGCTCGGCGTGCCGTTGGTGGTCAGCCACATGTTCGTTTTCTATTTCGGCATCATGGCCGATCTCACCCCGCCTGTGGCGCTGGCCGCCTTCGCCGCCGCACCGATGGCCAAGGAAAGCGGCCTCAAGATCGGCATCCAGGCCACTAAGCTTGCCATTGCCGGCTTCGTTGTGCCGTTCATGGCGGTCTATACCCCGGCGCTGATGCTGCAGAACCCCGGTCCGATCGCCGCCCAGTTCGGCTATCCCGTCGAGGTCGCCTATATCGTCATCAAAGCCTGCATGGGCATAGTCCTGTGGGGCGCCGCTGCCGTCGGATTTCTGGCCCGGCGCATGGCCTGGTGGGAACGCCTCGTCGCCTTCGCCGCCGGCGTGCTGCTGGTTGCGGCGCTGCCGCTTACCGACGAGGCGGGCTGGGCGCTGTCCCTTGCCTGGATCGGCTGGCACTGCTGGCGTGCGCGGCAGGCTTCGCTGGCCAACTCGGCATGAGCCTCTGCATCGCCGCGGCCGGCAAGACGGTGACGCTCGCGGTCGCTGCCTTCACGCTCTCCTGGGTGCATTCGGTGGAGAAGACCCAGTGGCAGGAAGACTGGAAGGTGCTGCCGTCCGGCCTGCAGCTGGTCGAGGCCCGCATCAAGGGATCGGGCGCCGGGATGGAGCCGCCGCAAGGCTCGGTGCTGAGAAACGGCTGGTGGGTCTATGCGCCCAAGGTCGGGCCACAGCGGCGCCTCGTGCTCGCCGCGTCGGGCGCCACGGGTCAGGGTTGGACGCTGTGCACGGCGCAGGACTGCCGCGAACTGGCTAAGCTGGCAGGCGACACGATCTCGCTGGAGCCGTGCGGGCCGGAGGGCTCCAGCCAGCCGCGGTAGCAGGCGATCATGCCGGCAAGTGGATGCGAGATCTCGACGTGGAAGCGGAAGCGGCCATCCTCCACCGTTTCGTAGGAAGTCGAGCGTGGACCGAGCCACATCGGCAGCGGCAGGCCAAAAAAGCTCCAGCGGCGCAAGACCAGCGCCAGCCGGCCGTCCTCCGCAACCAGCGCCATCGCGAAGGTCAGCGGGCCGAAGCGTTCGCACAGCAGGCGCTGCGATCGACCCCGGCCTGCGAACTGTAGGCTCGAAAAACTGTGCTTGCCGAATGTCCGCGTCCAGGTCTCGCCGTCCTTCTCGGTGTCGAAGCGGACATGAACCGGGATGTCCTCGCTTGCCGCGGGGAAGCCGACCATCACGGGCCATTAGCCGGCCAAGAACATTGCGCCCGCGTTCGACGCGCGCGCGGCCTGCGCCATTGTTGTGCAATCGTGCATGGCGCGGATTTCCCGGGGCAGGCCATGCCAGGCGTCGCCGAGCAAGACGGCATAAAGCGACTTGTCCCTGTCAGCGGGCTCATTCCTGAACCCGGTGTAGATTGTCTTGCCGGCGAACAGCGCTTCATAATCCCGGAGCTCCAAATCGCGCACCGCCGCCCGTGCGCCCGGCGCGGGCTGATGTCCGGCCAGCGCTTTGCGGACCAGCGCTTCGACCGCCATCGACGGGATCAGCGGCCCATCATTGCCCTCGGCCAAGAGATGCCACGAGCGCTTGACGATGGCGCCCGCCCGGTCAGATCCCTCCACCTCGACGAACATGCCGCCGCGATGCTCGCCCCAGCGCAGCCGGTTCGTTGCCTGATGCATCAGCGGCGCCAGCGGCAAAAGCGAACCGATCAATCCGGCGCGCACCAGCCAGGCGAGGCAGATCAGGGCGCGGTGCAGCAACTCGGGTACCGGCCCGGCTCCCATCCAGATGGTCCTCGCCTCCGGCCAAAGCTCGGCCAAGGCGCGCAGGTCGGGAACGTCGACAAGCGAAAACAGCGTGTATCGAAGCGGCAGCCGGCCCGGCGGCGCGATGGTGTAGCGCAGTTGTTCGGTGAACGGACGGCCTTGTTCCGGACGGCCATTGCGAACAAGCCGCACCGGCTGACCGGCATAACCGGCGATAGCGTGAATGACGTTTCCGCCGACACCGGCAAAGGGCGACGGCGCGATGCCGCCGCGAATGCCGTCGACCCGCGTCAGGTCCGACGACAGGCGGCGCACAACCGCGGCCGTCAGCACCGGAAAGCTCGAGACGCCGGACAGCACGAAAACCCCTGCATTTCGCGCCGCCTCGTCGAACGCAGAGACGTCGGCGACGAAATCCGAGCCGTCGGCTAGATCAAGATAGTTGATGCGCCGGGCGATGCAGGCCTCGATCAGGCGATAGCGTCCCTCGCCATAGGCCTGGAACGGGCCGCTCGCGTCGACTACAATATCAGGCTCAAATGCAGCGAGTTGCGCGGCGAGATCGCCGTCACGGTCGAACAGGGCCGGCTGCAGCCGGGCTGCTGTCGGCGCACGCCTGTTGCAATAAGCGTCAGCCTTGGCAAGCGAGCGCCCGGCGACGAAGAGGATCAGACGCGGTTCGCCCTCCAAAAGCTCGACGGTGCGACCGCCAAAGGTGCCATAGCCGCCGACGACAAGAACCTTCATCCGCAGTTCCCCCAAAATGCCCCGCGCCGCTCCCGGCCACGGCAGTGAGCCTAGCCGATCAACCTTGCCCTCACCTCGGCGGAAGGGATTTCACAATTGTCCTTCTTGCCGAACAGGGCGTAGCGGTTCTTTGCGATGCGGTCGTAGAGCCAGTCGCGAAGTGGGCGCGGCAACAGCAGCAGGATCCGCGCCGCCCGCCACGGCCAGCCGAGTTCGGCCATGACGGCAACGAAACTATCCAGGCGGGTGAAAGCGGCGCCATCGACGATGACGAGATTGGTCTCGTAGCGATCCGTTCGCAGCCCGTATTTCTTGAACAGCATCTCGCCGAAGGGCGACTGCGCCGTTGCGAAATGGAAGCGGCCCTTGCGGTCGAGCTTCACCACCATGCGCACAAAGCCCGAGCACAACACGCAAATACCGTCGAACACGATCAACGGGCGACGTGATTCGAATTCTGGCGGCTCAGGAGAATGGTTCGGCTTGACGATCACGTGACGCCCGGCAGCTGGTGTCAGGCGACACTAAACCTGCCGGCGGCTGGATCAAAGCCCGGACTGCTGAAGGCTTGGCGTTGTCGCACGCCGTCTGTCGGTCAGCGCAGGGCGCTCGGCGCGATAGGTCGTTGACCGATTGTCGGCGTCGGGCCGGCATATCCGGCTGTCGTGACGGCTCTCCATGCTCATCATCAGTGCACGCTGATCCCAAGCGTGTTGCCACGGCGCGCGCAGGCGGGGCCTGGGCCGCGCATGTAATAGCGCTCGGGCCGATAGGTCGGTGCGACGAATTCGCGGATGGCGGCAGCATAGCCGGCGATGTGATTCCAGAAGCTCATTTTACTCGGTCCCTGTCCCGTTTCGGATGTCCCTTCCGAATTTCGGGGATCATAGCGTCCAGGCGTGAATAGTCGGTGAACGCGATGTTAATCTCTGGTCGAAAATGCCTTCGTTCATGGCTGGAATGCGGCTGATTCGCGGTGTTTCCATGCAGTCCGTCGGCATTTCGCCCAGTGTGACTTTTGCATCACATATGTTTCGCCTGAATGTCGCTGAGGCGCGATTTTGTTTCAGCTTTTTGCTGGACCGCGAAATTTCCGTGCACGCGGCCGGAAAACCAGGAACCCGCCCGTCAGCCGCACGTTGATTTCCCAGTGCCGGGACGAACCGGTTGCGCAGGCTGTGGTGCTCGGGTTGGGCCGCAGCCAAAAATCCGAAACTGCAAGAGCAATGGAAAGGCAAAGGCCATGGGCTTCTTTTCGAAGGATATCAAAACACTCGATGACCTGTTCGTGCACACGCTGCGCGACATCTATTACGCTGAAAAACAGATCGAGAAATCGCTGCCGAAGATGATCGACAAGGCGAGTGATCCGCAGCTGAAAGCCGGCTTTGAGAAACATCTCGCCCAGACCAAGGGTCATATCCAGCGTGTCGAGCAGGTGTTCGAACTGCACGGCGTGAAGGCCAAGCAGGTCGACTGCCCGGCCATCGACGGCATTCTCGAAGAGGCCGACGACATCAGCGGCGACATCGCCGACAAGGAGGTCCTCGACGCTGCGCTGATCGCCTCGGCCCAGGCGGTCGAGCATTATGAGATGACCCGTTACGGCACCTTGATTGCCTGGGCCAAGCAACTGGGCCGCAGCGACTGCGCCAATGTGCTGGCCAACAATCTCAAGGAGGAGCAGGCGACCGACCGCAAGCTTACCGAGATAGCGGAAAGCAAGATCAACCTGCAGGCCGCCGAGTAGGGCAGCGATAGAGAATTGAGTTCAAGGCAAGGCCGGGCCGAAAGCCCGGACTTGCCTTTTTGCGCCGCCGGAACCGGAACGGGCTTTGGCCGTTCTCGGTTGAACGCCGTTCTCGGTTGAACCTTGTCGCGCAGGGAGTTTGTCATGGCGCCGCGCCCCGCCTGGAGAGGATATCTCAAGCTTTCGCTGGTCACTTGCGCCGTCGAACTGACCAATGTCGTGACCCAGGCGGAGAAAGTCTCGTTCCGCGTGCTCAACCGCAAGACCGGCAATACCGTCAAGCGCGTCTATGTCGATTCGGCAAACGGCAAGCCGCTCGATGAAGGGGACGAGATCAAGGGCTACGAGATCGGCGACGGCGACTTCGTCCAAATCGAGGAGGAGGAGATCGAAGCCGTGCAGATCGAATCCTCGCACACGATGAGCCTCGATGGTTTCATCGAAAAATCCTCGATCCAGCAGATCTATCTCGATACGCCCTATTATGTGACGCCTGCGGACGAGGTCTCGGAAGAGGCCTTCGCCGTCATCCGCGACGCCATGGCCGCCAAGAAGACGGCGGGGCTGGCCCGTATCGTGCTCTATCGCCGTGAACGTCCGGTGGTCATCGAGCCGTTGGGCAAGGGTCTGCTGCTGACGACCCTGCGCTATGGCGATACGGTTCGCAGGCCCGAGATGGTGTTCGGCGACATCAAGCCGGTGAAGACCGACGCCGAAATGATCAGGCTGGCCGAACACATCGTCGATGAGAAACAGGCGAAGTTCGATCCTTCCGAATTCGAGGACAAATACGAAAACGCCCTGATCGAGCTGGTCCGCGCCAAGAAGGCCGGCAGGAAGGCACCGAAGACAAAGGCGGAACCACGGCCCTCCAACGTCGTCAATCTCTTCGATGCACTGAAGAAGAGCCTTTCGTCGGAAGCCGGTGCGCCGGCAAAGACCGGACGCCCGGCAAAGGGCGCCAAGTCCAAAGCCGCTCGGCGCGAATCTGCTTAGGATCAGACCATGGTCAGCCTCGAGCAGTATCACGCCAAGCGCAATTTCAAGAAGACCACCGAACCGGCCGGCAAGGTTTCGCGCGGCAAGAAAGCCGAGCCAGGTGGCATCTTCGTCATCCACAAGCATGCCGCCACCAGGCTCCACTACGACCTTCGTCTCGAGCATGGCGGCGTGCTGTGGAGCTGGGCAGTGACGCGGGGCCCGAGCCTCGACCCGCACGAAAAGCGGCTCGCCGTGCATGTCGAGGACCACCCGATCGACTATGCGCCGTTTGAAGGCACTATCCCGAAGGACCAATATGGCGGCGGCTCGGTCATTGTCTGGGACGAGGGAACTTGGGTCCCCGATGGCGACCCGGCAAAAGCGATGAAGAAAGGCCATATCAGTTTCGAACTGCATGGCCACAAATTGCATGGCGCCTGGCATCTGGTGCGGCTGAAGCCGCGTCCGAGCGAAAAGCGTGACAACTGGTTGCTGATCAAATCCGACGATGCCGCCGCGCGTCCGGGCGAGGACATTTTGCAGGAGGCGCCGCAATCGGTGAAATCCGGCCTGACCATCGAGGAGGTCGGCGAAGGCAAGACCGCCGACGGCAAGAAGCCAAGCGTCTGGCAGTCCGACAGGCCGGCCGCCAGCAAAGCGAAGGCCGTCGCGGCAAGGCGGCTCGAATTCATCGAACCGGCGCTCGCAACGCTGGAGCGGGACGCCCCGCCCGGCAAGGACTGGCTGCATGAGGTGAAGTTCGACGGCTATCGCATGCAGGCGCAGCTTGCCGGCACCGAGGTTCGGCTTTTGACACGCGCCGGCCTCGACTGGACCGACAAGTTCGGTGGCGCAATTGTCGCGGCACTTGGCGGCCTGAAATGCACCGATGCTATCATCGACGGCGAAATCGTCGTGCTGGCGGATAATGGCGTGTCGTCATTCTCGCTGCTGCAGCAAGATCTGTCGGCAGGCCGCACGGATCGTTTCATCTACTACGTTTTCGACCTGCTGCGTCTTAACGGTGAGGATATCCGTTCCGAACCGCTGGTCGAGCGCAAGGAAAGGCTGCGCACTTTGCTCGCCGGACAGACCGAGGATCGGGCCGTGCGCTTCAGCGACCACTTTGCCGAACCCGGCAAGATCATGCTGGAGCATGCTTGCCGGCTGGGGCTCGAAGGCGTCGTCTCCAAGCGCGCCGACGCGCCCTACCGCAGCGGCCGTGTCCCGTCCTGGGTGAAGTCGAAATGTACGGCGCGCCAGGAATTCGTCATCGGCGGCTACATGCCGTCGGACAAGACCGGGCGCGGCCTGCGCTCGCTGCTGGTCGGCTATCACGAGGGCGGCAAGCTGCGCTATGCCGGCCGCGTCGGCACCGGCTTCACGGCCAAAAGCACCAACGAGCTGAAGAAGAGGCTTGATGCGCTGAAGACGACAACCTCGCCCTTCGACAGGGCGGTGCCAAGGGGCAAGGGGCTGGTCTGGGTCAAGCCCGAACTTGTCGGCGAAGTGGAGTTTCGCAGTTGGACGTCGGACCGTATAATACGCCACGCGTCGTTCCAGGGATTGCGCGAGGACAAGCCGGCGGAGGAAGTCGTGCAGGAGAAACCGAAAGCACGCTCAGCCCCGGCAGAGTCGAAGCCAAAGCCCGCCAAACCCGCGGCCACCGCGAAAACCTCGGTTACGCTGTCCCGCCCCGACAAGCTTCTGTGGCCCGAGGAGGACGTATCGAAGCAGGATCTGGTCGATCACTACGCGCTGGTCTGGCCGCGCATGAAGCAATTCGTCATCAACCGGCCGCTCAGCCTCGTGCGGGCGCCGGACGGTGTTGGCGGCCAACGGTTCTTCCAGAAGCATGCCTCGGCCGGCATGCACGACAAGATCGCCGTGATGAAGGATCCCACCGACGGCGAGGAGATATTGTTCATCCGCGATTTCGACGGTGTCGTGGCCCTTGTTCAACTTGGCGTCGTCGAGATCCACATCTGGGGCTCGACCACGGACGAGCTGGAAAAACCAGACCAGATCATCTTCGATCTCGATCCCGACGAGGGTGTCGACGTGAAGGCGGTGCGTGCCGCGGCGCTCGATATCCGCAGCCGGCTCGACGAACTGTCCCTGCCTAATTTCGTCAAGACCTCGGGCGGCAAGGGCTATCATGTCCTCGTCCCGCTGAAGCCGTCGGCGGACTGGGACGAGGTCAAAGGCTTCGCCCATGAGTTCGCCCGAGCGCTCGAGCAAGCCGCACCCGACCGCTACACGGCGACGTTGTCGAAGAAGGCGCGCACCGGCAGGATATTCGTCGATTATCTGCGCAATGGCCGTGGCGCGACCACGGTCGCGCCCTATTCGTCGCGCGCCAAGAAAGGCGCCACGGTATCAATGCCGGTGACCTGGGCGGAAATCGAGGCCGGATTGCCGCCGAACGCCTTTCCGATCGGCGACAAGACGACGCTGAAGCGGCTTGGGCAAGCCGATCCCTGGGAGGATTTTTTCAAGCAGGCCAAGCCGCTCAAGCGCGGCTAGAGCAATTCCAGGAAAAAGTGCGTGGAACGATTTTCCGTCCGGAATTGCGTCAAAACAAAAAAGATAGAGCGGTTCGGCGTTTCCGTGGAGACGACGGGCCGTTCTGGTGCGTCGAAGCGAGCCATCAGGCGAGAAACGTCTTCTCGAATGCCTGCTTGCCTGTCGGCGAGAAGATCACCGCACGGCTGTCCTTCTCGCGCCGCGCCCATTTCTCGGCGAGGATCTTATCGAGAATGGCGGCGCCCAGCGTGCCGGCGAGGTGCGAACGCCGCACGCTCCAGTCGAGGCAGGCCCGGCACACCGGTCGCCGCGCCTTGCCCTCGACATCGATGCCGATCGCGGCGAAATGCGAGGCGGCCGACGGCCCAAGCCGGATCTCCTCATCATTGCGCAGGAGCACTTGTCGGGCGACGAGACGGTCCAGCATCGCCACCGCCTGGTCGCCGGCTAGGTGGTCGTAGCAGACCCGCGCCACGCGCATGGCGGCGTCGCGTGGGCCAGGCCGCACTCGTTGCGGCCCGACCGCGGCGGCAACACCGGTGATCGCCTCAATCATGCCTGCTACCTGCGGGCCGGCGAGGCCGTAGTAGCGATGCCGTCCCTGGCTTGCCAGCGTCAGCAGCCCGCCTTCCATCAGCTTCGACAGATGGGAACTCGCTGTCGGAAGCGACACGCCGGCCTCGAGTGCCAGTTCACTCGCCGTCAGTGCCGTGCCGCCCATCAGTGCGGACAGCATGTTTGCCCGCGCCGGATCGCCCACCAGGCTGGCAATGCGGGCTATGTCAGGTCCTTCGCGCATGGTTCGTTCCTCATCGAAGCATCCTCGTCAGACAAGCATTAATCTCGATGCAAATCAAGGAGACGACAATGCCTGCAAGGACCATTCTCGGCGCCGCGCCTGCTCGCCGGCCGTTCCCGTTCATTGTCTTGCGCCGCCTGCGGCGGCTGCGGCTCCTGAAGCGGTGGTACGACCGTCATTTGCAGCGTCTCGACCTCGCCGAGATCGACGATCATCTGCTGCGTGACCTTGGCCTGACACCCGAAGACGTCCGCCGCGAATGCGCGAAATCCTTCTGGCAAACCTGACCGTTCAGCGAATTTGCCTGGCATATCGATCTTCGGAACGTTTCGACCCGGCTCGAACTGTGACCGCCAGAAAACATCCACCGCCAAGGAGGCGAAAATGACCATCACCTGCTTCATCCGCTACGAGATCGATCCGTTCGGCAAGGCGGCGTTCGAGGAATATGCACGCAATTGGGGGCAGGCGATCCCGCGCTGCGGCGCCGATCTGATCGGCTATTTCGCGCCGCACGAAGGCTCGGCCACTACGGCTTATGCCGCCTATAACATCGACAGTCTTGCGGCCTACGAAGCCTACCGCGCCCGGCTCGCCGCCGATCCCGCCGGCAAGGCGAATTACGAGTTCGCCCGGCGGGAAAAATTTATCCTGAAGGAGGACCGCGTCTTCCTCAAGCTGGCGTCCGGGCCACATGCTTCTTTGGTGAAGCCATGATCGCCGTCATCTTCGAGGTCGAGCCGGCGGCGGGCATGCGCGATGCCTATCTCGGCATCGCCGCCGATCTGCGCCCACTGCTCGACGGCATCGACGGTTTCCTGTCGATCGAGCGCTTCCAGAGCCTTGCCGATCCGAACCGCATCCTGTCGCTGTCCTTCTGGCGCGACGAGGATGCGGTGAAGGCCTGGCGCAACACGCAGGAACATCGGCAGGCGCAGAGGGCTGGGCGCGGCGGCATCTTTGCCGGCTACCGTTTGCGCATCGCCCATGTCATGCGCGACTACGGCCTGACCGAACGCGCCGAGGCGCCAGCAGACAGCCGGGCGGTGAATGGGTAGCGACTGCTATGCATTCCCGATCAGCACCCCTGCCGCAAACACCAGCGCGCCGCCCAGCACCACCTGGAAGGCGGCGCGCCAGAATGGCGTCTGCATGTAGCGGTTCTGTACGAAGGCGATCGTCCAAAGTTCGAAGAACACCACGATCGCGGCGACGATCGTCGCCGTCCAGAAAAGCGGGATGAGATAGGGCAGCGCGTGCCCGAGCCCGCCCAGCGTCGTCATGACGCCGACGGTCAGCCCGCGTTTTACCGGCGAGCCGCGGCCGGATAGCTTGCCGTCGTCGGAGGCCACTTCGGTGAATCCCATCGAGATACCGGCGCCGATCGAGGCGGCAAGCCCGACCAGAAAGGTCTGGAACGTGTCGTGTGTGGCAAAGGCCGCGGCAAAGATCGGCGCCAGCGTCGACACCGAGCCATCCATCAGCCCGGCCAGCCCGGGCTGCACGTAAGTCAGGATGAACTGACGTTGCTCGGCTGCCGCCTCTTCGTCCTTGACCGCGCCCGATATATGCTTTTGCTCCAGCCGCTGCGCCAGTGTCTCGTGGCCCTGTTCGGCCACCGCCAGATCGTCGAGCAACTTTCTCGTCGAGGCATCGCCTGTGCGTTTGGCCGCCTCGATATAGAACAGGTAGGCCTGCCGCTCCATGGCCTCGGCTTGGCTGCGCACATGATCGATACCGAGCGGCCTCACCAGCCAGTCCGGCTTGCGCTCGTAATAACCCTTCACATGCTCGCGCCGGATCAGCGGTATGCGCTCGCCGAAACGCTTGCGGTAAAGCTCGATCAGCGCGTCGCGATGGCCGTCCTCTTCCTCCGCCATCTCCTCGAACACTTTGGCCGATTGCGGAAAGCTTTCCGCCAGCCCGTCGGCATAGGCGCGATAGATGCGCCCGTCATCCTCCTCGGAGGAGATTGCGAGCGCCAGGATCTCCTGCTCCGAGAGAGATTCAAACGGACGGCGGCCGAAGCCGAAAACGCGGGAAAGCATGAGAAATTCACCCCAGTTTAGAATAGTTCTAAACTAGAGCTTCGCACATCCTCGGTCAATCGCGCCCGCTCCATTCATCTGCTCAAAAGTATCGACGTCGAAACCGAACGAGGCACCGTTTGCTATCGGCGAACGTTCACCTATATAATCGAATCTGAACCAAGAGAAAGGAACCCGCAGATGCCGGAGCAACAGCAGCCGTTTGACCCCAAGCCGGTTCTCGACCTGATCGCTAACATCGAGGCGGACTTGCAGCGCCTGAAAGGGCTGGTCGAGCAGCAGGTCGAAAAATTCGATCCCGCCAATCCGCACAACAAAGCTCCCGACGGCAAGTTGACCGAGGAGGGCGTCGAGTGCTGCTATCGCCTGTTCGACGAGGGTAAGTCGCGCTATTCGGTTGCTCAGCAGATGAAGATCTCCTTCGCTGCTGCCACCCATCGCTTCAACACCTGGCGCAAGATGGGCGGCCCCAAACGGCAAAAGACGCTGTTGGGATGAGGAGCGGCCGGCAATGCCGGGTCAGGCAACGATTTGTCGATTGAAGTGACGAATGCATAGCGGAGGGTGGAGGCGGCGGTGGGTGACAGTCACGCCCCACTCCTGCCTCCAAGTCGAATTGTAACGGTCACATTTTTTCATTGGTGCGCGGCCTCCCTTTCCGTGCACCATAGGCGGTCTCATTTCTTGCAGGACCCCAGCCATGACCATCCCTCCCGGCATCGCCGATATTCACAGCGCAGCAGCGCGATTGTCCGGACTGATCGTCGAAACGCCGCTGATCGAATCGCCGGAGTTGAACAAGCGCTTCGGCGCCAGGATCCTGTTCAAGCCGGAGACGTTGCAGCGCACCGGCTCGTTCAAGTTCCGCGGTGCATATAACAAGCTCTCCTCGCTCTCGGCGGAAGAACGCGCCCGCGGCATCGTCGCCTTCTCGTCGGGTAATCACGCGCAAGGCGTTGCCGCCGCAGCGGCGATGTTCGGCGTCAAGGCCATCATCGCCATGCCTGCCGATGCGCCGGCGATGAAAGTCGGCAATGTCAGGAAGATGGGCGCCGAAGTGATCACCTTCGACCGGGTCCGTGACGATCGCACTGCCGTTGTCCGTTCTTACGTGGAAAAGGGCATGGTCCTGGTGCCGCCCTACGACGATCCGGCCATCATCGCCGGCCAGGGCACGATCGGCCTCGAATTGATGCGCCAAGCAAAAGCGCTTGGCGTCAGCCTCGATGCGGTAGTGGTTCCCTGCGGCGGCGGCGGGTTGAGCAGCGGCATTTCGATCGCGGTCAAGGACGCCTCGCCGGACACCGCCGTCTGGGCCGTGGAACCCGAGCATTTCGACGACACACGCCGCTCGCTGATCCAAGGCGCCAGGGTGTCGAACGCGCCCGGCCACACCTCGATCTGCGATGCCCTTCTCGTCGCCGAGCCGGGTGCCATCACTTTCGAGATCAACCGCAAGAACCTTGCCGGCGCCATCGCCGTTTCCGACCGGGCGGTGGCCCAGGCGATGCGCGACGCGATGGCTTGCCTGAAGCTGGTGGTCGAACCTGGCGGCTGCGTCGGTTTGGCCGCGCTGTCGTCAGGCGAGATCGACCTTACCGGGAAATGCGTGGCCGTGGTGCTGTCCGGCGGCAATGTCGATTTCAGCACCTATGCCGAGATCATTGCTGCCAGCTAAGATAGCAACCAGTTTGCAGGTCATGTGCCGGTTCGAGGCGCTCGAGCCTCCGTTGCGTCCGGTCGAACCGGTCCCATTCAAGGACTGAGATCAATGAAACTGTTCTTCAGCCGCAATCCCAATCCTCGCCTCGCGGTCGCCGTGGCACGTTATCTCAATGCCAAGGTCGAGTTTGAATTCGCCTCCCCCTTCGCTCCGGGGCAGGCCGAGCGCTTTCGGCCGCTCAATCCAAATCTTTCATTGCCCATCCTTGTGGACTTGGGAAAAAGCCTCTGGGAGGCCGATGCCATAGCCTGCCGGCTTTCACGCGACACGCATTCGCATTTCTGGCGCGCCGGCGACGACGAGCCGGAGATGATCCGATGGCTGAGTTGGGGCAAAGAGAACTTCGCAAGAGCCTGCGATGTAGTTCATTTCGAACGCGGGACCAAACAGCGCTATGGGCTCGGCCCGATCGATCAGGCACGGGTTGAGGAGGGCCTGAGGGACTTCAGTACCGCCGCTGCAATACTTGATGCGGAGCTTTCCCAGCGAGAATGGCTGGTCGGAAATTCGGTTTCCTACGCCGACTTTCGAATGGCGACGTTTCTGCCCTTCAACGACGTCGCCCGATTGCCTCTCGATGATTATCCCTCTGTCGGCCGCTGGTATCGGCAGCTTGAAGAAATCGATGCTTGGCGCGATCCCTTCGAAGGGCTCAATGCACCTGAATTGACACCGGTCCCGGGCCAGGCCAAGGCCGTGTGATTCTCGATCATTTGCGCAAGCTGATTGCGTCGACCCTAATCCAGCGTCCGGCGGAACCGCACCAGCGCAATGCCGGCGAACAGCGCCACGAACACCACCAGCCAGCCGATCTCCGTTGCCACTGCCGGCAGCTCGGCGCCCTTCAGCATCACCGCGCGGATAATGCGCAGGAAATGCGTCAGCGGCAGCACTTCGCCGAAAACTTGCGCCCAGTCCGGCATGCCGCGATAGGGGAACATGAAGCCGGACAGCATGATCGACGGCAGGAAGAAAAAGAAGGTGAGCTGCAGGGCCTGCATCTGCGTGCGGGCGATCGTCGAAATCGTGTAGCCGAGCAGCACCAGCGCCAAGACGAAGATCAGGACCGCCGTCAACAGCAGCGACATAGATCCGGTGAAGGGTATGGCAAACAGAAGCTTCGAGGCCGCCAGCACCACCACCACCTGCACGGCGCCTACCGCCAGATAGGGCAGCACCTTGCCCAGCATGATCTCGAGCGGGCTGGACGGCATCGCCAGAAGGTTCTCCATCGTGCCGCGCTCGGTCTCGCGCGTCAGCGCGATCGAGGTCATCATCACCATCGTCATCTGCAGGATGACGCCGAGCAGACCGGGCACGATGTTGTACTGCGAGACGGCTTCCGGATTGTAGCGTCGGTGCACCACCACCTGGAGCTGGCCCCGGGCAGCTTCGGCCGCCGTCTCCTGCATGCCGCGTGCCCTGAGCAGCGCCTGGTTGGCGACGGTGCCGAGCGTCGAGATGGCGCCGCTGGCGACGGCCGGGTCGGTTGCATCCGCCTCGATCAGGATCTGCGGGCTGTCGCCGCGCTCGACCCGTCGGGCAAAATCGGCGGGAATGGTTACGACGAAGGCGACATCGCCGCGCGCCATCAGGAATTCGGCTTCGGCGGCACTTTGCGCAACATGGTCGAAGCGGTAATAGCCGGTGGTCTGCAGCGCCGCAACCATGGCCCGCGTGTAAGGATCGCTGCTCATCGCCACCAGCGCTGCCGGCAGGCTCTTCGGATCGTTGTTGATGGCATAGCCGAACAGCACCAGCTGCATCAGCGGCACGCCGAGCATCATGGCGAAGGTGATGCGGTCGCGCCGCATCTGGATGAACTCCTTGATCAGCAGCGCGCCTAGCCTGGCGAAGGAAAAGATGCTGTTTATCCCGTTCTTCATCCCATGTTGTCCTTCGAACCGGACATGAACTGGATGAACACATCCTCCAGGCTGGTCTCGCCGGGCGACACCGTGACGCCCTTGTGCTCCTTCTCGACATCGGCGAGCGCTGCCTGAAGCGCCTTCCTGTCGGAACCGACGACATGCAGCGTCGCCCCGAACGGCGCCACCTGGTCGACGCCGTCGCGGCCATGAAGTGCGGCCGCGACCTGATCGAGCCGTGGCCCTTGCAGGACGAAGGTGGTCAGCCCGGCATTCCTCACCACGTCCTCGACCGTCCCAGTGGCCAGCATCTTGCCGTAGGAGATGTAGCTGATGCGGTGGCAGCGCTCGGCTTCGTCCATGTAATGGGTGGAGACCAGCACGGTCAGGCCGCCGCTCGCCAGCCGGTGGATCTCGTCCCAGAATTCGCGTCTGGCCTTCGGGTCGACGCCCGCCGTCGGCTCGTCGAGCAGCAGTAGTTTCGGCTTGTGCATGATGCAGGCGGCCAGCGCCAGCCGCTGCTTCCAGCCGCCGGACAGCGTACCGGCCAGCTGGTTCTTGCGCGATGTCAGGCCGAGCTCCTCAAGCGTCTTAGCCACATGCCCGTCGAGCGGCTTCAGCCGGTAAAGCCGTGCCACGAATTCGAGATTCTCGCCGATCGTGAGGTCTTCGTAGAACGAGAATCTCTGTGTCATGTAGCCGACTTCGCGCTTGATCCGCAGGCTGTCGGTGCGAATGTCGAAGCCCAGAACCGTGCCTTCGCCCTCATCCGGCGTCAGCAAGCCGCACATGATGCGGATGGTCGTCGTCTTGCCTGAGCCGTTCGGCCCGAGGAAGCCGACGATCTCGCCCTCGGCCACCGTCATCGTCACATGGTCGACGACGGTCTTGTCACCGAAGCGCTTGACCAGGCCATGCACGTCGATGACGTTCATTTTCCGATGTCCGCCAGGTCGACGTCGACGATCTGCCCGGGCTGCAATGCGCTGGCGTCGCCCTCCGGCCGCGCTTCGACCAGATAGACCAGCTTTTGCCGGGTCTCGAGCGAGTAGATCACCGGCGGCGTGAATTCCGGATCCGGTGACACGTAGCTGACGCGAGCCTTCACGCCCGCTCCGCAACCGTCGCAATGGACATTGAGCAGCGTGCCGACATCGACCGAGGAGAACGCGCTTTCCGGCACATAGACGCTGAGCTTCACCGCGCCATCCGGCAGTATGGAGATGACCGGCGCGGTCGGCCCGGCCGTGTCGCCTGGATAGCGGATGACATCGTTGACCCGGCCGGGCGAGGGTGCCGTCAGCACGCGCTTCGACAGCCGCCATTGCGCTTGCTCCAGCGCCGACTGCGCCTGCCTGACCTGATTGTCGGCAGCCTTGATCGTCTCGGGCCGTGCCGGCAGCCCGCCGACGGCGAGATTGGCCTCCGCCTGGCCGACCTGCGCGTTGGCCGTCTCCAGCGTCGCGGAAGCCGTGTCGTAGTCGGCCTGCGTGCCGGTGCCGCGTTTGAACAGATCGCTGGCGCGGATGTAACGGCGTTTGGCGTCGGCGGCTTGCGCCTTGGCCATGTCGACCTGCGCCTTGAGCACCGCAATCTCTTCCGGCCGCTTGCCGACCTGCAGGTCAGCAAGTTGCGCCTGGGCCTGCGCAAGGGCCGCCTCGGCTTGTGCGATGGCGATCTTGGCGTCGGCGTTTTCCAACGTCACCACCGGCGTGCCGGGCGTGACGCGGTCGCCGCGCTTGACCGCAATCGTCTCGACCTGCGCCACCTCGATCGGCGCGAGCAGGACGTAGTCGCCCTCGACGTAGCCGACGGCGAGCGGTGCTGCCGGCGCGCAGGCGCTGAAAAGCTGGGCGGCAAGCGGCAAAGAACAGAGCAGGCTCATGATCCACGATCCTTCCGGACAGCCAAATCGCGCCGAGCTAAAATCGCGCTGAGATTGTCGGTTATTGTTGCCGCGATCTTGCCGGCCTCATCATCGCCGATCTTGCGCCAGCCCATCCGGCGCATAACCGCCTCGCGGCCGATGCGGAAATAGACGACCTGGCCGATCAGCGTGAATACGGTGAGTTTTGTGCGCTCGCTCTCGGCCGGCTCGCCCGTCGCCTGTTCCCAGATGAGGCAGAGCCGGCGATGCGCCGGTTCGAACACGCCGTCATAGATACGGTCGAGGGCCGCGGTAGGATGCGACAGCTCGCGCAGGACGAACTGTACAATCTCGCCTGCTTCCGGCCTTGCCGCGATGAAGGCGACCATGCGCTCCAGTGCGACGGCTAAATGTGCCCGCGCGGCCTCGGTGTCCGCCAATGCCGCGACCGGCGCCTGCAGATTGCCGATCGCCTGGCCGGCAACGGTCTGGATGGTGTCGACGATGTAGTCGGCCGCCGCGTTGCGGAGCCCTTCCTTGCCGCCGAAATGATAGGCGATCGAGCCGATATTGGCCTTGGCCTCAGCCGCGATCTGGCGCGTCGACGTGCCGTCGAAACCTTGGCGTCCGAACAGCTTCAGCGCCGCGCGCACGAGTGCCGTCCGCGTCATATCTGCGGCGGTTTTGGGTGCCTCATGAGGAAGGCTGCTGGTGCTGGGCGATTTGATCATCATCGACAATTTAATCAATCGAATGATTAAAGTCAACTGCGATCAAGCGGCTTGCCAACTCTGGCCGTGCGCGCTCTAGTGCATGGCCATGGGCAAGGAAATCGAGCGTAAATTCCTGGTCTCAGGTGAGGAATGGCGGGCAATGGTCGAGGCGGACATTCACATCCGTCAATTCTACCTTGTCGCCGAACCCAGCCGTACGGTGCGTGTGCGCATCAGCAATGATGCCGTCGCCAAGCTGACGCTCAAGTTCGGCAGCCAGGCACGCCAGCGCGATGAATTCGAATATCCGGTGCCTTTGGTGGAGGCGCAGGAGATGCAGGCCTTTGCCATCGGACATGTCATCGAGAAGACACGCCATCATGTTAGACACCGCGGCTATCTCTACGAAGTCGATGTCTTCGGCGGGACGCTTGCGGGGTTGGTGATCGCCGAGCTCGAGACGCCGGAGGATGTACCGGACGAAATGCTGCCAGATTGGCTCGGCCGTGAAGTCACCGGCGAGCCGAGATTTTACAACGCGTCGCTCGCCCTTGGGGGGATTGCGGAGATCGTCGCATGAGCTTTCGTATCGATCCGCACATGTCGCTGACCGGCGAGATCAGACGCATTCTCGCCGAGGAGATCGGCAAGGCGCTTGTCCATCTGGACGCCGCGCGTGACAGGCCCGAACAGGGGCTGCACAACTGTCGCAAACGGCTGAAGAACGTCCGCGCCTTGCTGCGCCTTGTCCGTTCCGGAGACGAAACATTCTGCGTGACTGAGAATCAATGCTACCGCCAGGTGGCGGCCCTGCTTGCCGGCCCGCGCGAGGCGACCGCACTGGTGGAAACAATCGACCGGCTAGCGGCAAGCTTTCCCGAGCAAAGTGCCGGCGGTGGCCTCGATGCCGTTCGCGACCGGCTCGTCGCGCGCCTGCATGAACTGCATGGCGGAGCGGGCCTCGATGCTGCGATAGGCGCGGCGATCGCCGCTTGCGAGGAAGGTGTCGGCCGGATCGACAAGCTCGCTCTGCCCGACCAGCCGGAGCAGGCTGCCGACGTGCTCGCCGAAGGCGCGCGCGCCACTTTGCGCCGCGCCAGGAAAGCGCTGGACAAGGCGGCTTCGCGCGGCGAAGCCGATGACTTTCACGACCTGCGCAAGGCGGCCAAGACGCATGGCATGCACCTGTCGCTGCTCGGCCGGCTGTGGCCGACGCCGATCAAGGCGCGGCGCAAGGCCGTCGATGAATTGGGCGAGCGGCTCGGCGAACTGCACGACGTGTTCGTCATGCGCGCGCTTCTCGATGCCGAGGACCAGCCGCTCGGTCCCCCTGAGGACACGCGGTTGCTTGCCAAGCTGCTGAAGCGCTCGGAAAAGAGCCTGAAAAAAACCTGCCTCGCCGAGGCGGCCGAGCTTTTCGGCGACCGTCCGAAGCGCTCGACAAGGAAGCTTGCCCGCAAGGTGCGCGACGATCTCACAGCGGTATCGCACGAAGACGCCGGCGCGCCTGGCGTGGGCTGATCATGGTGTAATTTGCCGCCCTGTGGTAATCGCCGTCTGGCATGACCGAGCCCGGCGACACGCTTCTGGACCGACTTGGCCGCTGGCTTGCCGGCCTGCTGCAGGAGGAATCGTCCGGCTACGAGCCTTACACGCCGTCGGACGCTATTCGCGCAAGGAAATCCTGCACATCCGCCATCACTCGCTCGACACGCCGCGCGACTTCGACCTGTCGCCCTATTTCCGCATCGTCAAGCCGACCCTCGAATATGGTTTCGACTACCGGCAGATGATTTGAGACGACAACCCCAGGATTACCAACGCCGAAACAAGGGTTCAGAGTGGCGGCTAGGCCGGCAGCGGCCGTCGTGTCTTTGCGGCGGCCCGGCCGGGTGTCCGCGCGCCGGCGTCGCGCGGATGCGGTCCAATCGGCATGATCGCCGGGAATGGCGTCGCGCCGAAAGCGAAGGTCCATTTGTAGCCGATCAACCCGTCTTCCGGCGTCGTGTGCTGATCGTGATGCGCAAGCAATTTGGCGCGCTCGGCCAGTTCCTCCGCCTCCCGCCTGACCATTTCCGCCGTCTCGGGCCGCATCCGCCTGGAGAAGCTGACGAATGTCGCCTCGCGCTCCAGATGCGTAATGGCCCAGCCGATGAAGTTCTTGTTGGTCACCTCGAACAGTGGCCGCAATGGCCCGTCGAAATTCCACTGGATTGGCGTCTCGACCAGCAGCCTGGCCGACAGGCCGCGACCGAGCGCGACCAGCCCCAACTCCTCGAGGTCTCGCAGATAGAGGAACATCGAAGCCTCGCTCAACCCCTGTGAGCGCATGATGCCTTCGGGCGTAAATTTTTCCGAAAGCATGACGAAGATGAACAGCAGTGCCGGCTGGCCGGCGAGCTTGCGCTCGATCTCCGGCGCCATGTGGTTGGCAGGTCCTGGTCCTCTGTTCATAGAGCCGAGCACGTTCTCCAACTCCACGCCGGCGGCAGCGCAGATCTCCATCAGCCGGTCGAGCTTGCAGTTGCGCTCGTGGAAAATGCGCTTCACCGTCGGCTCGGAAACGCCCATTCGCTCGGCAAGGACGCGGTAGGTCACGCCCTTGGCCTTCAGCGTCCGCTTCAGCGCGTCGAAGATCAGGCCGTTCATGGGATGCACCTCTTTTGCACGATTTGGTATCAACCTTCGGTACTAGGCCCGATAGATCTTCCCGAAAAGTATCGAAAAGCCTAGCTCTCCGCCAGTCCATTACAGGAGACTAGCCATGAAAAGCCTCTTCACACCGATACTTCTCGCCATCGTCGGCATCGCGACTGCGCCGGCAGTTCAGGCCGCTGAACTCTGGCGCGCCGGCGGCCTCGAGCAACCTGAATCGGCGCTGTTCGACGCCGCCGGCCAGCGCGTTATCGTCTCGAACATCGTCGGCAATCCCGGCGAAGCCGACGGCAACGGCTATCTGTCGGTTCTGTCGATGGACGGCAAGCTGGTCACGCAACACTGGACCGACGGCATGGACGCGCCCAAGGGCATGGCGATTGCCGGCGGCAAACTCTACGTCGCCGACATCACCCATGTGCGCGTCGTCGATCTCCAAAGCGGCAAGCTAGCGTCGACGATCGACGTGCCGAACGCTGTCTTTCTCAACGACATGACCGCTGATGCATCCGGCAAGGTCTACGTCACGGATATGCTTGCCGATACGATCTATCGCATCGACGGCGACCGGCTCGAACTGTTCATCAAGGATGCGGCGCTCGCTTCGCCGAATGGCATCTTCGCCGATGGCGGCCGGCTGATCGTCGCTTCGTGGGGCAAGGGCATCAAGCCCGACTTCAGCACCGCGGAGCCGGGCGGCCTGCTCTCGGTCGATCTCGCCACCAAGGCCGTTTCGCCTCTGGCTGGCGCGGAAAACTTTGCCAACCTCGATGGCGTCGTTGCCATCGGCGGCAGCATCTACGCCACTGCCTATATGACCGGCACGCTCTACCGCTACAAAGCCGGCGGTACGCCGCAAGTGGTTGCGACGTTCAAGCCGGGCAGCGCCGATATCGGCACAGATGGCAAGTCGACAATCTTCGTGCCGCTGATGAACGAGGGCGAGGTCTCAGCGTTGGGCCTCGACTAAGCCGGCAGTTGCCAGCTCAGGCGGCGGGCGCGGCTTTCTTCAGCTGCGCCCGCGCATCCGTGATCGATGCGGCATAAGTCACCAGCGGCCGCTTGACACCGTGGTTGATCAGCATGCGGCGTGTCTGCGGTGAAGCGCCTGAGATAATAAAGCGAACGCCGGCGCGCTTGGCCTTGTGGGCCGCGCCCTCGATGACATTGGCCGCCGTCGAATCGAAGAACGGCACCGCCGAACAGTCGAGGATGAAGTTCTTGCGCTGGTCGGCGATGCGGTCCAGCACCGTGCCGACGGTCGAGGCGGCGCCGAAGAAAAAGGCGCCCGATATCCGGTAGACCACGGTGTCGGCATCGCTCGCCTCGCTGGAATCATAAGCGCTGGCTCGGTCGGCGACGTCTTCCTGCACCAGGGATTGATGGTCCGCCTCCACCGCGATGCTCTTGGCCATGCGGTCGATGAACAGGATCGAGCCTAGCGCGAAGCCGACGACGATGCCTTCGGTCAGGTCGCGGAAGATGACGATCAGGAACGTCGCCATCAGTACCAGCGCATCGCCGCGCGAGGCGCGCAGCAAGGTGGCGAAGGCCTGTTTCTCGAACATGTTCCAGCACACCACCGCCAGCACGCCGGCAAGTGCTGCAAGCGGGATATAGCTGGCCAGCGGTGCCGCCACCAGCATCAGAGCAAGCAGGATGGCCGAGTGCATCATGCCTGAGACCGGTCCATGCGCGCCGGCCCGTACATTGGTCGCGGTGCGGGCAATGGTGCCAGTGGTGCATATGCCGCCGAACAAGGCGGAGGCGATATTGGCGAAGCCTTGCGCCACCAACTCGCAATTGGAGCGATGCCGCCTTCCGGTCATGCCGTCGGCGACGACGGCCGACAGCAGCGATTCGATCGCCCCGAGCAGCGCAAAGGCGATAGCGTCCGGCAGCACGTCGATTATCCTGTCGAGGCTGAGCGGCGGGAAGGCCGGCCATTGCAGGCTGCGCGGGATGCCGCCGAAGCGCGTGCCGATCGTCTCGGCCGGCATGGCGAGCAATGCGACGACGAGGGATGCCAGTCCGATGGCAATCAGCATAGCCGGCCACTTCGGCCGAAACCGCCTCAACGTCGCAATGGTGATGATGGTCAGTGCCGCCACCGCAGTTGCGGCGAGGTTGATTGTTCCGGCCGCTTCGCCGATGGCCATCAGCTTCGGCACCAGCGGCCCTGGCTCCTTGCCGGCGAGCTTCAGCCCGAACAGTTCCACGATCTGGCCGGAGAAGATGATGACAGCGATGCCGGCGGTGAAGCCGACGGTCACCGGGTAGGGGATGAATTTGATGTAGGTGCCAAGTCTGAGATAGCCGATGGCAAGCAGGAACACGCCGGCCATCATCGTCGCCAGCAGCAAGCCGTCGACGCCAACCCGCGCCACCGTCGCCGCCACAAGCACAATGAAGGCGCCGGCCGGGCCGCCGATCTGGAAACGGCTGCCGCCAAGCGCCGAGACCAGGAAGCCGCCAATGATCGAGGTGTAGAGCCCGCGCTCCGGCGTCACGCCTGAAGCAATGGCAATTGCCATCGACAACGGCAGCGCAACGATGGCGACAGTCAGCCCGGCGATGGCATCCGCCTTGAAATGCGTGAGCGTGTAGCCCTCGCGCAGCACCGTCACCAGCTTCGGGGTGAACAGTTCGGAAAATGTCGGCCGCGCCGGTTGATGCACTGCCCGCTGCGTCTGATCCATCGAGTGCCTTCCGCATGAAACCAAGGAGCGGCGGGATCGTCGGCAGGACTGTCGGCGGTCGCCGTCGCGACTTGGAGCGCGTGCGTCCAAGTAGGCGCACAGATACGCCCCAACACTTTTGACCCGCGCATCGGACTATCCGAAAATCGAATTTGATTTTCGGCGATGCGGCAGTAGCGTCAGCCTTGCGGGTTCTGCGGCGTGACAGGCTTGAGGCGAACGCCCCTGCCGCCACGCTCGCTCGCCTGGTTCTCGCCGATCAGCTCGACCCCGGCCTCTTCAAGGGCCTGGATGACCTTCATCAGCGTATCGACCACGCCCCGGACCACGCCGTCGCTCGCTTCCATGCGCTGAATGGTTGGAAGCGAAACCCCGGCGCGCTCGGCGAGGGTCTTCTGATCGATGCCGGCCAGCGCCCTCGCGGCACGCATCTGCGCGGCAGTGATCATCGGTCAAAACCCCGTCTGAGTTCTGCAGTATCACGTATAATACCTTCATGATGATGGGTCAAACATCATCTTGCATATGTGAAACATGCAACAGTCTTTGCCAGCCGGTGCGCTGGCATGCTACAAACCTCGACATCGTTAGGCGGGACATCCATTGCGGTACCGATTTCACAGGTACGACCTTAAAAAGGATGAGCAGGTGAAGACATTCAAAGCGTTGGCGACCTCGACAGTCTTGCTGTCGATGGTTTTCCTGCTGGCAGGCTGCGGACATGGCCTGATCAACAGGCTGATTTGAAGTAGTCCGGCCGACGTCAGGTGCCGTCGGCCCGCCCTAGCCATCGCTGCAGCAATCGTGCCGCCAGCCAGCACAGCATCGCCCAGGCAAAGCCGGCGCACCAGCCGGCCAGCACGTCGGACGGCCAGTGGACGCCGAGATAGATGCGGCTGATGCCGACGACCACCGTCGTCAGCACCGCCAGCACGAGTACATAGATCTTCGTTATGCGCCCGGGCAAAAACCGTGCCGCCATGCTGCCCAGCGTCAAATACGTCACCGCCGACAGCATGGCGTGGCCGCTCGGAAACGAAAGCGATGCCACATCGGCGAGATGCGAGACCAGATCGGGGCGCGGCCGGTCGATATCGAATTTCAGCACGCTTGACAGGAGCTGGCCGCCCGCCACCGCGACGAACATGAGAAGCGCCGCGCCTGGCCTGCGGATAAGGAGCAGATAGACGATCATTGCTGCCGTGATCAGCACCAGCACGCTGGCGCTGCCAAGGCTGGTGACGTCGCGCATCGCTCCTTCCAGCCACGCCGGTCCGATCGGATTGTCAGGCTGGCCGGCCTTGCGGAAGGCAAGCAGGATTTCGGTGTCGAAGGCATGCGGCGTGGTCGCCCGCGCCAGCTCCATCAGTTCTTCGAACCCCCACAGCCCGCCGGCAATGACCAGCCCGGCCAGCAGAACCGGGAACTCCAGCCAGTTGCGCAGTCTGCTTGCAATCTTCTTCATCGGCCCGATCGCAGCTACAGCCTTTGCAGATAGGGCCCGAGCGTGATCAGCGCCACAGCTGCGATGGCAAGCACAATGCCGGTTGCCTGCAAGGCATTGACGCGCTCGCCGAAGAAGACCAGCGCCACCACATTCACCGACACCAGCTGGATCACCGCCGACAGGCTGAACGACACCGACATGCCGAATTCACGGATCAGCCTCAGCATGATCAGATTGCCCAGCGAATAGAGCGCCAACGTCAGCACGATCTTGCCGAGGCTCGGCGCCAGCCCCCACTGTTTTGCGGCCATCGCCGCCAGCAGGAAGATCACCGTCGAAACGCAGAGCTGCCCAAGTCCCCAGAAACTCACTTTTGTTCCTCCCGATGCGGTCCCTACGCGCCTGCCGCAGCTCTTGTTTCCGAAGCGCCGGTCGCGGTCAAGCGGGGCTGATGTTGGATACGAAATCGCAGATGGCAATTAGCCGGCATGTCATCAAACTGTGACCTGCCGGTAATACCGGATTGGCCAGGCAACACGCTCCAGCAATCCATCCAGCCAGAGGCAGGCCCTATGACCGAACAGCGCTCGACCGAACATCGCACCCCTGACGCCCATTTCCGCACCAGCCTGCTCGAGGAAAACGATGGGCCAGGAGCCAATTCCACCGACAACCGCACCATGGGTGAGATCATCGCCGCGCGGTTCTCGCGCCGCGGCTTCCTCAAGGGCTCGCTTGCCGTCTCGGCCATAGCCGCTACCGTCAGCCCGCTGGCGCTGATCGCCGCCGACAACGCCCGCGCCGCCGAAGGCTCCGCCTTCGCTTTCGACGAGCTCGAGGCCGGCATCGACGACAAGCATCACGTCGCACCTGGCTATGACGCCGACGTGCTGCTGCGCTGGGGCGATCCGCTGTTCGCCGATTCGCCGGAATTCGATCCGACAAAACAGTCGGCGGAAGCCCAGGCCAGACAATTCGGCTACAACAACGACTATGTCGGTTATATCCCGATCGGCGGCTCGGCCGAGCATGGCCTGCTGGTCGTCAACCACGAATACACCAATCCGCATCTGATGTTCCCGGGCCTCGTCACCATCGTCGATGGCAAAGCCAAGCAGGCGCCCCTCAGCAAGGAGCAAGTCGATGTCGAGATGGCCGCGCATGGCGGCACCATTGTCGAGATCCGCAAAGAAGCCGGCAAATGGCAGGTCGTGCGCGACGGCAAGCTCAACCGCCGCATCACCTCCAATACCGAGATGGCACTGTCTGGCCCCGTCGCCGGCCACGACCGCGTCAAGACCAGCGCCGACCCGAGCGGTACGAAGGTCATCGGCACCCTCAACAACTGCGCCGGCGGCGTCACGCCGTGGGGCACCTATGTCATGGCCGAGGAGAACATCCACGGCTATTTCTCGGGCGAGCTGCCGCAGGGCCATAACGAGGCGGCCAACTACAAGCGCCTCGGCATTCCCGAAGGCGCCTATGAATGGGCGGCGCATCATGACCGTTTCGATATCGGCAAGGAGCCGAACGAGCCGAACCGCTTCGGCTGGATCGTCGAGGTCGACGTTCAGGATCCGACGTCGGTGCCGAGGAAGCGCACCGCCATGGGCCGCTTCAAGCATGAGGGCGCAGAATCGATCGTCGCCAAGGATGGCCGTGTCGCCTTCTACCTCGGCGACGACGAGCGCTTCGACTATGTCTATAAGTTCGTCACCACAGGCAAGTTCAATCCGGACGATCGCGCCGCCAACATGAATTTGCTCGACGACGGCACCTTGCATGTCGCCAAGTTCGCCGAGGACGGTTCAATCGAATGGCTGCCGATCGTCTTCGGCCAGGGACCGCTGACAGCGGCAAACGGCTTTGCCAGCCAGGCCGACGTGCTGATCGAGACGCGCCGTGCCGCCGACCTGCTTGGCGCCACCAAGATGGACCGCCCGGAAGACATCCAGCCCAATGCCGCCAATGGCAAGGTCTATGTCATGCTGACCAACAATTCGAAGCGCAAGGCCGACCAGGTCGACGCCGCCAATCCGCGCGCCGAAAACGCCTTTGGCCATATCATTGAGATCGTCGAGGATGGCGGTGATTTCGCTGCGACCAAGGGCAAGTGGGAAATCCTGCTGAAATGCGGTGATCCCGCCGTGGCCGAAATCGGCGCCACCTTCTCCACCGCAACCACTGCCAATGGCTGGTTCGGCATGCCGGACAATTGCGCGGTCGATTCGGCCGGCCGCCTCTGGGTTGCTACCGACGGCCAGGGCCCGAAGGCCACAGGCCGCACCGACGGCCTGTGGGCGGTCGACACGGAAGGCCCGGCGCGGGCGACCTCAAAGCTGTTCTTCCGTGTGCCGATCGGCGCCGAAATGTGTGGTCCCCTGTTTGCGCCGGACGACCAGACTGCTTTCGTTGCTGTCCAGCATCCAGGCGACGGTGGCGAGGACTGGGAGGCTTTTGGGCGTCCCTCCTATTATGAGGATTTGTCGACCCGCTGGCCTGACTTCAAGCCGGACATGCCGGTGCGCCCGGCGGTCGTTGCCATCACCAGGCAAGGCGGCGGCAAGATCGCGGTCTGAGACGCAGGAAGGCCTTGCAGTCTCGAGGAAGGATTTCGGTGATGCGAAATCCTTCCTTTCCTGATATGGGATGCATCCATGCTGCGCATCATGCGCCGACTAATCATTCGGTGCGCTGAACCACGGCCACATTCATTGTGCTTCGCAACCTGAAGCCAATGGACTCGTATAGTCTAATGGCCGTGGTGTTGCTGGCATAGGCGTGAAGATAGGGAACTTCGCCGCGCGCCACTATCCGGTTTGCCACGAACAGGGACAGCAGCTTGCCTAGGCCACCGCCGCGAAATTCCGGATGTGAGCACACCCCGCTGAGTTCGGTATAGCCAGGTTGTTTCATGCGCTCGCCGGCCATTGCCACAAGTCTGCCCTCGATTTTCACGCCCCAAAAATCGCCCAGGCTCAAGGCTTCGAGCGTGAATGGGCCAGGCTTGGTGAGCAATGCCAGGGCGAGCATCTCAGCCGCATCGTCTCGGGTCAGACGTTGTACACGTTGATCAGACACGGTTTGCAACGGCCGCTCGGCAATCATTTGAACCCCGGCTGCGGTCAACGTCGCGGAAAGCCCCGCGGGCAGAGCAATGGCGTCCGACTGAAGCAGGATGACGCTCTCGCCCGCGGAGACAAGCTGTTCGAGCGCCCGCAGGCTTTCGGCGTCGTCGGCGCCAGTGGCGGCGAATGGAACGATCGACGGCCGATACCGCCTGGCGAGGTCATTACCTTGCGCGAACGCCCGATGTCGCGTCTGAAGCGCGCTCCAGATAGGCCGGTCGAGCAGGTGTCTCATCACGCAGCGCCCTCCGGATTTTTCACTCGACGGTCGAGAGGGGCCACGGCGAGGCCGTCCTCGATGGCGGTCAGCTGCTCAAGAAGCGACCCCGAAAGATCCGCGCACAAATCCGCAACGGCGTTTTCGATGCGCGGCCAGACCTCGCGCTTTGCGACATCGACCAGCCGCCGGCCGTCCCGAGTGAGAGAGACAATCCTGCGCCGCTGGTCATCGGTCGACGGACTAACCTCGAGCAATCCCAATCCGGCCAGAAGCGAGACGCTTCGCGTTACACCCGGCTGCGCGATGCCAAGCGATTGCGCCAGTTCCCCGACAGGCAGCGGGCCCAGCCTGTCGAGCGCGGCCAGCAGTGGGTACTGGCTCGCCTGAACCGGAACATCCAGCCGGTCGAGCATGCGCTGCGCCTCCGCTTGCAGTTGCTCGCCTATACGCTTCATCCTGCTGCCCAGGCACAAGAAACCAAGCGATCGTACGACGTCTTCCATACGCCAATCCGTCTCGCGAAAAACCATAACATGGTATATAACAAAACATGAAGATCAAGGGGCTGTCGTCGCAAGGGCTGCACTCAGCGCTGTTTCCGTTGACTGATAAGGCTGCTTTGCCTAGCAGGCCAGTCGATCAGTTGCGCAGCCGGTAGCCGGTCCTGAAGATCCAGGCGACGATTGCTATGCAGACGAGCAGGAAAACAACCGTCATGCCGAGACTGACGCCGACCGAAACGTCGGATTTGCCGTAGAAGCTCCAGCGGAACCCACTGACCAGGTAGACGACCGGGTTGAACAGCGTCACCGTGCGCCAGATGCCCGGCAGCATGTTGATCGAATAGAAGCTGCCGCCGAGGAAGGTCAGCGGCGTGATGATCAGCAGCGGCACCAGCTGCAGCTGCTCGAAGCTCTTCGCCCAGATGCCGATGATGAAGCCGAACAGGCTGAAGGTCACCGCCGTCAGCACCAGGAAGGCGAGCATCCAGAACGGATGCTCGATGTGAAGCGGCACGAACAGCGAGGCCGTCGCCAGGATGATCAGGCCAAGCACGATCGACTTTGTCGCCGCACCCCCGACATAGGCGATGACGATCTCCAGATAGGACACAGGCGCCGACAGCAATTCGTAGATCGAGCCGACGAATTTCGGAAAATAGATAGCGAAAGAAGCGTTGGAGATCGACTGCGTCAGCAGCGACAGCATGATCAGCCCCGGCACGATGAAGGCGCCGTAGCTGATGCCGTCGATCTCGGTGATGCGCGAGCCGATGGCCGAGCCGAAGACGACGAAATAGAGCGACGTCGAAATGACCGGCGAAACAATGCTCTGCAGCACCGTGCGAAGGGCGCGCGCCATCTCCACCCGATAGATCGCCCATACCGCATGAAGATTCATGACCGCGCGCGGGTTCATGCCTGTTTCCTCACCAGATTGACGAAGATCTCCTCGAGCGAGCTGTTTTCCGTGTCGATGTCGCGGAACTGGATGCCGGCCGCCTCGAGCTCGCGGATCAACGAGGCGACGCCCGGCCGTTCGCTCTGGTTGTCATAAGTATAGGTCAGCTGCCCGCCATCCGGCGAAAGCTCCAGCGCGTAGCGCGAAAAGGCGTCGGGAACGGTGGCCAGGGGACTGCGCAGTTCCAGCACAAGCCGCTTGCGGCCGAGCTTGCGCATCAGCTCGGCCTTGTCCTCGACCAGCACGATCTCGCCGCGGTTAATGACGCCGACGCGGTCGGCCATCGCCTCCGCTTCTTCGATGTAGTGCGTGGTCAGGATGATGGTGACGCCGTCTTCGCGCAGCCTGCGCACCATCGCCCACATGTCCTGGCGCAGCTCGACATCGACGCCTGCCGTCGGTTCGTCGAGGAACAGGATGCGCGGCTCGTGCGACAACGCCTTGGCAATCATCAGCCGGCGCTTCATGCCGCCGGATAGCGTGATCGCCTTGGCGTCCTTCTTGTCCCAGAGCGACAGGTCGCGCAGCACCTTTTCGATGAACGCCTTGTCCGCCGGCTTGCCGAACAGGCCGCGGCTGTAATTGACCGTCGCCCACACGCTCTCGAAGGCGTCGATGGTCAGCTCCTGCGGCACCAGCCCGATCAGACTGCGCGCCGCGCGGTAGTCGCGGTTGATGTCATGGCCGTCGACGGTGACGGAACCCGACGAGCGGTTGACGATGCCGCAGACGATCGAGATCAGCGTCGTCTTGCCGGCGCCGTTCGGCCCGAGCAGCGCAAAGATCTCGCCGCGCACTATATCGAGATTGATCTCCTTCAGCGCCTTGAAGCCGGTGGCGTAGGTCTTGGTGACCCCGGAAATCGAGATGATCGGCTGCATGGCTGAAAACGGCTGCTTGAAACAGAGTTGTTGATTTAATCCGCTGAATGTCGGTTCGCAAATCCGGATGTCAATGCCGCTCCTGACAGTTCTGGACATCGAGGTTCGCCGGAATAGGCGACACCTGCCCGATCGTCCAGCCAAATTCCGCGCAGAAGCAGATTCACCGGCACTGCGGCGTTCCGCCTCGCGGCGGGACGCCGCTTTGACCGTCCCGCGCATGAAGCCTATCCTTGTACAAACAAGCAGCAGCCGGAGCCGCCATGGACCCGCTCATCCTGTCGCGCATACAGTTCGGCGCGAACATCTCGTTCCACATCCTGTTCCCGGCGATCACCATCGCGCTCGGCTGGGTGCTGCTGTTCTTCAAGCTCCGCTACAACGCGACCAACGATTCCGCCTGGATGCGCGCTTATTTCACCTGGGTTAAGGTATTCGCGCTGTCCTTCGCCATGGGCGTGGTTTCCGGCGTCACCATGAGTTTTCAGTTCGGCACCAACTGGCCGGGCTATATGGAGACGGTCGGCAACATTGCCGGCCCGCTGCTGGCCTACGAGATCCTGACCGCCTTTTTCCTCGAGGCGGCGTTCCTCGGCATCATGCTGTTCGGCTTCCGCCGCGTCTCGAACCGCATCCATACGCTGGCGACGGTGCTGGTGGCCGGCGGCACCACCTTGTCCGCCTTCTGGATCATAGCACTCAATTCGTGGATGCAGACGCCGGCCGGCTTCGAGATGCGCGATGGTGTAGCGCACGCCACCGACTGGTGGGCCGTTGTCTTCAATCCGTCCATGCCCTACCGGCTCGTCCATATGCTGCTTGCTTCGGGGCTGACCGTCTCGTTCCTGATCGCCGGCCTGTCGGCGCTGCGCTATCTCTACGGCGATCGTTCGGAATCGATGTGGAAGGCGCTGCGCACCGGCGTCTTCACCGCCGCGATCCTGATCCCGATCCAGATCTTCGCCGGCGACCAGCACGGCCTCAACACGCTCGAACACCAGCCGCAGAAGATCGCCGCCATGGAGGCCAACTGGAACACCGGTCCCAACGTGCCGCTGGTGCTGTTTGCGCTTCCCGATGAAGCGGCGAGCGAGAACAGGTTCGAGCTCACCATTCCCGACGGCGCCAGCCTCATCCTCAGGCACAGCGCCGGCGGCATCGTGCCGGGGCTGAACGATTATGCCGGCAACCATCCGCCGGTATTTCCGGTGTTCTGGGGCTTTCGCATCATGGTCGGCACAGGCCTCCTTATGCTCGCCGTCTCCTGGTCGGCGGCCTTCTTCCTCAAGCGCCGCCACAGCCTGCCCAAGCCGCTGGCGCTCGTCATGGTGCCGATGGCGCTGTCCGGCTGGCTGGCGACGCTGGCCGGCTGGTACACCACTGAGATCGGCCGCCAGCCCTGGCTGGTCACCGGCGTGCTGCGTACCGCCGATGCTGTCGGGCCGGTCGCCGGCAGCCATGTCGCGCTGTCGCTCGCGGTCTATCTCAGCCTCTACGTGCTGCTGCTGATCGCCTATCTCAGCGTGTTGGTGCATCTGGCATTGAAGGCGGCGAAGGATGGAGACACCTCGCCGCTACCGGGCGTCATGAACAGGCCGCTGTCGCAGCCGGTTGCGCAACCGGGAGAAACATCATGAGCTTCGACTGGCCGACCCTGCTGCCTCTGATCTTCGCCGGACTGATGGGCCTCGCCATCCTGATCTACGTCATCCTCGACGGCTTCGATCTCGGCATCGGCATCCTGTTCGCCGCAGCCGAAGGCACCGAACAGGATACGATGATCGCCGCCATCGGCCCATTCTGGGACGCCAACGAGACCTGGCTGGTGCTGGCGGTCGGCCTGCTGCTGGTCGCCTTCCCGCTGGCGCACGGCACCATCCTGACGGCGCTCTACATTCCGGTTTTCGTGCTGCTGGTCGGCTTGATCCTGCGCGGCGTCGCCTTCGATTTCCGCGCCAAGGTGCCGGCCGGCAGGAAGCACCGCTGGAACCGCATCTTCTTCCTCGGCTCGGTCGTCGCTTCGCTGGCGCAAGGTTATATGCTCGGCGTCTATGTGCTCGGCCTCGACGTCGGCCCTGGCGGCATGGCGTTCGGCGCGCTGGTGGCGCTCTGCCTTGCCGCGGCCTACGCGGCGATGGGCGCCGCCTGGGTCATCTACAAGACGGAAGGCGACCTGCAGAGGAAGGCGGTGCTGTGGCTGCGCACGACACTGGTGCTGACCGCGCTCGGCATGGTCGCGGTATCGCTGGCCACGCCCTTTGCCAGCGCGCGCATCTTCGACAAATGGTTCGTCTGGCCGGCCATGCTCTATTTGTCACCGCTGCCGATCCTGTCGGCAGTGCTGTTCCTGTGGCTGTGGCGCCAGACCTTCCATCTGCCGAAACCCGGCGACCGCCACGCGCTGCTCCCGTTCCTGACATTGGCCGCGATCTTCACGCTCGGCTTTGCCGGCCTCGCCTGGTCTTTCTACCCCTTCGTGGTGCCCGACCGGCTGACCATCTGGCAGGCTGCTTCGGCACCCGAAAGCCTGGCCGTCATCCTGGTCGGCACGGTCGTCGTGCTGCCGATCATCATCTTCTATTCGTTCTTTGCCTACCGAGTGTTCGCCGGCAAGGCGACGGATCTGACCTATGACTGACCGGCATCGCCGTCGCAGCCTGAAACAGAATATTCATCTTCAAGCGGAATAACCTTCTCTGGCCGGCCGAGCAGAATCGTCGGCATCAAGAAGGGCGATGCAATGACCCCCTTTTTTGCGGCAGGACAGGATCGGCTGCTGCTTTTGCTGATCCGGACGGTCGCGCTGATCGGCGCACTCGCGCTTGCCGGCCTGCTGCCGGCGATGCCGCAGGCGCATGCCCAGGACGCGGCCAACTGGACCGGCGTGTGGGACACGAAATGGCGCGGCGGCGGCGCCCAGATCAAGTTCGAGCAGACCGGCGCCGACGTAAAGGGCGTGTACCCGCTTTATAACGGCCGTATCGAGGCCAAGGCCGAAGGCGACAAGCTTGTCGGCCACTGGTTCGAAGGCGACCGCCAGGGCGCCTTCACCTTCGTCCAATCGCCTGACGGCGGCAGCTTCATGGGCCGCTTCGATGCCGCCACCGCCGAATGGTGGACAGGTGTGCGCGTAAGCGCCGTCGAGGACGTGCGTGTCGACCAGTCGAGCCCGATGAGCACCATGCGCTCGTTCCTGCAGACGATGAACGAGAGCGGCGCCGACAACGTGCCGCGCGCCACCGGCGGCGGCATGGGTCTTGCCGGTCTGGCGGCGGGTCTCGTCGACGTCACCGAGGCCGACCGCGGCGGCCTCAACATGCCCGATTACACCAAGCTGCTGTTCACCGTCATCGACAACGCGACGTTCCGTCTGTGGAGCCTGCCGCATGACGCGATTGCCGGCGACGAGGTGACGGCGACGCTGCCGCAATACGGCACCAGGGTCTCCTTCGCCGTCACTTTTCGCCGCAGGAATGGCGACTGGTTCATCGTCGGGCCGCCACTTGGCCAGCTTCAGGCCAAGCTCGCCGAATTCCAGGAAGCGCGTGGCGAAGCCATCGACATGGTCGACGATCCGAGCAGGCTCGCCTCGCCGCGCGACACGTTCAAGGTGCTGTTGAGCGGCCTCACCGAAGCCGGCGATCCGGCACAGGCGGCGCTCGACCTGCGCAACTACACTCCGGCGGTGCGCGGCGACGAGGCGTTCCTGCTCGAGCGCTATCTCAAAAAGGTCGTCGACCGCATCGGCTACGTCTATTGGCAGGAGATCCCCGACGATCCGAAGAGCAACACCCCCTTCGTCTATTTCGAGCATCCCGCCGGCAACATCGTCATCGGCCCGGTCGAGACCGACCCCGACGGCACCGGCAAGCGCAAGATCTGGCAGTTCACGCCCGAGACGCTCGCCCACATCCGCGCGCTCTACGCCGACGTCGAAGACGTGCCGGTGGCGCCGGAATTCGCCGCCTTCGCCAGCACCGACCCGTTCTTCATCGCCCGTGGCCTCGCCCGCGAGATCAGCCCCGGCCTGCTCACCCGCGCCGGCCCGATGGAGCACTGGCAATGGTGGATGCTCGGCCTTGCCGCACTGGCCGGCATTGTCTTCGGCTTCATCGCCAATGCGCTGATTTCCTTGTTTGTCCGAAGGACGGACAGCTCGGCCTTCTTCCGCATCGTCGAATGGGCGGTGCGCTCGATCGTGCTTGGCTTCTTCCTGCTGTTGACGCTGCGCCCGCTCGGTCTGCCGCAAGTGGTCGCCGCCCCGGTCAAGGCAATCGCCTGGAGCCTGATCGTGATCGGCGCCGTGCCGGTGGTCTGGCATCTGATCGGCAAGGTCGCCGAACACTATCGCGGACTGTGGCAAGTGCCCGGCTATCACGACACGCTGATTTCGCTGTCCACCGGCGTCGCACGCGTCGCAGTGCTGGTCGTCGGCTTCCTGCTGTTGGCCGAAGTGCTCGCCATACCCTACGAAGGCGTCATCGCCGGTCTCGGCATCGGCGGTCTGGCGGTGGCGCTGGCCGCGCAGCCGACGCTGCAGAACTTCCTCTCCGGCCTGACGCTCTATGCCGACCGGCCGGTAAGCGTCGGCGACTTCTGCAAGTTCGGCGACCAGTCCGGCACGATCGAGCATATCGGCATGCGCTCGACGCGCATCAGGTCGCTCGACCGCACCATCATCTCGGTGCCGAACTCGGATTTCGCCGGCATGCAGATCGAGAACTACGCCCATCGCGACCGCACCCGGTTCGCTACGACGCTGCAGCTGCGCTACGAGACCACGCCCGATCAGCTGCGTTACGTCCTGGCCGAGCTGCGCAAGCTGCTGATTGCCCATCCGCGCGTTATCGATGAGCCGTGCCGCGTGCGCTTTGCCGGCTTCGGCGCCTATTCGCTCGATATCGACGTGTTCACTTATATCAAAACCGCCGACGTGGCCGATTTTCAAGCCATCCGCGAGGACATTCTGTTGTCCATGATCAACATCATGGATGATGCCGGCGCGCAGTTCGCCTTCCCTTCGTCACTGGAATACAGAGCCACCGACCTTCCGGTCGACGACGAAAAACGCATCGCCGCGGAGAAAAGGGTCGGCGATTGGCGCGAGGCGCAAAATCTGCCTTTCCCCGACTTCAGCCAGATCGACAAATTCGCCCTCAACAACACGCTTGCCTACCCGCCTGAGGGCTCGGCGCATTATCGCGAGACAGAGCCCGACCCGGACTCGGCCGAGGCAAAGGCGACGTTGGAGAAAGTGCGCTGGAGCCTGCCTTGGAAAAAGGGGAGGTAGTTTCGAGACGTTGGCGGGACAGCACCCCCCTCTGGCCTGCCGGCCATCTCCCCCGCAAGGGGGGAGATTAGCAGTTTCAGCGCTCCGCTCGTCCTGAACGTTGGAGATTTGGCGAAGGTCGAGGTGATAGCCGATCTCCCCCCTTGCGGGGGAGATGTCCGGCAGGACAGAGGGGGGTACGAAGGATCGCCGACGCTTATTCTCCGTCGCGCCCGCCGGCGCAAAAGCTCAGCTCTTGTTGGCGGCCAGCACCAGCACCGGCTTTTCGCTGTAGAGGTTGGGGAACAGCCGCTTCAGGTTCTCGACCTTGGGCAAATCGTTGTAGACGATATAGGGATAGGTCGGGTTGAGGGTCAGAAAGTCCTGGTGGTAGTCCTCGGCCGGATAGAAGCTCTTGCCGGTCTCCAGCGTCGTCACGATCGGCTTAGGAAACACCTTGGCCTTGTCGAGCTGGGCGATATAGCTTTCGGCGATCTTTTTCTGCGTGTCGTTTTCGGCAAAGATCGTCGAACGGTACTGTGTGCCGCTGTCCGGCCCCTGGTAGTTCAGTTGCGTCGGATTGTGCGCCACCGAGAAATACACCTGTAGCAGCTGGCCGTAAGTAACCTTGGACGGCTCGTACGTGATCTCGACGGATTCGGCATGGCCCGTCCGGCTGGTGCCGACCATTTCATAGACGGCCGTGTCCTTGTCGCCGCCGGCATAGCCGGAGACGGCGCTGGTGACACCCTTGACGTGCTGGAACACGCCTTGCACACCCCAGAAGCAGCCGCCGGCGAAGACCGCCTTTTCGGTGCCGGCGGTGGCCTTCTCGTCCATTGCCGGCGGCGGGATCACCACCGCGTCTTCGGCCGAGACTGCCGGGGTCTGCCAGAATACGGCGGCGGCGGCCGTGAGGATGAGCGCGGCAGCTGTTGCTTTTGCGAAAATCGACGATCGTTTCACGGCTGCGGTCATGTCTGATCTCCCATGATGTGGTGTGGATTATAGGACGGATAGGTCCGCCGGGCTCTCACATTGCTGTGCGCATCGCCTATTTGGCCGGAGCCATGGCATCGCAGGCCTTGGTCGCCTCTGCCTTCTTCATGGCGTCCGTCTCGGCGTCGGCCTTGTTCATGCAGTCGGCCTTCATCGGATCTGTCGCCTTCATCGCGATCGTGGCCATCGCGTCAGCCGCCATGGCGCCGGCCGGCTTCATTGCGTCCGTTGCCGGCTTCATGGCGCCCGTTGCCGGCTTCATAGCGTTTGTCGCCATCGCCGGCTTCATCGCATCTTCGGCTCGCGCCGCGCCTCCTGCGAACAGCGCCGCCGAGCAAAGTGCGAAGGCGAGTGCCGCCAGGGTCGGGCGATTGGTCAAACGATTGGTCATGATGATCTCCTAAGGTTTGGCAGGGTTGACGGCATGCGGCGGCGCCGCTGCGCGTTGGGGGAATTTCGGGCGGGTTTCTAATTCGTAGCGGCAGCAAGGATCGGCCCGCCGCCCGGCACCTGCACCAGCACCGCCGTGCTAAGGCCGCCCGTCGTCGCCGGCAGCGGCAGCGCGGTGGCGTCGCCGGTCCAACTACCCAGCCTGGTCAGCGAATGCACGACATTGGCGTGCGGCAGCGTGCGGCCGGTGTTTTCTCCGCGCGCCACCGGCACCTCGACGACGCCCTTGCCATAACGCACCAACCAGACGTCGGCCTTGCCGCCGGGCACCGGACCGGCGCCGATGCTGACCATCCCGCCGGCGAGCGACAGCGAAGGTCCGTCGGCGTGGCCGCCGCTCGAAATCAGCTGCTCGATCTCGCCCGGCCTGGCGCCGACCGCATCGGCCCTGCCGTTGACCACCACTTGCGGCGTGAACGGGCCGGAACGGCCGAGCGACGGTTCATAGCGGACCTGGCGCTGCGTGAATTCTTCTTTGCCGAATGTGTCCTTCCAGCCGAGATAGTCCCAGTAGGTGACGTTGAAGGACAGCGCCAACACGCCGTGCCGGTCCATGACCTTGATCAGATTGGCGTTGGCCGGCGGGCAGGACGAGCAGCCCTGGCTGGTGAACAGCTCGACGACGGTCTGCGTCTGGCCGGCGGCCGCGCCGGTTGCCGACAGCACAGTTGCCGAAAACAGTATTGCGGCGAGCCCCTTCAGGGCTGTGCTGCGTCTCGCTGTCGATCCAGGCATTGCGTTTCTCCTGCGCAGACATCGTCCATGTCCACACTTCGCCGCCGACGCGCCGTTCGTTACAGCATCACCGCTTCGTGATCGTTCGCAGCTCTCCCTTGCCCTTGTGGGAGAAGGTGGCTCGGCGCGAAGCGCCGAGACGGTTGAGGGGTGCTGGAAGAAATGAGGCGTCGGCGTTCCCTGGAACACCCCTCATCCGACCGAGCTTCGCTCCGCCGCCTTCTCCCACAGGGGGCGAAGGGAAGACGGTCGCTCGCAACCAACACGCCACTCGGTGTGACCGGGCGGCGGTGTGATGGACGGGCAGCCTAAGCGGGCCGATATGCCCTCGCACTCAGCTGCGGCGTCCTATTGTGTCAACAGCGTTTCCGATGCCCGCTGATTGAAGGCGCACTTGCCGGTTACTGTGTAGAAAAAGTCCGCGTTGGAATCGGTGATGTTCGGAGATGTCGGCACCGGCGATCCCCCGTCTTCCCACGCTTGTGTGCTGGTCTGGCCGCACGGCACCAGTGTAAAGATATCGACCGTTTGGCCACTGGCGATCTCGACGCCGTCCGCGTAGAGGCGGTTCGATGTTGCCGGATCGTTCGATTTGAGCACCGTTGGATTGCCTGACGGCACATCCATCTGCAGATAGAGCTGGTCCATCTGGCTTACGTCGATCACCGCGCCGGCACCGGTCGCGGGGTACATGGTGTTGACGCAGGTGGTTGCATATTTCTTGCCGTTGGAAGCGGTCTGGGTGATCGTGGTGCTGGGCAGCCCATAAAAGCTGAGCACCGTGGTGGTCGTACACACCTGCTGCTGGACCGTAGTGATCGTCGCTCCGTTGATGGTGGAGACGGTCGCCGTGCCATAGCCTTTCGGATCGCCATAACCGTTGTATGTGTAGGTGATCTTCATCAGCTTGTTGGCCACCGTGTCCCCGAATTTGGTGCCGTAGAGCGTCATTGTCTTGCCCCACCAGCCCGAGACCTTGGTCACCTTGAACGTGGCTTGCACCAGCGCCGGCCGCTTTGTCACTGCCGACGCAACGCCGACCTGCACCGTGTTGATCCTGGCGATCTGCATGAAATTCGTCGGCATGGCAAAGCCGGCCGAAGCCTTGATGCTGGCGGCGCCGTCGGTGGCGACGACGAAGCTGTCGAGCTTGGCCGTGCCTTGCCCGCCATTGGCCAGGTATACCTCCTGCAGTTTTACCTGGCGGTCCGCCAATGAGGTGTCCGTCGCAAGCGTCGTGATCGACAGCGACGCTGCATCGAGGGCGTTCTGCATCGATGCCCTGGTTGAAACCGCCGAGGTATAGTCGATGGAAAAGCCCAATGCGGCAACCATCGGGATAAGCAGGATGGCGAGCATCGGCGCGAACGAGCCGCTCACCGATCTGAGAAATTTGCGTGCTGACAGCGGCATTCCGATCCCCCCGAAACGGCGATAGGCCAGTGGGGCTATCACGCCGGGCGCGAACTATGCTCTAATCTCATGGATCAAAGTTTAACGACTTTGCCGTCCCGCCGCCGCACCCGCGTCCCGCCGCTTGCCGATATACCGTGCCCCTGCTAAAGCGCGCCGCATGACCACGCCGATCAAGAACATCCGCAACTTCTCCATCGTTGCCCATATCGACCATGGCAAATCCACGCTTGCCGACCGGCTGATCCAGTCGACCGGCGGGCTGGAGCTGCGCGACATGAAGGAGCAGGTGCTGGACTCGATGGACATCGAGCGCGAGCGCGGCATCACCATCAAGGCGCAGACGGTGCGGCTGAAATACCGCGCCAACAATGGACAGGACTATGTCCTCAACCTGATCGACACGCCCGGCCATGTCGACTTCGCCTATGAAGTGTCGCGCTCGCTCGCCGCCTGCGAGGGCTCGTTGCTGGTCGTCGATGCCTCGCAAGGCGTCGAGGCGCAGACGCTGGCCAATGTCTATCAGGCCATCGACAACAACCACGAGATCGTCGTGGTGCTGAACAAGGTCGACCTGCCCGCCGCCGAGCCCGAGCGCATCCGCGAGCAGGTCGAGGAGGTGATCGGCATCGACGCTTCCAACGCCGTGCTGATCTCGGCCAAGACCGGGCTGGGCATTCCGGACGTGCTGGAGGCGATCGTAAACGATCTGCCGCCGCCGCGCGAGGGCGACATCACGGCTCCGCTGAAGGCGATGCTGGTCGACTCCTGGTACGACGCCTATCTCGGCGTCATCGTGCTGGTGCGCATCATCGACGGCGTGCTGAAGAAGGGCCAGACCATCCGCATGATGGGCACCGGCGCCAGATACCTGGTCGAGCGCACCGGCGTCTTCACGCCCGCCCGCATCAATGTCGACGAGCTCGGCCCCGGCGAGTTCGGCTTCTTCACCGGCTCGATCAAGGAGGTTGCCGATACCCGCGTCGGCGACACCATCACCGAGGACAAGCGCCCGACTGCACAAGCCCTGCCCGGCTTCAAGCCGGCGCAGCCGGTGGTGTTCTGCGGCCTGTTCCCGGTCGACGCCGCCGATTTCGAAGACCTGCGCGCCGCCGTCGGCAAGCTGCGCCTCAACGACGCGTCCTTCTCGTTCGAAATGGAAACCAGCGCCGCGCTCGGCTTCGGCTATCGCTGCGGCTTCCTCGGCCTCTTGCATCTCGAAATCATCCAGGAGCGGCTGGAGCGCGAGTTCAACCTCGACCTCATCGCCACCGCGCCCTCGGTCGTCTACCGCCTGCTGTTGAACGACGGCACGGTCAAGGAACTGCACAACCCGGCCGACATGCCCGACGTGGTCAAGATCTCCGCCATCGAGGAGCCATGGATCCGCGCTACCATCCTGACCCCCGACGACTATCTCGGCGGCATCCTGAAACTCTGCCAGGACCGGCGCGGCATCCAGGCCGACCTGTCCTATGTCGGCAAGCGCGCCATGCTGATCTACGATTTGCCGCTCAACGAGGTGGTCTTCGACTTCTACGACCGGCTGAAGTCGATCTCAAAGGGCTACGCCTCCTTCGACTATCATTTGACCGATTATCGCGAGGGCGACCTGGTGAAAATGTCGATCCTGGTCAATGAGGAGCCGGTCGACGCGCTGTCGATGCTGGTCCACCGCACGGCGGCGGAAAAGCGCGGCCGGCAGATGTGCGAGAAGCTGAAGGAGCTGATCCCGCACCATCTGTTCAAGATCCCGATCCAGGCGGCGATCGGCGGCAAGGTCATCGCCCGCGAAACCATCTCGGCGCTGCGCAAGGACGTCACCGCCAAATGCTACGGCGGCGACGTCTCGCGCAAGCGCAAGCTGCTCGACAAGCAGAAAGAGGGCAAGAAGCGCATGCGCCAGTTCGGCAAAGTGGATATTCCCCAGGAGGCGTTTATCCAGGCGCTGAAGATGGGGGATTGAAAATACCGCTTCGGCCAGCTTGATCATGCGATATTCATAGATAGTCTGCAGCCTCAGCGGGACAGGGGGCTGGCAGTTTCTATGAAGAAATTTTTCTACGTGGCCATAGACAATATCTATAAGCATGGCGACACCGACATATTTCCGTTTCCGATTGAGAACAGAATAATAAATGACAAGAGAAACGATGTCGCCGATTTACTATTAAAAAGATATTCCGATTTTGACAAATTGTTTGTACAAGAGCCGCCGAACGACATCCGCTCACTAGTGGCTGTGCATCATTCTGGGTTTAGATGGGCATCGCAACTAGACCCGCTGTGGAACGTCTTTCTACTTGGAAATGTGCTTTCAATCGCCGAGACCATAGAAGCGGCCAGGCTTGGGCCGGAGCGGATATTTTCCTATCGATTGAACAAAGATAGCTATCTGTCCGGGGAGCTTTTTCGGCGGGACATCTCTTGGAAAGACTTCATCAACAAGTCGATTGCCGAATGTGAAAATAACGCCTACGTGATAACATGTGATATAGCTGATTGTTATTCAAGGATAAGCCACCACAAGCTTGATAACGCACTTCGGATGCTTGGTGTGCAGCCGGACGTTCGAAAGACGGTCCTTGAATACATGAAGCATCTTACGGGAACAAGGTCGGCTGGCCTGCCAATTGGCGGCCCGGCTGCACGAATTCTAGCAGAACTGGCTCTCGCAAACTCTGATCAATATCTTTTCAGTTCTGGCATTCACTTCATTCGCTACGCCGATGACTATCATGTTTTCTGCGGCAGCAAGAAGGAAGCCCATGAGATCATTGTCAAAATATACAAGGCTCTCGATAATGAGGGACTATCACTTCAAAAATCAAAAACGCGGATACTAACTGCGTCTGAATTCAAGCACGTTTTGGCGCAGATACGTGGGGGTGATGATAGGGACACCCGCTCACCGATACAACGCCTTATGTCTCTAACGCTAAGGTTTGATCCATATGCGCCCAACGCGGCCGAGCAGTACGACGAGCTCAAGGATGAGCTCGAAGAGATAGATGTCGTTGCGCTCTTGAATGAGCAACTGTCGCAGACCCGAGTGCACATTCCCACCACGCGAAAAATTGTCGAAGCGCTGAAATTGGTAGGCACCAACGCAAAGTATGGGGCGATGCTGTCGATGCTCGACAATATGGACGCTCTTTATCCTATCGCGCCAACGGTATTTCAAACGGTATATCAGGTATTCGACGAATTGGGTGAACGGGAAAAGGCGGGAATCTGTGATAGAATAATAGAGCTCTACGAAAGTGGCCACGAGGTTATGGCTCTAGACATGCACGTTGCGTACGCTAACCGAATTGTCGGCAAATATAACTCTATAAAGACCAGAAATTACCTTCACAGATGCTTCGAGAAAGAGGCATCTGAGTTGATACGGCGTGACATAATCATGATTTTCTCGAATTGGGGTAATTTCTCGTGGCTGTCGATGTTCAAGGCAAATTTTGGAGCGGTGTCAGGTTGGCAACGCAGGGCTCTCATATTGGCTTCGTATTCGATGGTTGACGAAGGGTCGCACTGGCGTGACCATATGAAAAGTAGGTTTGACGCCTTTGAGTTGATTGTTCGGGATTGGAGATCAGAGAAGCCGAACGTGCCGTTAGCGATATGATAAGCGAGAGGTTGTTTGCATCACAGTTCTCAAACTTCTGGCGTAGCGCACTTCCGAACTTGGAAGCTGTCACGCGCTCTGTGAATCTGGCCTACAACCGTATAAGTGGGCCAGCTAGCTCTACGAGCAGTCCTTCGCGGCGGGACCTAATCAGTGAAGCAGGCTATTTTCTTTTCTTTGAGTCCGTTCGCCAGCCGGAGGAATCGGCAGAGGTATTGCGGTCAAGAGCAGTCGCAAGCGCATTGGATTTTCTTAAGGGCAACATCCTGGAGTTTACGACAGAAAGGGACGAATTGAGCGCGCCTGAAGCTGACGAAGTCGATAGATTGGCGCGGTGGCTCCGTCACTACTTTAGTGGACTGGGTGTCCCGCTAGAGAAAATAAGTATTCCATTTTACAGAGGGCACGGAATTATCCAAAGTTGCAACGGTGACTTCGAGTTTTCTGACACGCTGGTAGAGATGAAGTACGTCGATAGGCAATTTCGTAGCCACGATTTGCGCCAGGTGATCACCTACTCAGCACTGCGATATTACGAGGGGAAGCAAGCGTACAAAGCCATAACGATATTGAATCCGCTGCTAGGGATCGAGTTTACTACGAACATCGACGAATTAGTTTATGGCGCGTCCGGCTCCGATGTGCCGGAATTCTTCCAGAGACTCTCTTACACAATCTCCAGTGGAGAGGTATCCCACTGACGTATCGTCATGATGAGAGATGGCAGCCTTCACGGTGATTAAAAAGGCGCGGTTCTTATCAGCGTTGCGAGAGTTGCGTGGAGCGGACAGTCGACGTGCACCTTCCTACCATCAGTAGCTTCCACGAACCTGCTACCTTGGCGTATTCTCTCCCGGCTTGGGAGATCTCGATGCGCTCCACGCTGGATTTCGTCGCCGCGATCGGCCTCGCCATCGGCGGCGCTCTGGGCCTCGCCGGCACTTTCGTCGAGGGCGCGCCACTCCGCGAAACACTCTGGACGATCGACGGTGTCGCACTCGTCGTGGCGACCGCGCTGTTGACCATGAAGTATCAGCGGCAGGGCAATGACTGGGTGGCGGCTGGATTTTTGACCTTCCTCGCCGGCGAGAGCCTGCTGCTGGCCGGCAATGCGGCCGGGCTTGAGGCCAGCGTGCCCTCCTATGTCGGCGGTATCTCGCTGTGGGCGGCGGCGCTGGTCATGGTCAGCGCGCCGAAAACCTTCGCCCTGTGGATGCGACTCACCGCTGTCGTGGCCGCTCTGCTGTTTGTCGTCTCGGCGGGCCTGATCCTGTGGGGCGCGCCTTTGCTGCCGACGTCGGCGCCGCTGCCCGCTGCCGGATATCCCTTCCTGGTGCTCACATTCATCGGCTGGATCTGGACGCTGCTGAAGCCCGGGCGTTGAGCCCGGTCGGACCGCCCCCTCTCCGGCCGCTTCGCGGCTCCCCCACTTTGTGGGGCGAGGAACCCAAGCCTTGTGAGGCTTCGGCGATTGGCATTCCTCGCCCCGGGGAGAGGTGGTTTGCGAAGCAAACCGGAGAGGGGTCTTGCTTAGCAACCTCGCGCGCCACGCGATGCGCAAATGGCGCAACCCCCTTCCACCCATCCCGCCGCCATGCCATGTTCCCCCTCGCGGCCGGGGAGGCCGTTTCATTCCGGGGGGAATATCCAATGTTTTACGCTTTCGCGCGCCGCGCTGCCGCGGCGCTTTGCCTTGCCGCCTTGTTTGCGCCCGCCGCGCATGCCGGCGATGTCACCTTCGAGATCAAGAACAGCCATCCCAACGCCATGCGCGTCGAACTCTACAGCCAGGACCGCGACCATGTCTGGCCGGGAAACAATCAGGATTATTATCTCAACGACGGCGAGACCAAGTCGATCCCGCTGTCCTGCAATGACGGCGAATCGATCTGCTATGGCGCCTGGGTCGATGGCGACGAAAACACCTATTGGGGGGTCGGCCCCGGCAACACCGAAAAATGCGACGATTGCTGCTACACCTGCAGCGGCGGCGAGACCGAGGAAATCGATCTGGTTCCGTGACGTGGCAAATCTCCCCCCTTGAGGGGGAGATGGCCGGCAGGCCAGAGGGGGTCGGTACGTCCTGATGCGACGTCCCATCGCGGACAGATGATGCCGGCGCTCCACGCGCAACGACCCCCTCTGTCGCCTTCGGCGACATCTCCCCCTCGAGGGCAGGGCTATCGCATATGAGTGATGGCATTGATGAGATAGTCGTCGTTCCAGGCGCATTTCTTGATGCGATGGCTGATGGGGACTTTGGCAGCATCGGCGGTCTGAAGGATGTTTCTGGCGA
>NZ_JAMYLM010000008.1:0-206306 GCF_040317995.1 Mesorhizobium sp. M1334
AGGATGAGGTTACGCCCTCGTGCTCATTCAGATACACCAGGCCCTTCATGCCATCCGGCAATGCGTTGACCTGGCTAACATATTGAACGTCGGCCAGATTGAACCCGGCGGTTGCGATTTCGGTGGCGGAGCCACCCGAGGCGTAGTGCAGAGTTGCCATCCAATATTCCTTTGTCTCATTCGATAGCGCCCGGGGATTGCCTACTAGAGGGTGTATATTAGCGCCAAATCACATACCTGCAGCCTCTGATAGAATGGTTGATCGCCAGTAGGAATGCTGCACAGAGGGAGAAATCCCAATAGATGTATTAAATAAATATCAAGTATACAATCACGTTAAGCTCGCATAGCTATGCAGATCAATCCCAATTTAATTGAAAATCGATAGATTAATTGTTTAAAAATTTAGCCTGCATGTTGCGGTATTGAGTTGTTAATTTAGCTGTTAACCTGCAAATTGACAGATCAGAAGAACATTTAATCTAAGGGACAAGGCCCTTCGTAGTCCATTGCCGCAACCAATTAGTTGTGGACAATTCGTAAGCGTCTGCCCGCTCGTCGCGGGATATCGGTCGGCAGATCAGGTTTTCGACATCGGAGGGGTCGAATCGGCTTGCCCGCTGGTCGCAAGGAGGCAAGCCGCGTCAGGGATTGTGGGTGAGAGGGCTGATCATCATGCCTGGTAACACGCGGACCGGACAGGGAGCTTAGGAATCGCAGCGTAGAGCAGCCGTACAGCGCACGACTGTCGGAAGGGCTTTCTTCGGTTGGCTTATCAGTGACGAGTCCGGCTTGGCAGAAGTCGCCAGAGTTCGAGGCACAATTCATCGGCGTATCCACAAGATGCCGTCGAGGTGCTTCGCGCTGTGCGTAAGGCCGTGATCCCAATGCGGTTTACCTCATTCAAACAGACGAGGACAGTAGGCAAGCCTCCTCCTACCGTACCCTTTCACGCGCACAGAAGTAACGAAGCAAAACCATGAAAGCAGATGCGAAAGGTAGTTACTTCATGCGACCGAAACACGGCGCACGGACGGGAGCTTCGGGATGAATCCGCATCTCGTTTGTGTGGGAGGCGAAGATCACGCCCTGAGAATTCCGTTCCTAATGTCGCTGCGCGAAAGCGGCTTCCGGGTCACTGCGGTTTCGACCGGCGATGAGGCTGCGTTTTTGCGGCATGGCATTCCGCATCGCCGCTACGGTTTCGACCGATTTGCCAGCGGCGGTGGCGAGTGGACCGCCGTAAGAGCGATTCGGAAACTGGTTGCGGAACTCCGGCCTGACATTGTCCAAAGTTTCGACACCAAGCCTAACCTGCTCGCACCCCTTTCGCTGCGCGGAACAGTCCCGGTCGTACGCACGATCAACGGCCTGGGCTGGACATTCTCCTCGCTCGAACCGCGGGCTCTGACCCTGCGTCCAATCTTTTGCGGACTGCAGTGGCTTGCTTCCTTCTGGACGGCAGCGACGGTGTTTCAGAACCGGGACGATGAGGCCTTCTTCAAGCGCTTTCGATTAATTGAACCCGGCAGCGGAAGAGTGATCCGCAGTTCTGGCATCGACGTCGATGCGTTCGCCATGGCGAGGCATCTTGCTCCGCCGGCAACGAAAATGCGCAAGGAACTCGGGCTCCAGTCAGCGGAGATCGTGATTTTTGTGGGCCGGCTGACCCGCCAGAAGGGCATCCCGATACTGCTTCAAGCAGTGCCCCGCGTCCTTTCCAAAAGACCTAATGCTCGTTTCGTGCTTGTCGGCCCTTGGGAGTCCGAAGGTCCATTTGCAGTCGACAAGTCGGAAATCGATCGACACGCTCCTCATGTTATCGCGCTTGGCCCACGACGCGATGTTCCAGCCCTTCTTGGCATGGCCGACGTGTTCGCCTTCCCCACACAATATCGAGAAGGAATCCCGCGCGTCCTGCTCGAGGCAGGGCTGGCGGGTTTGCCCATCGTTGCCTCGAACATGCCCGGCTGCAATGAAGTGGTCGAGGATGGATGGAACGGCTATCTTGTCCAACCGCACGACGCCGATGGTCTTGCATCTCGAATAGTTGACATCCTTTCCGACCGCAGTCGCGGAAAAGTCATGGGCGGTCGTTCCGTCGAACTTGTCCGGGAGCAGTTCGCGCTGCCGCGGGTGGTGGCCCAATATTGCGATCTGTACAAAAATATCCTTGGTGCCAAACCCCACAGCGATCTCGCCCGACCGGCGTCTCCGACCTTGTTTGGAGAGGGTGCTGCGAGAAGCAGATTGGACGGGCGCCGATGATCCGGGACGCGATCCTGGCCTGCGGCCTCGCAACGACCTATGCGGTGCAACTCGACATTCCAGGGTCGCCCTTAGGGGTTGGCGAACTGTTCATCGTACTTTGGATCATGCTGTCGATTGGGCGCGTACTCGCCGGGGGCCACCTGGAGACAAGGCCGGCGCTGACACGCCTTGTGAGCTTCTGGACGATCATGGCGCTTGCTCTCGGGATCGGCACCGTCGTCGGCTATCTGACCACAATTCTATATCTGACGGGCCTGATGCACGATACGATGGCCTACCTGCTGTTGGTCAGTATCACCTGCCTAGCCGCTGCAGAACCCGACGCTGATCGCCGGCTGCGTCGTACTGGCTGGTGGGTTGTGGGCATCGCGAATATCGCGCTTGCCATTCAGCTGGGACAGGGCTGGGGCTGGATCCCCCAAGCTGGCGTCGATCCCTGGTACTGGGACCGCTTTCGTGGCTGGTCGCATAATCCAAACCAGCTCGCGCTCTACTGCGCAATCTTTGGCCCGCTAGCCTTGCATCTTGCGACCACCACCAGCAATCGATGGGGCAGGTTTCTTGGGATCGCCAGCTTGTTCCTGACCTTCTATGTCGGGAGGCTGACAAAGAGCGATACCTATTTGTACACCAGCATCCTGACCTGCCTGACGTTCCTCGGGCTGCGGATCAGGACATGGCTCAAGACCGGTGGCAACAGGGTCAGCTTTTCACGGCAAGCCGTCCTCCTGTTGCTTGTCGGTATCCTTCCGTTGGCGATCGCGATAACCCCTTACGCCGTAACTGAGGCGAGCGTCCTCGAAAATTTCGCCAAGGGCCTGACCAAGGACAAAGGCGGCGAGGCCACTGCCGAAACCGCCGCACTCCGCGTGCATCTCTGGAACGAAGCGCTGGAGAAGGGCGCCGAATCCGGGTCGCTGGGCCTTGGTCCAGGTCCGCATCTCGAGCGCCCATCAGTGTTCGACTCGCAATTTCTGGAACGGCCCTTCGAGGCTCACAACACGATCCTCGACCTGTACACTCAAGGTGGTCTCATTGCGGTTCTGGCGCTGGTCTGGATAGTCGGCGCCGCCATCATATCGGTGTGGCGTGCGAAGCTCGACGCGCTGTTAGCGCTCGTGGTGTCAATCATCATCTTCGGGATGCCGCATCTGATCATCCGCCACCCGATCGTATGGTTTGCGCTAACCATCTGCCTTGTCGCCGGTACGCCGAAAGCAGTTTCTGCAATCTCCAACAATCCGGGGTAATGGTATGTGTGGTATTGCCGGAATTCTTCTTGCCTCCGATTCAGCCGACACGAGGCCGCTCAGGGCAATAGAGCAGATGACGGCCGCACTTCGTCACCGCGGGCCGGATGGCGAGGCATTCTGGGTAAACTGTGAATCGGGGGTCGCCTTCGGTCACAGGCGGCTGGCCATAGTTGACCTGTCGGAGGCTGGCCGTCAGCCGATGCATTCTGAAAGCGGCCGATATGTCATTACATTCAACGGCGAAATATACAATTTCCGTGATTTGCGCCGTGAGCTGGAGAGTACAGGCCATCATTTTCGGAGCGCCAGCGATACCGAAGTCATGCTCGCCGCAATTGAGAGTTGGGGCCTCGAAAAAGCACTCACCCGTTTCGCCGGCATGTTCGCTTTAGGATTGTGGGACCTTAGGACAAGGACGCTCCATCTCGCCCGCGACCGAATGGGTAAAAAGCCGCTTTATATCGCCTCAACACGCGATGCACTTGTTTTTGCTTCCGAGTTGAAGGCGATCAACCGTTTTCCAGGGTTTTGCCAGGAGCTCGATATCGATGCGGCCGCGGCAATGCTTTCGAAGGGATGGGTACCGGATGACAGCTGCATTTGGCGAGGCGTGTTCAAGCTGCCGCCGGGTTCGGTCCTGTCGGTAACGGCCGCTGAGTTCTCCGGGGAACGCAGTGTCGCCTCTCTGTCGCATCGCATTCGACGCTGGTGGTCGCTGGCCGAAGCCGCCACGGAAGGGCGGGCGGAACAGGTCGCCGGCAGCGACGAGGAACTCACCAATGAACTGGACGGCCTGCTTCGACTTGCCGTTCGGGAGCGCATGATCGCTGACGTCCCGCTCGGGGCCTTCTTGTCGGGCGGAATAGATAGCTCGACGGTTGTGGCCCTTATGCAGGCTCAATCGGAAAAGCCTGTGCGCACGTTCACGATCGCTTTCGGAGAGGGCGGGTTCGATGAGGCTCCCCACGCTGCGGAAGTCGCGCGCCATCTGGGGACCGACCATACCGAACTCCACCTTTCGGCTGCCGTAGCGCGCGACGTCATTCCAGAACTGCCGCAGATCTGGGACGAGCCATTCGCTGACGAATCGCAGATACCAACTCTGCTGGTGGCGCGGCTCGCTCGCCGGCACGTTACGGTGGCTCTGTCGGGCGACGGTGGCGATGAATGCTTCGCCGGCTACGCACGCCACTTCATGGCGGCCCGCCTGCGACGACAGCATATTCTGCCGTCAGCACTGCGTCGGGCGCTCGCGGCAGGCACTGGGTTATTGGCCCGTGCAGCCCGCCACGATCTCGTCGGCAAGCTGCCGCTTTCGGAGGGTGCACGGCATGCGCTTCGGGGGGATCGGCTGAATCGCCTAGCTCAGCTGCTTGCTGCAGCCAACGAGGACGAGTTGTATCGGCGACTTACGGGATCATCGAACGAGAACCTGAGCCTCCACCAGCCACCGTCATCAATTCACGTCGAGCACCGGCTTGATGGGCTGCTGTCCCGTCTGTTGTATGACGATATGGCTGGATACCTCCCCGGCGATATATTGGTGAAGCTGGACCGCGCCAGCATGGCCAGCAGCCTCGAGGGGCGATGCCCGCTGCTCGATCATCGGGTTGTCGAATTTGCCTGGCGCCTGCCGACGAATACGAAAGTTCGTAATGGCAAAGGCAAGTGGATCCTTCGTCAGTTGTTGCGCCGATACGTTCCGCAGCGGCTGATCGAGCGGCCGAAGCAAGGTTTTGATGTTCCTATAGCCGTCTGGCTGAGAGGCCCGCTGCTGAGTTGGGCAAACGACCTTGTCGCCGATATGCGTTTGTCCGGAGACGGGATTTTCGACCTTGCAGAGGTGGATGCGTGCTGGCGCGATCACGTTGACGGCAGGCACGACCATTCTCGTGAATTGTGGCCCGCTTTGATGTTCCAGGCCTGGCACAACGAGGCAAGGCGCCCATCGCCCACAGCAACGGGTTCTCGCGTGCCCGAACTTACAGGAGATTAAGATGGAAGGGTCCATAGTTAGCCGCATCCACCTTCCGCACGTTAACGAAATGCACGTGCCTGCGCGCGAAATCGCTCCGCGCATGAAACGGCCTTTACGCGAACAGATGGACACGCAAACCCCATTCCATCAGCTCCTCATTACCCTCTCAAGAAAAAAATGGTTCCTGCTGGCCATGGTCATCACTGGCGGTGTATTAGCCGCGCTTGCGGGTCTTGCACGGCCTGCCCTGTATGAAGCCACTGCACAGGTAATCGTCGACGCACCTAGTAGAGCGGCCCCTGCCGGCGGCTCGGTCTCTACTCAAGATGTGCTGGATTCCAGCATTGACGACCACATCACCATGCTCTCGTCGCAAGGCCATCTGCGAAGCGTGGTGGCAGCGCTGCGCAAAACGGACGCTCTCAACAATACTAGAAAGGCTGATGCTGTTACCGAAAATTCTGCTGCTGACCCTGCGGGCGTCGAGCCGCCGAAGTTGCGCTCGGGTACAGCCGATCTGCTGGCCGAAATTTGGCCGCGAAGCACTCCGGCGGAGCCAGATGCGGCTGAACTCAAGATACTGCGTAAGGGTATAAGGATCGGCCAGGAGTTGCGATCAAGAGTCATCAGTGTCGGCTTCACCGATCACGATCCGGCGCGAGCTGCTTTGATCGCCAATACGTTCGTGCAGGTGTATATTGGCGATCTGGCAAGGAAAAGCCAAGCATCGGACAGACTGGAACTTGAATCAATAGTTGCCGGACTTCCAGCTACACAGAACAGTCTCGCAGAAGCGACCGATCGTCTTGAGAGGTATCGGCTGAGCCATGGCGCGATCGACCAAGGTGCAGCGGATAATGCCGCCAAGGAGATAGTCGAACTCACCCAGCAAATCTCCTTGTCGAAAGCGGATCTCTCCGCATCGGAATCTCGACTCCAACACATTCAGGACTTGCGAAAGGGGGGCGCGTCGGTTGCCGCGGTAGCCGAAACCATCGGATCACCCGTGCTGGCCGATCTCTTGGCACGCCAGGCCAACGGCACAACAGATGAGGATGTCACAAATGCGATCGATCGTGAGATCGAACAAGAAATCGCCCGCGTCGCTGCCGAGACGAACATCTATCGCTCCCAAATAGCGGTGCTGCAAAAGCGTAAGGACGTCCTGGATGCGGTTGTGGCCGATACAGCCGGCCGGCTTTCCGGATTGCGCGCTCTCGAGCCCCAGGTCGGCATCCTGACGCAGCGCTACAACGACCTTTTGACCCGGCAACAAGACTTGATGCGGCGTATTGCAAGTCCATCCCCCGGAGTCAGGCTTCTCTCAGCGGCGTGGCCTCCTACCAATCCAACGACTCTTTCGCCAATATTTCTTATTCCGCCCGGCATGGTTGTGTTTGGCCTGATTGGGGGGATCTTCATACTTGTCCGCCAACGCTTCGATAGCACCTTGCACGGGGAGGCCGAAGCTGAAGCAGCGCTCAAAGTTCCGTGCCTCGGGCTAATACCCCAGGCTGCCACAACGCACGCGAGGCGACTGCAGCAGCTGGTTTCAGGTCAGCAGGAGTCAAGATACAGCCGCGCCGTGACGGCCCTGCTTGTCGCTGCAGCGCCCCAGCGGGCGAGGGATTGCTCGAACATAATCTTGATAACATCCTGCAGTGAGGATGATGGCAAGACCGAGCTCGCATGGAGCATGGCCTTGGCGGCCACAAGACTTGGAGGGCGAGTACTCTTTATTGATCTGGACCGCACGGACCGCCGCCTTACAGGCGAGTTTGTGAAGGAATTCAGCGCACGTAAGCCGCACAATTTTTTCGGAGACTATATCAATGACCGTTGTGCGCTGCGCGATGCGATAGCTGGAATGTCGGCAATCGGAATCGATTTCATGGCGCTCGCACCGTCGGAGGATCTGCTGCCCTTACTGTCCAGTGTCGATGGCTCCCCTTTCAAAGATGAACTGCACTCGGTCTATCGGGTGGTCATCATAAATGGGCCGCTGGGGCTTGAGGGACCAGAGGCCAGACTCCTGACAGGCTGGGGTGACGTGGTTCTTTTCGCCATTCGCTGGGCGAAAACGCGACGCAGCATCGCGCGAGGCGTCCTAGACTTGCTTGCGGGCGATACGCCAGCTTCGGTTCCCGTCGCAAGCGTTCTCACGAAGGTTAATCTCAGGAAGCACGCGGGTTACCGGTTCGGGGACAGCGCTGATCTCTTGCTGGAGGGAGCATGACGAGCTCGGCTTTTACTGTTACCTCCTTCCCACCACCGCTCGTTGAAAATCACTGTTTTGGGCGCCGATCGGCTGCCGGCGCAGGCCATTCGCTCGTAGCCGAGGTTGCCGCGGAGAGATCCGTCCGGAGCGTGGGGCCGAGGTGTCACAACGGAACCTACTGGCCAGGAGCCGCCGGACGGGCATTCATGAATTTCGGGAGCCACGCCTGAGGCGACGCCCCTGATGCCATCCTTCGTCTGCTTGGCAGGTCCAGCAGCCTGGTGGTGTCAAAATCACCTTCCCGCTGCAAGCGGCGTGGCGCACCGCTCATTACTGCTTGGCTTGGCGATGAATCTGTGGCGCAGGTGACGAGACTTTGTCGATTTTCGCCCAGAGTGCGCTCCCGCCCATCGTAGATGCGTTCCTGATGGCGTATGCCCATGCCGGCAAGCGTGACGGTGAAATCGCAAGGGCGGTCAAACCTTGCGCCATTCGTTGCGCTTTGCTTCGCGGCAAGGCCCGCACGAACTCACTCACACTACCTGGTTTTTGTCCCTTACGCAAAAAGCTGTGGACGATGTCTTGCTTCAGGAATTTGGCGAGATTGAACGGCTCGCGCTCGCATTTGCTCAATTGCAAGCCGTGCCGCCGACATATGGCATCGAAGGCTCCTTTCGTCCATCGGCCAATGTGGTTTGGTGGCATGTCTACGAGCGAACCGTGAGACTCCATATAGTACGTTCTGTTTTCATTTGGCACGGCAATGAAAACAGATCCTTGGGTTTTCAGAAGATATTTTAAGCGAGCAAAAACATCATCCACTTGGTCCATATGCTCGAAGACCTGAAACATGAAAATAAAATCGAACGCCTCTTTCATGGAACTGAAGCTGCCATCTCGAAAGTCACTTGCAAATGTCTTGAAACCTTTTGACGCCAGTACTGATCGCGCCGTTTCGTTGTAGTCGACGGCAGAAATATCCGAAGTATGGAAGAATTTATTCTTGATGCGGTCGAGAAAATACCCAAATCCCGATCCCACTTCGAGAGCAGTCTTTCCGCCAGTATTCAGGCCCGCGAGCTCTTCGATTGTCCTTGCATATTCCCATTTCATAGTTGGATAAGAAGGGTACGCCCAGGCTAAGTTATAAAACTCAAAGCCGCCGGCGACGAACGGATCTGCGAAACCGAATCCGCAATCTGCGCATTTGCGAATGTCGCAAGTGTTACGGCCCCAGAGATCCGACAGGTGGCTTGTTAACTTTCGGGAGCGATCGGGGTCCTGACGCGGATTGATGAAATGTCGAGAGGCCTCGTCTGCTGTCACTTCGAACAATTTTGCGGTTGATACACTGCCACACGCCGGACAAATGGTCATCTCGCTATCCCTGAAGCCTGGACGAAGGAAAGCCGCCTTCGACGGTGTAGAATGCGTGCCAGCCGGCCAACGCAGGCCTCAATGATGCCGCCACGCTAAATTCGCCTCTGGCTACGCAACCGGCCCAGTCTCGGGCGGATGGCGAACGCGTAAGTAAGAATGTGCTGGCTCGCAATTTTCATGACTGATGGGCGAAGAATTTGCATGGCATCTTGGATCGTCGCTCGCCATGACTGCTGGTGGAATCTGCTGGGAATACGAGCAACCCGCAGCGCCCGTAACAAAGTCTCGGGGCGAGGGAGGTGTTTACGATCCTGAATTAGATTCCAGTTAAGCTCTTTGACAGCAAGAGTTACTTGATCAACTTCGTCAAAATTCTTAGTCGTAGTGATGCTCGGGTGATTGGTCGCGTCGTAGAAAATCAAGCCGTCATTTATCGCGACCATGTCTCCGTGGCACGCCAGGTCAACAAAGAACAGCTGGTCGACTCCGGCCGGGATAGAATTGTGCGCGCGCATCAGGCAACCCGCGTGAATGACGTCGCGGTTGATCAACAGCGTCGACGGGATGATCCCGAGGCTCCGCGTCGTACGGACCAGATAGAGGTCCGTTAGGCATTGCTGGCTCGAGTAGACGGAGATCCGTTGTCGCCCTTGCGGTGGCAATCGGAATTTCATCCGATCGTCTTCAATTATATTCGCGGCACAGGTCATGAATGCAGCCGAGGGATGCTTGGTGGAAACCTCGGCAAAGGTCTTGAGTGCGCCTGGGGCGAGCCAGTCATCGTCATGGAGCAGCTTGATCCATTTTCCGACGCAAGCGAGCATGGCGTTGTTGGTATTCTCGACCTGACCCCGGCCCCGACCGTTCTCGACAATTCGGATGCGAGGCTCGGTCCGTGCATACTCGGCCACGATTGCCCAGGTCGCTCCCTCGCGGCCCTCGTCGTCGCTGACGACCAGCTCCCAACTGGCGAAATCTTGACTCAGAATGCTATCCATCGCCCGGCGGATCGTGTCCGGTCGGCGAAAGGTCGGGATGGCAACTGAAATGAAAGGGCGCAGTCGCGAAGCATCAGCGCGATGATGTTGGTCAACCACATCGGTCGTTGGAAGCTGATCAAGCTGCGAGTGCTTCATGGTGTTTTTCCCTCGAGATGATGACTCTGCTTTGGTATGGCGGCTCCCGATGGTTCGACGTAGTGGCGGAGAAGATACAGAGAGGCCGCCGTTTTCAATGCAAACCCGACGGCGCCGCCGGCCGCCATCAGATAAATGACTTTAAGTGGTTCCCAACCTGCCTCAGCACCGGCGAGTAGCGGGCCAAATACAAGCGCCGTCCGCGCGCCGTCGACGAGAAGTCGTACCTCTTGCCGCCGCAGAAGAGCCGGGACATCTTGAAGCGGTGTCGACAACGCCTGCGTGGCACCCATGAACGCCAGCGCGGTCATAATGTCTGCGGCGGGAACCCAGGGCGCGCCCAGGAGGGGAACGACGATATATGGCGCGGCCAGGCCAAGCGCTAATATTGGCAATGCAGTGAGGCCGGCTGAAAGCATCAACAGGCCGTGCGCGGTGCCGAGCAAATGTGCGCGACTGCTGGTTTTGTTCGCCTCAGATACAAAAACATTGCTAAGCGGGTTGGCGATCAGCGTCACGGGTGCAGTCACCAGCCGTGACGCAACTCCCAGGTAACCGGCAAAAGCGGCGCCAAACAGCGAACCAACGAGTATTGCGGGAAGATTGATGATGGCAAAACTCGCTAGGGCCGAGGGAATGTCGAACAATGGAAACTTGTATTCTCGCCTGGCGACTGCAAAGACGGTCCGCCACGGCGCTCGGGCGATGCCGCCTATGTCCTTTCTGCTCAGAACCCGAGAGCCGAGGATTCCGATAAAGATGAATTGGCTCAGGATATGAGCATGCACCATCGCCTCACCTCCGAAATGGGCGAGCCCAAAAGTTAGTTGCAGCAGGGCCATGGTCGCCGGCAAAATCAGGCGGCCGAGGGCGAAGTCGCGTAGCAGGCCTACGCGCAAACTCCAGCAGTTCATTGCTTCGACGAGGCCGGCACCCCCCATCCCAAGTGGAACGAGCCAGGCGAGGTGGCCAACTCGCGCTGGAGCGATGCTCGCCCACAGCAGTCCTGCCGCAAAGGCAAGGACACTCGTCACCATGACAGCCAGGAGAATGAGCTTAACGGTCACGTATGCCTGCGCACTGTCCTTGACCCCATAAAGCGAGGCCTCGAAACGCAATGCTGCGATCGCACCGAGGATGTTTACGATCGACAGGTAAATCGTGAAGATCCCGAAATCTGCCGGGGAATAGAGCCGGGCCAAAACGGGAATGGCGGCGACCAGGGTCAGCTGGCCGGCAATCGCCATGGCCGAAACGCCTCCTGCCGCGCGAAGAATACCGCCGATCGGGCTTGGAGGAACACGGGTGATTATTTTCTCGACCGTAGGAACCGTCCTGGATCTCAGAAAGTAGCTTTGGGACATGAGCTCGCGATTCCGAGGAGGCAAAAATGCGGTCGAATAGAGCTTACGATGGGGCCTGAACGTCACCATCATCCATCTGAATGACATTGTTCGGCAGAACGCGGATGCGGCGAATTCTTTGTGCTCCGTGCCAAGTACAACTTCAGTCTCTGAATTGAGATCGCTCATTGGAACTGCCCGCGATAAGCTGATTTGCGCGAGGATCGCGCGGGGCATCGATGACCGGAAATTTCGTCGTTACGCTGTGCGGCATCACCTTGATCTTTTGACCAGACCAGCAGCCGAGACAGGATAACAGACGCGTGGATCCGTCGCTCCGACAAGGCGCGGATCACACGGTGGCCCCTACATGCACCAACTTTTGTTGCCGTATGCTGGTCGCGGTGTCCCTTCCATGAAAGTCCCGGTACCATTCGACAAAGCGTTGCACTCCGTCCTCAAGGCGCGTCGTCGGGGCGAAGCCGACGGCCTTGCGAAGATCGCTGACGTCGGCGCGTGTCTCTAAAACGTCGCCAGGCGGCAACGGCACATCCACGCGAAGCGCCCGGCAGCCAAGGGCGGTCTCGATGATCGAAATGAGCCGGTTGATCTCCTCGGGCCAGTCGTTGCCGATGTTGTAGACGCGATACGGCGCGGAACTTGTAGCAGGATCGGCGGTGAAAGGGTCCCAATGCGGATCGGGCCGCGGCGGTGCAGCAAGCGCTCGAACCACGCCCTCAGCGATATCGTCGATATAGGTGAAGTCTCGCCACACGCGGCCGGCATTGGCTACTTCGATTGGATTCCCCTCGATAATCGCACGCGTGAACATATAGACCGCCATGTCGGGCCTGCCCCAGGGGCCATAAACAGTGAAGAAGCGCAGTCCAGTCATAGGTAAGCCGAACAAGTGACTGTATGAATGCGCCATGAATTCGTTTGAACGCTTGGTTGCGGCGTATAGACTGACAGGATGATCGGCGCCGTGATGCTCGGAAAACGGTATGGTTCGATTTGAGCCGTAGACGGAGCTCGACGAGGCATAGACGAGGTGATTAACGCCGAAGTGCCGGCAGCCCTCAAGGACGTTGAGAAAGGCTATTATGTTCGATTGCAGATAGGCATGCGGGTCAACTAGTGAATGTCGCACGCCGGCCTGAGCCGCGAGATGCACAACGTTTGAAGGTCGAACTTCTGAAAACAGCAACTGGACACGCGCCGCATCCGCCAGATCAATTCGCATCGGAGTGAAGCCCGACTCGGTACAGAGGCGCGCAAATCGCGCTTCCTTGAGTCGTGGATCGTAGTAGGGAGAGAAATTGTCGACGCCGATGACTTCGACACCCAGACGCAAAAGCCGCAAAGCGACGTGAAAACCAATGAAGCCTGCCGCACCGGTGACGACGATCGGTCCGGTCCGTGCCAGTCTCTTCACCGCGCGGTCCGAACGCGATCGAGCGATTTCCACCTTCTTCGCTGCGGCAAGAACAGACTCGCTGCCTACATCGTTGTCCAACTTGTCGCCTTTCGAATCCGTTCGACAGTACCGAATGGCCGGTCCGGGATTGCGGCTTCCGTCATGCGGTGCACGACCTGCCAAGTCATGACACTCCAACTTGCGCCGTCTGAATCCCCGGGCGGATGCCGACGTCCGGCGATGGTATCCAGTGGCCTGCCCCTACGGCAGGACCGAAATGCGGCCAAGAAGGGCCACCAGTTCCGCCTGGCGTTTTGTTTCGGTCTTGGCGAACAGCGAGGCAAGCTGGGAACGGATCGTGGTGCGGCTGAGGCGCCAGCTGCGAGCGATCTCCAAAGGAGCGTCGCCCTGAGCCAGGCGCAAGGCGAGGTGCGTTTCTGCGCTCGTCAGGCCAAACATTCTTTGCAACGTGCGAGGATTTGGCCCAGATCTGTTATCCCGATCCAGCAACGCCACAATGCTCGTTCCGTCGGGAGCGATAACGCCGTTCTCGTTCAGAATCACCGGACGGTCGCCTCTGCTGCGGATCACCACCCAGGATAGTGAGCCCGGCAGGAATTGACCCGGAACATTTGCGATCAGCCGCCTTAGGGCGGTCGTAAGCCCGCTCGCCGTGTCGGCCGCTTCGCCCTGGCGCTCAAGCGTGGTTTGGGCGGCTGCGTTCCACTCGACCACCTTTCTCTCGCGATTCAGCACGAGATAGCCACAGCCAATGCGATCAAGCACGCCGGTTATGGATTCCAGACTGCGGCCTTTTTGTTCGCCGAACCTTGCGTCCAATAGATCCGATGCGCGATCGGCAAGGTGACCAGAAGAGGGCCGCGTATTCCGCGCTTCAAAATCATACCTGGTCCTCGTAGCAATGTACCGATTGCTCGAAGAGGTATTGACCTGTCTATCGATCAGATTCATTTTCTACCCCTAACCCAAAGTTTCACACGCCCGAAATAAGTATTCGGGATTCATGTAGTCTTCTATGTGTCGCTGGATTCTAGTCTTCTATGCGCTGACGGATAATATGTTCATCGCCACCTTGAAAAACTTAATATGATCCGACAGTTCTAAGGCAGCTCTTAGGCCCCGCTGCGTCCGATAAAATGCGCGCTATGATAGCGGTATGGCAATCCGGCAGTGGTACTAAGCTGTACGTTTTTTGCTCTAGTCTCGACGGGCTAGTCAGAAGGTTGTAGTCTGTGTCCATGAGCTCGCAGTCGCGCAGGTCGAATTCGAACCCGTCGGGCAGATTGCTAACTCATATTGCCTCTGCATCGGTGTTAGCTGCCACACTGATATTTGAAATCAAATCGTCAGCCTATATTGGGCAAGGCGCAAGTTTTCTGGAATTTATTCCGGCGATTATTATTATCGCCTATCTCGAAGACCGCGTGGCAGCGCTTGCTGCGACCATTCTTATGGTGACTGTCGGCCTGTGGGCGCGAGGACACGATCACATTTCAAATGGAGATTGGGCACGCGCAATCCTGCTTCTGGTTTCGGGCGGGGTAATTGCCATGACGTTCCATCGCCTTCGGCAGGACTTGCGTGAGTTGCTGGAAGTCGCGGAGGCCAGGCTAGCTGCCGTCGAAGCGACAGAAAGCCGCTATCGTTGGGCCTTCGAACGTGCTGCCCTGGGATTCGCGAACACCAACGAGAAAGGTGAGTTGCTTCAGTCCAACAAACGCCTTTGCGAGATGACCGGGTACAAGGAGGAGGAGCTTGCCCAATTGCGGCTCGATACGCTCGCCCATCCGAATGACCGGCATACCTTGGCGCAATTGTTGGCAAGGCTGGGCAATGACATCTCTTCGTTCGTTTCCGAGGTCCGTCTGTTAAGAAAGGACGGTATGGCATTCTGGGCTCGGCTAACGCTTTCTTCGTCCGTGCCCAAGGGGGGACTCTCGGAGAGCATCTTCGTGGTGGTCGACGATATTTCGGAACGACGCGCTGTTCACGAAGCGCTTCGGGCTCAGAAGGAATGGCTGGACCTCGCTCTGTCTGCTGGACGCTTGGGCACGTGGCGCATCGACCTTAAAGACGGGACAGTCACGGGCTCGGACACGTTCTGGGACATTCTCGGCCTGGCCCAGGCCAATAGCCGCAGTTTGGAGGAACTGTCAGCTGTCGTGCATCCGGCGGACTGGCCAAAGCTGGCCGCATCGAGAAAGGCCGCACCATCGGTCACGAATTACGATGTTGAGATACGTGTCCGCCGACCGGACGGACATATCCGCTGGGTTGCGCTGCGCGGAAGGGAGGAAAGACATGATGATGGTGGACAGCGGCTTGGAGTGGCTGCCGACCTGAGCGAGAGACGACAAACCACGCTGCTGCGTGCCGCGGCAAAGAAGCGGGAGCGCATCATGCTCGAACAGCGTCATAGATTCGGCAATGTTTTCGCGGTGATCACGGCGCTCGTGAAGATGGTCGATGTTCCCGGAAATAACGTCGCCAAATACAAGGAAATGCTGATCGATCGGATACGCGCGCTCGAGGCAACCCATTTGCTTCTTTCCCGCAATGGCAGCGTATCGGGGGCGATAAACGATCTCGTTGCGCAAGAGTTGCACCCTTATATGGGGACACGCGCCATATCGGTCAGCGGTCCGTCCGTGGCGATATCGGGAGGCGCCGCCGAGAGTTTTGCAATGATCGTTCACGAGCTTGCCACCAATTCCATGAAATACGGAGCGCTTGGCGATTCAAAAGGCCGGATCGACGTAAGCTGGACGTTCGCAGCTGAAGACACAGGCAGCGATATCGTGTTCGAGTGGGTCGAATCGGGGCGGCGGCGGACCTCAAGTGTAGTCCGTCATGGCTTCGGTTCCATGATAATCGGAGTGGATGGAGCGCCGCTTGTCGGTCACTCTCCCAGGCTGGAAATATCGGACCAAGGGTTGCGGTATTCGCTGCGGCTGTCGCGCAAGGAAATCGGATTGTAGTGCAGTGCTACAATCGGAAGCAGATATCTAAAGGCGAGTGGCGCTGAGCGACCTTTGAGATGGGCAGTGTTCTTTCCAAGAATGTCGTTGGCCCAAAGCTGCGCCGTGGCTTTGGATATGCAGTAATATGCGTGAGGAGTCATGGGATGCCGTTGCACGTCCAAAAGGACGCGCGGCGCTCTAGCTGGCATGTCTCGAAAGCCAAGTCTTCAGCATAACGGCAGCCTCGGTCCGATTTCGTACCCCCAATTCACGCAGAACCGCAGCAGCGTGGATTTTCGTGGTCGCCTCCGCGATTTCCAGATCGCGCGCAATTTCCTTGTTTGAATAGCCTTCCGCCATCAGCTTGAGGACTTCCTTTTGCCTCGAGGTCAGCCTGCCAAGGTTGACGCCAGCGGTACGTCGCTGTGGGCCCTTCTCGGAGTGGGTATGCGCGTGGGTTGCTTGCGTTGCACCCGACCGTGACAGAAGTGCGGGAACATAGATGCGCCCGGAGAGGATTTCATTGACGGCCAAAACAACCTCTTCGTCCGTCTGCGACTTTACGATGTAACCGTGAAGCCCGATCGACAGAGCCGTGAGTATTTCCGAGCGTGAATCGTTTCCGGAAACGATCGCAAATCGCGTATCCGGATAGGCGGACAGGATCCCGCCGAGCACTTCTTGATTGAACAGGCCTGGCATATTCAGATCCAGGATCGCGAGATCCACGAACGATTGCTCCGCCAGCAAACTGAGCACCGCGTCGAAACAAGACGCTTCAAATATCTCTACACCTGGAATGCCTGCGGTCAGTGCCAATCGCAAGCCGCGACGATACAAGCCGTGATCGTCGGCGATGACGATTCGATACATTGAACTACCCCAACGCGTATCTGAATGGATTGAACGGTGATGGGCCTGAAGTCGTAGCCATTCACTCGTCGATTCATCCAGCCGACGCCGCGGCACCCCCAACACCGCAAACGCCGAATTTCTAATATAATCTTAAATAACGGGAAACGCTCCTCTTTTTTTTTGCCCCTTGTGAGCGAACCCGCCGAACGTCGTCGAACATACGTTCTGACCTTTTGGAAAGCTGACAGACCGGCTGGTCGTTCAGCACTGCCATAGATCCAAAGATATAGAACAGCAAAACGGCCGAATTGTTACCATTCGAATGCACGACGACATCCACCCCGACGGCCACATACCATCCAGATGCAATGTCCGGATCAGGGATCGGTGGGGAAATCTCACCGGTCTTCTACGGGAAATCTCACCGGTTCTTCGGAGGGGCAAAGAACGTGTTTCCCGGGTGCTGACCAAGGCAGGATAGCCGGCCCGTGACGATAGCGTTCAGGCCGAATGAACAAGGGAGGACCAGGATGAAAGCGGTGATTCAATGTGGAGGAATGGGAACACGCCTCCGCCCCTTCACTTCGGTCTTGCCGAAGCCGCTCATGCCGATCGGCGCACGGCCGGTTCTTGAGATGCTTCTGAAATGGTTGCGACGCAACGGTATTCAGGAAGTCTATATTACAACCGGGTATCTCGGCCACTTGATCCGCACCGTGTGTGGAGATGGCTCGCAGTGGAACCTGAAGATTCGATATACGCAGGAGATGGAGCCGCTTGGCACCATCGGGCCACTGTCTTTGATCAGGGATGAACTGACGGAGCCGTTTATCGTTCTCAATGGCGACGTCCTTACGGATCTAAGCCTCAGTCGATTTGTAGCAGCGCACCGTAAGCACACCGATCCGGTGACGATCGCAACAGCCTGTCGTCTGATCAAGATGGATTTCGGCGTCATCGACGAAGTCGACAATACCGTGCAGGTCTTTCGCGAGAAGCCGACCCTCTCGCATCTGGTCAGCATGGGAATTTACTGCATGAACCCGGACGTTCTGCAGTTTATCCCATCCGGCATACCCTTTGGGTTCGACGACCTGATGCTGCAGATGATGCAGAACGGCACAACCGTGCACGTGTACAAGCATGAGGGTCTCTGGCTCGATATCGGGCGCGTCGACGACTTCCAGAACGCACAGACCATTTCCTGGGAAGACCAATCGGCCTCGATCGAGGTCACCGCGACGGCTGCATGATGAAGTCACGAGCTCGGTTCCCACAATTATCAGTCTAGGAGGTTGTGATGCTCTTGGTCAGTGCCCCGATCCTGGGTGTGCCGGAAAAGACTGCTTTGACCAAGGTCATCGACAGCGGCTGGCTGACAATGGGGGAGCAGGTACGAGCCTTCGAACAAGCTTTTGCCGACGTCCATGGTGCGGAGGATTGCGTCGCGGTCGGTTCTTGTACGGCAGCGCTTCATCTCATTTTGCACGCACTTGGCATCGGGCCGGGCGACGAGGTGCTGGTGCCATCCTTGACTTTCGTGGCGACCGCAAATGCGGTCCTCTATGTCGGTGCGACGCCGGTCTTCGTCGACATCGAGTCAGCCGACGTGCCGCTGATGTCGATCGTGGAAGCCGAAGCGAAATGCACGACCCGCACCAAGGCAATCATTCTCGTCCATTTCGCCGGCTACCTCGCCGATCGGGAACAATGGCAGAGGTTCGCCCGTGCCCGGGGGCTGCATATCGTCGAGGACGCGGCGCATGCGCCGGGCTTGAAGGAGGTGGGGACATTTGGTGCCGCGGCCGCCTTCAGCTTCTACGGCAACAAGAACATGACCACGGCGGAAGGCGGGGCTGTGATCGCCAGGGATGCCGGTCTGCTCGAGACAATCCGCCAGGCGCGTGGACATGGGATGACCACCGGGACACGTCAAAGGCTGAACAGCCGCACCCCTCAGTATGATGTCACCATGCTCGGATTCAACTATCGCATGGATGAATTGCGGGCTGCGATCGGACTCGTCCAGCTGCAAAATTTGCAGGAGTGGAATGAGATCAGGCGTATCCTGGTCATGCTGTATCGCCGTCTCATAGCCAAGCATTGTCCGGCCGTGACCATCCCGTTCCACGAGCCGCGGACGTCGGCCTACCACATCATGCCTATCCTTTTGCCACGTTACGCCGACAGGCAAGACGTCATCGACGCACTGCGCGCGCAAGGGATACAAACCACTATCCACTACCCGCCGGTGCACCAGATGACGCTCTATCGTGAGCTTATCCCCGATACTCATTTGCCGCGCACCGAAGATTTCGCGCAGCGCGAGCTGACGGTACCGCTGCATCCGCAGGTCACGGCACCTTTGGTCGAAACGGTGGTTGTCGCTCTTGCCGCAGCGGTTAGCGGTTGCGCTCAGACAGGAACAGCCGCATGAATGCCCTGGACCTAGCCATTCACCGGCCTAACGTCTCAAGTGCCGCCCATGGGACTGTGAGACGAGCAATTGATCTCGTCATTGCTGCGGCCGCGGCGATCGTCTTTGCTCCGCTGATGTTGCTGATTGCCGTGGCGCTGCTGCTGGAAGGCGGTCGGCCCATCTTCTTTACGCAGACCCGCGTCGGGGCCGGTGCTCGCCCATTCCGCATGTACAAGTTCCGCAAGTTCAGCGTAAAATGCGATCCCGGTGGCTTGGCGCTGACCATGGCCGATGACAGCCGCATGACGCCGGTAGGACGGTTCCTCGCCGTCACCAAGTTCGACGAGCTGCCGCAGCTTTGGAACGTCTTCAGGGGCGAGATGGCAATCGTCGGGCCGCGCCCGGAGAGCCTTGTCTTCGCCGATTGTTTTCGCGGGGGCTTCGAGGGTATTTTACAATACAAGCCAGGCTTGCTTGGTCCAGCCCAGGTTCTCTTCCGGAATGAAGCGCATTTTTATCCGCGATCCGTGGACCCGTTACTGTTCTACCGTGAGGTCTTGTTTCCGGCCAAAGCCAGGCTTGACCTTTCCTATTATCCGCAACGCACGATCGTCTCCGATGTCGTCTGGATGGTGCGCGGCCTGCTGGCGGTGCTTGGCGTCGTTTCGCCGCCGCCGATCGGAACTTGAGAGCAGGTGGGACATCGGCGCTCTCGTGGATTTGCAAAGTCAGTGCCTCACGTCATAGGGGGAACGCTTGGGTCATGGCATACAAGGGCAGGAAAGTTCTGGTTACGGGTGCCGATGGGTTCATCGGTTCGCATCTCACCGAGGCGCTCGTCCGTAGCGGTGCCGACGTCACCGCGGTGGCTCTCTACAATTCCTTCGACAGCCACGGCTGGCTGGACGATTTACCGGACACTATACGAAGCCAGTTGAACCTCATCCGCGGCGATGTTCGCGACAGCGCGTTCGTTAATCGGATCGTGCGCGGCCAGGCGGTCGTGTTTCATCTCGCCGCACTGATCGCTATCCCGTATTCGTATGCCGCCGCCCAGTCCTATGTGGAAACCAACATCCTGGGCACGGTCAACGTCCTCGAAGCGGCGCGCCAATGGGAGACAGAGCGTGTGGTGCACACCTCGACAAGCGAGGTTTATGGCACCGCGCTGACAATGCCTATCAGCGAGTCCCACCCATTGCAGGGACAGTCACCGTATTCGGCATCCAAGATCGGTGCGGACATGATGGCGGAGTCCTACGCCAGATCGTTCGACATTCCCGTGGTTATCATGCGGCCCTTCAATACGTACGGCCCACGCCAAAGTGAGCGGGCCATCGTACCGACCATCATACGTCAGGCTCTCGATAAAAAATGCCCTGCGATCATGGTGGGAGACACAAGCCCGATCCGCGACCTTACTTTCGTGGAAGACACTGCGGCGGCGTTTTTGACCGCAGGTTCGGCCGAGCTCGAATTTGGCCATGCCTACAATGCCGGAAGCCAGCGCGCTGTGACGATCTCGGACATATTGGATCTGGTGATCGAGTTGAGTGGCTGCAAGAAACCAATTCACCGCGACGAGCGCCGGCTGCGGCCGCAGAATTCCGAGGTGCGTGCCTTGCTGGCCGATTCTTCGCTCCTCGAAAGCAAGACTGGATGGCGCGCCCAGACCAGCCTGCGCGAAGGCTTGGAGCGGACCATCGGATGGTGGCAAGGGCGCCTCAGCGAAGGCCGGGTGCGACACGAAATGGGCTACATGACATGACCTTTCGCCCGCGTGGGTTGGCTCCGCTGTTGATTGCGGCTGCCTTGTCGTTGGGTTTGTCCACGGCCAGCGGCCGGCAAGACAGCGCGCCGACACAGTTTGTCGCGCCAGTGATGATGGATCTGCCCGATTATCTCCAACCCGCGACGGATCCAGCCTTCGGGACAGTTTTCATGCGCATCACCAAGCCTGGCGCTCTTGGCAACGGCGTCGTATGCGAGAAGAAATTTTGCAGCCACCGTTATTCCAGCTCCCAGGCGTGGAATTCAGACCAGAGCCTCCTCGTCATCACCAACGGCTGCAATGGCATGTGCTTTTTCGACGGGCACACCTATGTCCCGCTTTTCCGTCGCGCTCGATCGGCTGAATGCGAATGGCATCCGCAAAATCCCGATCTGATGATTTGCGTTCAGGACCGGAAAATTTCGACCTGGGCGCCACGGACCAATCGCGAAGACGTGCTGTTCGTGTCGCCGAATTACCATGATCTTCAGTTCGGTCCGTCCAAAGGCAATCCTAGCCGCGACGGCGATCGCATAGCAGTGCGCGCGATCCGTGGGGATGGTGCGATGGTTGCCTTTGCCTATGATCTCAAGCAGCGCCGGAAATTTCCTGACATCGATCTTGCCCAGCTTGCCGGAACGGTCAGCGCCTGCTCGATCTCCCCGCTGGGAGCGAACATCCTGTGCTTTCAGAACGTGAACGAAGACACAGAACAGCGAGCTATTTTCTCCGTCGACGGGACGTTGCGGCAGAGGTGGACGGACCATCATCGGCCCGGCCATGGCGATATGACGGTCGATGATGACGGTAGCGAAGTTTTCGTGGGCATCAGCAAATCCGACCCTGACAAATATCACGTCATCAAAAGGAGACTGATTGACGGGAAGGTCACCTCGCTTATGAAATTTGGCGAAGCGGAGCATGCGTCCGCGCGGGCACTGGACAGGAGCGGCTGGGTGTTCGTGAGCTATGGCGGCAATCCCGATGAGATATCTGCCAATCGCGACTGGGCGCCATATGCGCGAGAGGTGATCGCGCTGCGCCTCGACGGCAGCGGTGAGGTTCGACGAGTCACGCAAACCCACAACGTCCCGTCCGACTATTGGAGCGAAACCCATGCCTCGCCGTCCCCCGACGGCTCACAGGTGATCTGGTCGAGCAACTGGGGCGTGCCTGGCGGGCCAGTCTACGAATTCATCACCCGTCTCGATTGGCCGGAAGAGTCGCGGTCGAACCAGAAGGAGATTGCCGCCAATGGTCCTCGTTAATCGAATCCTTCTTGTCGTGCTCGGCATGCTAGCCGCGATGGAAACGGCCGCTGCGGCGGAAGCACGGGTTCCTTATCGACTTTCCGCCGGCGATACCGTCGAGATAGGAATTGCCTCCATCTCTGAGCGAACGCAACGTGCGGTGGTCCAGATGGACGGCACGATCGCGCTTCCCGAAGTCGGGATGGTTTCGGTTGGCGGCCTGACTCCGGCCGAACTGCAGACACGCATGCAGACGATCTTGCCAACCAAGATATTCCACCAGCGGCTGCCTGACGGGCGGGAGCAAATGATCGTCATCAAGCCGACAGACGTGACCGCCGTGGTTGCAGAGTACAGGCCGATCTATGTGACTGGCGACGTGCTCACTCCCGGACAGCAGGCCTATCGCCCGCTGATGACCGTGCGGCAGGCGATTGCCGTGTCAGGTGGCTTCAGCCTTTTGCGGTCCCGGGCAAACCAGGTTGGCCCCGATCCGGTGGATCTGCGGCGCGATTATGAGTCGCTTTGGGGGGAATACACGAGAGACTATTTTCACAGCGCCCGTCTCCGCGCCGAACTTCAGGGTAAGTCGACTTTCGACATGCAGCCACCACAAGGGTCGCCCTTGTCGGCAGGTTTTGCGTCGGCGATCGCGCAGGCCGAAGCAGAAGGGCTGAAGCTCTCGTTGGACAATTTCCAGAAAGAGCAGAGCTTTCTCGATAAAAGTGGCAAGGATGCTGCAGCGCAAACCGAGACCTTGCTCGAGCGCGAGCGGGCCGAAGCGGATGGGGTGAAGGCGGACGAAGACGAACTGGCGCGCGTAAGGAAAGCGTTTGAGTCGGGAAATCTAACCAATACCCGGCTCGCCGACGTCCGGCGCGCTTTGGTACTCTCTTCCAGCCGGGCACTCGAAACCTCGGTTGAACTTATGAGAGCACGACGTCAGCAGGACGATTTTGCCAGACAGCGCGAACGCAATGACAACCAAAGAAGGATCGGTCTGCTGACCGAGCTGAAGGATACCAACGTGCGCCTTGCCGACGTCAGCGCAAGACTTCGCGCCGCCAGCCAGAAGTTGCAGCCCACGGGAGCGGCCGCCCTGCCGTTGCCGGTTGCCGGCGAAAGGATCCAGGCCGAGGTCACGATCGTTCGCAAGCTCGGCGAAGAATGGCGGAAACAGCTTGTCCAAGAAGACACCGAGGTCATGCCGGGAGACACGATCGAGGTCAGGTTCAGCAGCGCTCTCGAAAACGCGGCGACCCGATGAACCCGCCGGGCTGCCGGTTGAGAGTGTGGCAGCCCCTTACTGCCTGAAGGCCCTGGAGAACTGGTCGGTAAGAGGCTTCATCAAGTAGGACCAGACACTGCGCTCGTCGGTTCTTATGTGGACTTCGGCGGGCATGCCGGGTTTGAGTATTTTCTCTCCAGTCAGGCAGGTCGCTTCATTCTCGACGTCGATGCGAGCCGAAAAATAGGAAAGCTGGCGTTGCTGATCCTTGATCAGATCCGCTGAGACGCGCTTGACCGAGCCTTCGCAAGCAGGTGTGGTGCCGGCGTCGAACGCCGGAAAGCGGATCGACACCTGCTGTCCGGGATGAATCTCATCGATACGCGACGGAGGAATGGAAGCGTCGACAACAAGGTTGTCGGAATCGGGCACAATCATCATGAGCACCTCTCCGGCGCCAATTACGCCTCCGACGGTGTGGACCGAGGATTCTTGTACCGTGCCCGACTGCGGGGCACGAATGTCTGTCCTGCTGAGTTCGTCTTCGGCCACCACCTTGCGCTCACTGAGTTCGGTCTGCTTGGCTTCCGTTTCGCGAAGTTCGTTGGTCACGTCGCTCCGCATTTGTTCGTCGAGCTGAAGCACCTGCAGGTCCGTTTCACTGATGTGAGCCTGTACCTCCGCTATCGCCGCGACAAGGCGTCCCGATTCGCCGCGAGTCCGGGTCTTCTCCAGGCTGACATTGCTCAACCTCTCCTTGGACACCAACTTCTTTGCATAGAGAGATTCGACATCTGCAAGGTTCTTGGTCAGCAGATCCAGAGACTCGTCCGTCGCAGACTGCTGCGATTTGAGGCCATCGATCTGACGTTCCAGCTGCTTCGAGCGGCTTTGCAATTGGGCTTTCTGGCCAGCCAGCGCCGCAGCACGGCTTTCAAACAAGGCACGCTCGCCACTGACAAGTGCCGCCACTTGCGGGTCACCCATTTGAGCGCGAAGGTCGGGCGGGATCTGCATTTCCGGCAGACCCTGGCGCTCGGCCTCCAGTCGGGCCAGACGAATGGTGGCGCGATTGAGGTCCTCGGTGATTATCTGCAGGTTTGCTCGGGTCAAGGTGTTGTCCAGCCTGACCAACACGTCGCCGGCCTTCACATGATCGCCGTCCTGCGCGAAGATTCCGCCGATGGTGCCGCCGGTTTGATGCTGCACTTTTTTTATGTTGCTTTCGACCACCACAGTCGCAGGCGCAATCACCGCGCCGGCAATCTTGGTCAATCCCAACCAGAGCCCTCCGCCAAAGACCAACAGCAAGCTGGTTGCCAGGCCCAGGAGCAGATTGGCCCGGATTCCATCCGGCTCTGGCTTCGTCCCCAACGAACGGCTCTCACCGCCGGCGGCGACGTATGACGACACGGTAACAGTGGAGCGATACCTCGCATATGCTCGTCCGCACCTTTGCGCGGCGGAACGACAATTTGTTGCCAGGCCCCGGACCAGATTACCCCAGGGTAGATTGGCTCGAATGCCATCCGACTCCGGCTTCGCCCCGGTCGGCTGGCCTTCGCCGCCAACCGCAGCATATGACGACATGGTCACGTTAGACACTAAGCAATACCTCACGCATGCCCGCTTGCACCGTGCTGCAGCGGAACGACAATGTTTGGCTTGTCCGGACGCGGGAAGGGCCGGACCACATTTGCCAGAACGTCTTCGCGCGAGCCGAACGAATGGAGCATCCCGTTCGACAGGACGAGTACCTGATCGATGTTGACGAGAGCGGAGGGGCGATGCGCAACGACGATCACGATACCGCCGCGCTGACGCACAGCCAGGATTGCGCCGGCCAAAGCAGCATCGCCGTCTGCGTCCAGATTGGAATTTGGTTCGTCAAGAACGACGAGGAAGGGATCGCCGTAAAGTGCCCTGGCAAGCCCGACGAGCTGCCTCTGCCCAGCCGAAAGGGCCGCGCCGCCTTCTCCGATGCGTGTTTGAAAACCCTGCGGAAGACGCATGATCATCTTGTCCACGCCCGCAGCCTTGGCAGCTGCCAGCACGCCTTTTGCGTCGCTTTTGCCGCCGAACCTCGAAATGTTATCGGCGATCGTCCCGTCGAACAGCTCAACGTCCTGTGGCAGGTAGCCAATATGAATGCCGAGCAGTTCTGAGTTCCACTGATCGAGCGAGGCGCCGTCCAATCTTACCGTGCCACGAAGCGGCTTCCACGCCCCGACCAAAGCGCGCACGAGCGTGGTCTTGCCGGAGCCGCTCGGGCCGACGACCGCGAGCCCTGCGCCTCTTGCCAAGCGGAAGCTTACATTGAAGATGGTTGGCTTCTGCAGGCTTGGTGGCGCGACAGTCAAATCTTCGACCGCAAGCTCCGCCTTTGGGCGCGGCAGTTCCATTGTCTCTTGCTGGCTAGCAAAGGCATCCAGCGCTGCCGCCAGCTCGGAATAGCTCTTGCGGGTTGCCAGAAACCCTCTCCAGTTTGCGATGGCCACATCGACCGGCGCCAGTGAGCGGCCCAGCAAAATGGACGATGCAATGATCACGCCGGGCGAGGCCTCGCCCCCGATCACAAGGTAGGCACCAAGCCCCAGCACACATGATTGCAAGGCCATTCGGAGCGTCTTCGACAGTGAGCTCGCTGCGCCGACGACGTCCGAAAGCCGTTCCTGGTTCTTCAGATAAAGATGACTGACCTCGTTCCAGCGCCGGCTAAGCGGAGCAGACAGGCCCATCGCCTGAACGACCTCTGCATTGCGGCGGCCGGAATCCGCCAGCAGCCGCTGCGCGACGAGTGTTTCAGATGCACGAGCCGCAGGTTTGCGGCCGATGATCTCGGCAACCACCGTCAAAAAAACAACGGCGCATGCACCGAGCGTTGCCAGCACGCCAAGGGCGGGGTGCAGCAGATAGATGACCACCATATAAAATGGTATCCAGGGAGCATCGAATAAGACCGTCGGCCCCAGCCCGGAAAGAAAGCCACGTAGCTGGTCCAGATCACGAAGCGGGTGTATCCGGTTCGCATCCGGCCCGGCGACGAGGGGCAGGGAAAGCGAGGCTGCAAACGCCTTTTGCTGCAGATTTTTATGCAGGCGGCTGCCGATGCGGACCAACAGGCGAAGCCTCACGAAATCGAGGAGCCCATAGGCCGCGTAAAGTCCCAGCATCCCGACGGTAAATCCGATAAGAGTCGGCACGCTCTGCGAAGGCAGCACGCGGTCGTAGACCTGGAGCATGTAGACGGAGCCGGTCAAGGCGAGGATATTTATCAATGCGGAGAAAACGCCTACGCCGACGAGGCCGTGCACACAGCCAAACATTGCGGAGCGTAGATCGAGCGAGCGCTCTTTGGTCGACTTCATGATGCGCGCTCGTTGACGCGAAATTGCCGCGCAATCTCGTCGATTCTTTCGATGAGGGACAAACTTTAACCTTCCGGGAAGCAGCAGCTCCGCCCCGCTGCTGGAACATTACGAATTGCTTACATATGTGCCTTCTTTGATTAAAATGTAGCAAAATCGTGACGCCAGGCTGAGAATTCGGCAACTGGCTCGCCAGCCTGGGGATAACCGGCTCGAGTAAGGAGATATTCCTAATCATGACACGGCGCAGAAGCTTATGGTCATCTTTGTAGCATCAGGGCTTCAAAGCGTCTGAGGCGGGATTGGGTTTTGATTTTGTCGATCGAGAGTTAAGCGGTTTTAAGATACACTTTATCGGTGCGCCATTGTCGGCCACCAACGCCGGGTAAAACGGGAGGTGAGTGTCGTGAGCGAAGAGATCAATGTCGCCGATGCCTATGGCAGGGGCCGCAGCACCTTCATGGGACTGCAGCTGCTCGTCTCGCCCGGTGCGCTTGTTCCTCGACCGGAAACGGAACTGCTCGGCAACGCCGCTCTCGATGTTCTGAGCCAACTGAACTTGCCGGTACCTCGCGTTGTCGACATGTGCTGTGGGGCGGGCAATCTGGCGTGCGCCATCGCGCACCACGCCCCCACCGCGCGCGTGTGGGCAAGCGATCTTACCGACGGATGCGTGCAGGTCGCGCGCCGCAACGTCATCCATCTTGATTTGGAGGAGCGGGTAACGGTGCTTCAGGGCGACTTGTTCAGCGCCTTCTCCGGCCTGGAGCTTGACGGCACGATCGATGTGGTCGTTTGCAACCCGCCCTACATTTCGGAAAAACGGCTCGAGGGCGACCGTTCGCACCTGGTCGAACTCGAGCCGCGTGAAGCATTCGCAGCCGGCCCCTACGGCCTGAGCATCCACATGCGGGTGCTGAAGGAGGCGCCGCGTTATTTGCGGCGCGGAGGCATCCTGCTTTTCGAGGTCGGCCTTGGCCAGGACCGGCAGGTCATGAGTTTGCTCGAGCGTTCCAAGGTCTATGAGAGTATCCGGGCAGTCACCAATCCAGCCGGCGAGGGCCGGGTGGTTGTGGCACATACAAAGGCGCAGGCATAAGCGCCACAGTCGCGGCAGGCTTCAGACGCGCTGTCGCGGCTTAAAACAGCCGGGGATTTGAAACAGAGCTGCGGGCTTTCGGCAATCAGTTTCTCTTGCGCATAACGTATCGCGCAATTCCCTGGATGGAATCGAGGTTCTCGGGCAGCAGCTCGCTGTCTTCGACCGTGATGCCGAAGGTCTCCTCGATGAAGCCGATAACCTCGAGCACCCCCGTCGAGTCCACGATGCCCTGGTCGAGAAGCGAGGTGTCGCTCTCCAGACTGTCCGGATCGGCTATATAGAAATTCGAGGCCAGGAAAGCGCGAATTTGTTCACTGAAGGTATCGGTTCTATCCTTGGTAGATAACATTGATTTCGCCTCCGGTACAAAAGATGAATGCTGATCAACTTCGCTTTGGTGCCGACTCATGACAGGGCCGTTTTTTTGAGTTTGCCCGTGTCGGTCATCGGCAGACTGGGTACGATGACGATGGACTTCGGAACCATGAAGTTTTCCAGCCGTCTCTGGCACTCTTTCTGCAACTGCTTTTCGCCGAGCATGCTTCCCTGCTCCATCACGACAAACGCCTTCACTGCTTGCCCGAGCAGCTCGTCCGGAACGCCGATGACCGCGGCTTCCCGTACGCCGGCAATGTTCATCAACGCGTTTTCCACCTCCTTCGGCGCTATCTTCTCTCCGCGCGATTTTATGATCTCGTCGCCGCGACCGACAAAGTAGAGATAGCCCTCGGCGTCCATCCGGCAGTAGTCGCCGGTGTACAGGACCTGCTCACCCGGCAGCGGTCCGGGTTTGAGCTTTCTGGCTGTCGCCTCCGGCTTGCCCCAATAGCCCTTCATCACCGTCGCTCCGCGGATGACGAGCTGACCAACGACGCCGGGTCCGACCCGCCTGTCATGCTCGTCGACAATCCACATTTCCGTGTTGGGGATGGCGATGCCGACGCTCAACGGCTTTCGCTCCAGATCGTCCGGCGGCAGGTAGGTGCAGCGCTTGCATTCGGTAAGGCCGTACATCGAATAGATACGGGCGCCAGAAAACAGCTCCTGCAGCAGGAGAATGTGCTTGAGCGGCAGGGCGGCCGCAGTGTTGGTGACATAGCGAATGCTCGAAAAATCCTGATCCCTCAGAGACTTGAGCTCCCCGAGTGCGGCAAAGATGGTCGGTACGCCGGGAAAGCCCGTCACCCTTTCTTGCTTGATCAGCCCAAGGATCTGCGCCGGGAAGGCGAACGAGCGCTCAAGCACCAGCCGGGCGCCCGCGCCGAACGCCATGATCATCTGGTAAAGACCGTAGTCGAAGGCGAGCGGCAGGACATTGAGGATCACCTCGTCTTCGGCAAGCGCCAGGTACGAGGAAATCGAGGCGCATGCGGCGATCATGTTTCGATGCGTCAGCATCACGCCCTTGGGCTCGCCCGTCGAGCCGGACGTATAAATGATCGCAGCGAGATCGATGTCGATGCAGCGGCGCGCGGGCGGCGTGCTGCGGGCTGCCGCGACCGCAGTATCCCAGCGCACAGCATGCGGAAGTTCTTGCAGGTCGTTGCGTTCGATCGGCCCGGAGACGATCATGCGGCGCAACGATGGGCAATTCCGCGCCGGATCCCTGAAAATCGAGTGCAGGTGTTTGTCGGTGATCAGTGCCGTCGGGCGGCAATCGTTGAGCAAATAATCGAGCTTGTCGCTTTTGGTGAGTGGATTGACGATGCACACCACGGCGTTGGCCTTGAGCACCGCCCAGAAAGCGACGACGGCCTCGACAGTGTTGTCGGCGAAGATCACCACTCGATCGCCACGCGCAATTCCAGCCTCGGTCAAATGGTGCGCTATGGCGTTCGAGCGCATGTCGAGATCGCCATAGGTGACACGTTGATTGCCGCACACCAGGGCCACCTTGGCGCCGAGCCGGCTGGCAGAGTTGGTGAGATAGTCGTGCAGGAGGGGTACGGCGCCATGCATCATGCGAGCACCTCTTCACGATGCTCGCGGTCGATATCGATGCTGAGCTTGAGCGTGCGAGCCCCACTTGGACGGCTCGCGATAAATTGCCGATGGAGAAGCTGCGTCGACAGCACTCCGACCAGCGCCATATTGTCGGAGTTGGACAGGTCGCCGCCGCCGGCGCTGGCTTGGCACTTGCTCAGGAGCCGGGTCACGGATTTGGGATCGAAGACGTTCGCTTCGCGCAGCGCCGCCTCCGAAAGTGCTTCGCGAATGTAGGCCGGAGCGCCATCTGCGACGAAGCAAAGCGCGTTGGGGGCCCGGTAAGGCTGTTTCTTGCGGGTGACGATTTCCGACGGCACGATCGGTTGCGCCAAACGTTTCAGCACATGCTTTTCGTCGAGCACGCGCAGCTTATAGGCGGCCGGAAGCGAATTCGCGAGCCTCACGAGGTCATGGTCGAGGAACGGGAAGCGCCCTTCGACGGAATGAGCCATGAGCATCCTGTCCCCTTGTGAGGACAGCAGGTAGCCCGACATCAGCGTCTGGATCTCGATATACTGGTCCTGCGCAAGAGAGCCCCATCGCGAAAACTCCGGCGGCAGGCGGGCAAGCAGCTCGGACACGGCGTTATGGCGCTCCGTTTGGGCGCGCATGTCTGGCGAAAACAGCCGCTTGATGGCGCTTGTGGTACGCCAGCGCGTGCCATGCGCAAAACCAGGCGCATCACAGGCATGGATGTCGCGCCCGAAGAACTGGCGTGCCATCGCTTGCTGCTGTACCGGCGAGCGGCTGAGATAGGGATAGAGGCGCTCCAGCAAACGGGAGCGTCGCTTCGAGGCGGGCTGGCGTCCCCAGAAGCGGCGGACCTTGCCTTCGCGGAACAAATCGTAGCCGGCGAACATTTCGTCGGCCCCTTCGCCGGTCAGCACGACCTTGATGCCATGCTGGCGCACCAGTCTCGAGAGCAGGAACAGCGGCGCCGGCGCGGTTCTTAGGATTGGCCGCTCGGCATGGTAGATCACCTCAGGGAAGATGCCAGCGATATCGCTGCGCGAAACAACCACCTCATGATGGTCGCTGCCGGCCACGCCGGCAACCAGGCGCTGGAAATGCGTCTCATCATATTCGGCGTCGGCAAAACGCAGCGAGAAAGTCTGGAAGCGCTCGCCCGCGAAGCGTCTCCCCAGCGTGGCGACCAGTGAGCTGTCGAGCCCGCCGGACAAATAGCAGCCAACCGGCACGTCGGCGCGTACTATCCTGAGCGCCGTCGCGGTCTCCAGGGCGCTGCGCACTTCCTCCACCGCGTCATCAAGCGAGCCGCTGAATTCATCATCGCCAGGCCCGTCAACCTCTGGATAGGCAGGCTTCCAAAAAGCCCGCTCGCGAACGACGCCGCGGTCATAAATGCGGACATGCCCAGGCGTGAGTTCGCTTACTCCTCCAAACACGCCTTGTGGCGGCGCGACAGTCCAAAGAGTAAAAGTCTGATCGATGCCGGCTGGATCGAACGCGCGGGGTATGTCCGCATCGGCCGCGAAAATGGCCTTCACCTCGCTGGCGAAGTAAAGCCGTCCGCCATGCTCGCAAAAGTGCAGCGGGCAGATGCCGAACCGATCCCGCGACAAGACGAGACGACCAGCCACGGAGTCCCAGATGGCGACTGCCCACTGCCCATTCATTCGCTCGAAGGCGGCCTCGCCCCAGGCATGATAGGCATGGACGATGACCTCGGTGTCGCTGCGTGTGCGGAAGCGATAGCCGAGCGCGGCCAGGTCTTGTCGCAGCTCGACGTAATTGAAGATTTCGCCGTTGAAGACGATCCACATCGTGTCGCCCGCGCCGGCGAGTGGCTGCTGGCCGCTCGCGAGATCGATGACGGATAGGCGGGCATGTGCCAATCCCGCACGTCTGTCCCGGTAGAGGCCACGCTCGTCCGGGCCGCGATGCGCCAGCGCGCCCACCATGCGCATCAGCGCATCCCGGGAAGGGGGAGCCGCGGCGCCGCTCAGCGACACAATTCCGGCGATGCCGCACATCGCCTAGCCCTCGCCCATTGAAGAGGACACCAACGGCCGCGCGTGAAGATAACGTGCGGCGCGCCGCTTGCTATCGATATCCTTGAAGACTTTCTGGACCTGCGCCTCGGTGAGGCCGGTTGCCTCAGCGACCTCTTCGCTGGCTATCCCGTGGTTCAAGCCGTAGAGGCACAGATCCATCAAATAATAAGGCAGCGCGAAGTAGAACTCCTCCTGACTCTGCGGCATCGAGAAGGTGTCCGTGGTGGGCGGTCTTCGCCGGACCTCTTCCTCCACCCCAAGATATTCGGCCAATTGATAGACCTGGGTCTTGTAGAGGTGGACGATTGGCATCAGGTCGGCAATTCCGTCGCCTTGCTTGACGAAGAAGCCCTGGTCGTACTCCAGGCGGTTCGGCGTGCCCGCTACCGCGTAGTTGAGGCGGTCGGCATGGTAGTATTCGGTCATCTTGCGCAGGCGCTGCTTGTAATTGGTTGCCGCGACGATCTGCAGATAGGCTGCCGACGGCAGACGCACCGTGTCGGTCCTGCCCTCGGGATCCTGAACCGTGAGGCGCGTGATGTTGAGACCGTTGCTCTCGAGAACCGAGGCGAGCACCAGCTTGCATTTCCAGCCGTCCCCATATTCGGGAACGACAGTCTTGATTGCTTCGGTCTGTCGTCTGTAGGCGCCGATCGCTTCGAGGGCCGGCGTTATATCCTCCAGGACCGTATCGATACCAAGCTGCGCGGCGACGGTGCGGCCGAGCCTTAGCGAGTCGCCGGAGGAATGGCGCTCCGGCATGAATATCCCGAGGACCTTGTCTTTTCCAAAGGCGCGAACACACAACGCCGCGACGACTGAGCTGTCGATGCCGCCTGAGAGGCCGACAACCACCCCTCGACGTCGCAGGGTGCCAAAGACCTGCTGGCGCAAGATCTGGACGATGCGATCGACTTCCGCGCCAGCGTCGAGCACCAGGGCGTCTTTGCCGAATGTTGAGATCAGGTCGATGGCTTGTACTCCAGTTTGCGAGACTCGGTTGGCGAATAGGTTTGCGCCACCGCTTTCTCGATAAGGGGACGGTTGGTGGCGAGGTGAGGCTCTATGACCAGGTCGATATGGGTGCCGACGATCGGAATCACGTCCAGATGGGCGAAAACGCGATCCCAGCCGATGGCCAGAGTCATTCCGGGTCGAGCACAGCGAAACAGGGTGCCGGTGATCGGCAGCGCCGGCTTCGGCTCTGTCAGCCACTGGAAGAAGGCCCGTGCCCGCAAAACCTCCTGCAGTTCCAGTTTGGTTCTAAAGCTCGTCGCATTGAATTGTCCCTGAGCGTAGCGATCGAGAAACCGGACCAGTTGCGCCTCTCGCCGCATTTTCACGGCGACTTTCGCGAGGGCGCGGCAAGCCATCCGGGAAGCGGATACGCGGTTGGTCCGGATTCGATTGAATGTGCGCGTAAACGTCTCCAAGTAGGCGCTTCGCTCGCCGATGAGGCTGGTGTCGAGGATGCCGAGGAACTTTACAGTTCGCCCCGCGGCCAGCAGCCGCGCCGCAACTTCGAAAGCAACAGCCCCGCCGAGCGAATGGCCAAGAAGTCGTATGTTACCCGAAGGTTGAGTGCGGCGGATCTGCTCGACGGCGGCATCGGCCATGTCGGCGAGGCTGTTTTGCCCGCGCAGTATCAGAGCCAGGGCCGGATACCTGATCGGGGCAACGCGGGTGACCTTGCCCATCGCTGCTGCAAAGGCAGCAAGGCTCGGGCCATAGCCGACCGACCCCGGGAACAGAAAAAGAATGGGAGGGTCGTGCTTCTCGGCGCGCGCGCTTTGGTCGCCTGCCTGTGCAGACACGACCGCCTTGACCATTTCGTCCAGGCTCATCCCGACGGTGAAGGCCTCAAGACCGAGTTCCTGCCCGATAGCGCTTTCGATTTCCATGACGCAGTGCAGCAGCTTCAGTGAATCTCCTCCGGCGTCATCCCAGCGCCCTGCCGCCACCCGCGTATTAAGAATGCTGGTCCATGCCCGCTGGACGACCTGCTGCGCCGTCAGCTTGCCTCGCGGCTCGAGCGGACGCTCGATCGCTGCCGTCTCTCTGGCTGAAAGATCCATGTCTGCAAGTGTCGTGATGTCGACTTTGCCGCTCGGCAGACGCGGCATCTCGGCGATCGTGTGCAACCGCAGGGGACGCAGCGGTGGCGGCAGATTGGACCTGACAAGCTGGCGAAGCTCGTCTGAAAAGGCCGCTTCGGCCGAGCGCCGAGGAACAACAAAGGCGACAAGCTCATTCGCCGCACCCACGATTGCCACAGCATCCGCAACAGAGGGTGCGCAACGCAGCACCCGTTCGAGTTCGGCTGGCTCGACGCGTCGACCATTGATCTTTACCTGGCGCCCCTTGCGACCGACGATGTGCAGTAGGCCTTGGTCATCAAGTCGAACGAGGTCACCCGTCGCAAAAATCCGAAGGCTTGGATCGTCCGGGTCTGATGTTGCCTGCACAACCGCCCCGTCCTCCCAATGGCCAAGCAAGACATAGGGGCTCCTGATCAGAAGCTCTCCGCGGTGGCCTGGTTGAACGCGGCGGCCCGCTTTGTCGACAATTGCAAAGGTGATGCCAGGCAGTAGCCAGCCAACTGGAACCGAATCTCCATGCTCCGGCCAGTCTCGCGGCAGGAACCATTGCGAGCCCGTGGTCTCGGTCGACGAGTAACCGATCTGGATGAGGCACGTATCGGAGACGGCCTTGCGCAGCAGGGCGATGTCGCTCCACGGCACCTTCTCGCCACCGATCCGAGCGACTCTGAGTGAATGAAACGCTTCCGCAGGTCCGTCTGCCATAAGCGCGCGAAGCAGTGCCGGCACCAGATAGGTGATCGTCACGCCCGCGGATCGCACCAGACGTTGCACGGCGCGCAAGCCGACCGCTTCGACTTCGACCAGATGCAAGGTGGCGCCGGTGAGAAGAGCCGCAAGAATTTCCCGGCACCCGGCGATTGTGGCGGGTCCGGTCAATGGCAGGAAAACATCATCCGAGTTTATGTGGCATGCATCGACATATTGCTGGACCCGGCACAGCAAGCTGCGCTGGCTGTTAACGATGCCTTTGGGCCGGCCCGTGCTTCCTGACGTATAAAGCACGATGGCGGGCGCATCGACCGAGGCGAAATAAGACTGAGGCACTTGCCCACCCTGCGAGGCCGCACTGGTCGACACATCGATCCAACTGACCCGGTGAGGCAAACCGTCGGGTCGGACATTGCCCTCGCCCAGAATAGCTGAGAGTCGCGCCCCGGCCACGATTTCAAGAATCCGCGGGCCAGGATCTCGTGCGTTCAGCGGCACCGAAGGGCGCCCAGCCGCCATGCTTGCCAGCATGGCGATGGGATACCAGGCTGAGTTGGCCTGAAGAATCCCTATCGCCTGTCCATCTGGGACGGCCGCCGCGATCTGGCAGGACAGCGTCTCGACTGACCGGAGAAGCTGGGAATAGGTCAGACGATTGGCGCCGTCGCTGATCGCAAGCTTGTCGGGGTACTGGCGGACGATATTTCTCAGGTGCTCGAAGGCCGCAATGTTGGTAAAATCGGCGCCCAATCTTTGAAATGGGCGCAGTACGGGACCACCCTGATCCAGTGGGTATTGTGGGACACTTGACCAATTATCGGAGGTCGTTGTCTGACAATCCACCGCTAGATCCTGATCCGCGACTTCTGATCCCAAATATGCCGAAGACATGAGTTGCCTACGCTAAGATTAGGGTCACTTATCGCCCCCCGCCCCGATCTTTTCATCGATCATTCTGATGATGCCCTTCGCCTGTTTCGCAAGCCGCGGGCCGAGCCAATCATGCCGAGCTCGCTGGCTGCCGTGGTGCGCATGACACGGCGAGCACTGGCGTTTGTGCCAAGTTGGCAACGCCTGTTGGACACATGCCAAGGCGGGATGAAGACAAAGGTGGGTTGAAGACGGAATTGCGGCTGCGCAGGCATATTGCCTATTCTGTGTTTCTCCCGGGCGATACAGGCGATGCTTCGGTGTCGGAATAGCTGCCGGGGGCGAAACAATATGCATAGATCTGTCCCCGATTTTCGTCGGTCACGCGAATCCAATCCTTTTCCCACGTTCGGAAGGTAATACGCCCGCCCGTCATCATAGCTGCGGCTCTGAACGGACTCGGCGCGTTGACAACGCGCACCGATATAACATCGTCGCCGTCCATACGCTCGACGAGATACGTCTGCATGAAAGCCTCCCCATGCCCCGCTAGATCACCCGCACTTTAACGACGGCTAATCAATTCGGTTGCAACGTGTTTTGCGAAACTTGGAGGCGATCGTTTCCATACCCACCGGCGCCGGGGGTCCCTCCCACTCCGTATCCGTCAGATTTTTCAGCGACGGGAAGCCAGTACAGGTGAAGGCAGGCTGATTCGGGCCATGCCGGCCTTCATGACCACTGCGCCGTGTCGACGATCCGTTGGAGCAGAAGGCCGGATGCTGGAACGTCAATCGTGTTTGGCCAGGAAGCGCCCGACGGCGGTGAGCCAGTCGTGCCTTTCCTCGACATGCGGCATGTGGCTGGAATTCGGGAAGACCAGGCCTTCGACGCGCGGAATAAGATCCGGAAAGGGCTGGACGCAGGCCTCGGTCGCTTCGTCGTAGAAGCCGCGGAAAACCAGGGTCTGCGTCTCGATCCGATGCAGGCGGTCGACGATGGTCCAGTCCCGCATCGTGCCGATGACGTGGAACTCATTGGGACCATTCATGGTGTGATAGATTCCTCGATTGCCGCAAATGTCGGGGCGACCATTACACCGCGGCGCTACGTTCCGCCGTGCCGATACCCGGCATCGACCGGGCGCGGCGCGGCCGGCTGGTGCTCAAGGGTGACCTGCCCAGCCCGATAAACCCACCCTCGGGGTGCCGGTTCCACTCCCGTTGCCCAGCTGCCACCCCGATCTGCCGCAGCGAGCGCCCGCTTCTCCAAAGCATCGGCGAGGGCCGCCTGGTCGCGTGCCATCATCCAGCCGACGGTTGACGAGGGGAATTCTCGTTCAACGATATCCGGACCGTCAGCCGCAATCGTTGCTTCGGCGAGAATAGAGGCCGATCTGGACGCCGCACGATCCGGCGCTATGTTGCGCTTCGGCGGCCGGGCATCGCGGATGCCTAATACTAAAGTAACTGTTCTCGCGTTGCCGAGCGATGCTACGATTTGAAGGACGGTGGCCGTACAGCGCTGCGTGATTTTGCGCTGGAGAGGATGGAATATGGGAGGCCACTCTTCGTGCCGCAGCAGGAGCCGCCGACATGTTGCTCGGTTGTCGACCATAAGGGAGGAAGTCACCAATGAAGCTATCGTACCTGGTCTCGGCCGCGCTTCTTGCAGCGACTGCGATGCCTGCCGCAGCCGCCGAGATTTCCGACGGCAAGGTCAAGATCGGCATTCTCAACGACCAGTCGGGCGTCTATGCCGATTTCGGCGGCAAGTGGTCGGTCGAGGCCGCCAAAATGGCGGTCGAGGATTTCGGCGGCAAGGTGCAAGGGGCGCCGGTCGAGATCGTCAGCGCCGACCACCAGAACAAGCCGGACATCGCCTCCAACATTGCCCGGCAGTGGTATGACACCGAACAGGTCGATTCCATCATGGAACTCACCACCTCCTCGGTGGCGCTCGCCGTCCAGGGGATTTCCAAGGAAAAGAAGAAAATTGATATCGTCACCGGCGCCGCGACCACCGAGCTAACCGGTAAACAGTGCTCGCCCTATGGCTTCCACTGGGCCTACGACACGCATTCGCAGGCAGTGGGGACCGGTGGCGCTCTCGTCCAGCAAGGCGGCGACAGCTGGTTCTTCGTCACAGTCGACTATGCATTCGGCTATTCGCTGAAGGAGCAGACCGCAAACTTCGTCGAGAGCCATGGCGGCAAGGTGGTTGGCGAGGTGCGTTACCCGCTCGGCTCGACCGACTATTCATCCTTCCTGCTGCAGGCGCAATCGTCGGGCGCCAAGGTCATCGGCCTGGCGAATGCCGGCCTCGACACCTCTAACTCGATCAAGCAAGCGGCCGAATTCGGTATCGTGCAGGGCGGCCAGCGGCTTGCAGCACTTCTGTTCACGCTGGCCGAGGTGCATGGGCTCGGTCTCGAGGCGGCGCAAGGCGTGGTGCTGACCGAAGGCTTCTACTGGGATCGCGACGACAAGAGCCGCGAGTTCGCCCAGCGGTTCTTCAAGCGCACCAACCGCATGCCGAATATGATCCAGGCCGCCACCTATTCAGCCGTGACACAGTATTTGAAGGCGATCGACAAAGCCGGCACCGATGGAACCGAGGCGGTCGCCAAGGAATTGCATTCGATGCCGGTGAACGACGTCTTTACGGCGAACGGCAAAGTGCAGTCCGACGGCAACATGGTTCACGACATGTATCTTTATCAGGTCAAGTCGCCGAGTGAGAGCACCAAGGAGTGGGACTATTACAAACCCCTGGCCACGATCCCCGGTAACGAGGCGTTCCTGAGCGCCAAAGAGAGCGGCTGTCCCACGGCCGGCGAGTGATCGGCGGACCGATGGCGCCGCCTGAACCGGATCGGCCGCGGGTAGTGCTTTCCGCCCGCGGTTTGCGGCGTGACTTCGCCGGCTTTGTTGCGGTCAGGAATGTCGATCTCGACCTCTACCACGGCAATATTCACGCGCTGATCGGACCCAACGGCGCCGGCAAGACCACTGTGTTCAACCTGCTCACCAAGTTCCTGCCGCCGACCAGCGGCAGGATCGAACTGCTCGGCCACGACATCACTCGCACCTCGCCGGCCAAGGTCGCGCGGATGGGCCTGGTGCGCTCGTTCCAGATATCGGCAGTGTTTCCGCATCTCAGCGTGCTCGACAATGTGCGCGTTGCATTGCAGCGACCGGGCGGGCTCAGCGTTCAGTTCTGGCGCTCGCTGTCGGCGCTCGATAGATTGACGCCGCGCGCCGAGGAGCTTTTGCGGTCTGTCGGTCTCGACGATGCCAAGAACAGGCCCGCCGCCGATCTCTCCTATGGCAGGAAACGTGTGCTCGAGATCGCCACGACGCTGGCGCTCGAGCCGAAAGTGCTGCTGCTCGACGAGCCGATGGCCGGCATGGGGCATGAGGATGTGCGCACGGTTTCCGACATCATCCGCTCCGTTGCCAGGGATCGCGCCGTGCTGATGGTCGAGCACAATCTGACGGTGGTGGCCGATCTTTGCGACTGGATAACCGTCATGCAACGCGGCGAAATCCTTGCCGCCGGCGACTACGCCACGGTCAGCCGCGACGAGCGGGTGAGGATCGCCTATATGGGCACCGCCGATGACTGACGCCGCGCCGCTTCTTGCAGTCCGCGACCTCAACGCCTGGTATGGCGAGAGCCATGCGCTGCACGGCGTCGATCTGGAGGTCTTTGCAGGTGAAACTGCAACGTTGCTGGGCCGCAACGGCGTCGGCAAGACCACGACATTGCGCGCCATTATCGGGCTGATCCGCCAACGAACCGGCCAAATTTTTTTCGACGGCAAGGATCTGATGCGCCTGCCATTGCACCGGACCGCGCATCAAGGCATCGGCCTGGTGCCGGAGGAACGCGGCATCTTCGCGACGCTGACCGTGGACGAGAATCTGGTGCTGCCCCCGATCGTCGCCGAAGGCGGCATGAGCGTGGAGGAAATATTCGATCTTTTCCCCAATCTGAAGGAGCGCCGCAACAGCCCCGGCACCAGGCTCTCGGGCGGCGAGCAGCAGATGCTGGCGATTGCGCGCATGCTCAGAACCGGCGTGAAAATGCTGCTTCTCGATGAGCCGACCGAGGGCCTGGCTCCGGTCATCGTGCAGCGCATCGGCGATCTGCTGGCGACGATGAAAAAGCGCGGTATGACGATCCTGCTGGTCGAGCAAAATTTCCGCTTTGCCAGCCGCGTCACCGACCGTTTCTACCTGATGGAGCACGGCAAGGTCGTGGCGGCCTTTCCGGTCGGCGAACTGCCGGATCGCATGACGCTGCTGCATGAAGTGCTGGGTGTATGATGGCGCCATGACGATGGTCTTCGGAATACCCGTTCAGGCATTCCTCGGCCAATTGCTGGTCGGCCTCATCAACGGCTCGTTCTACGCAATGTTGAGCCTGGGCCTTGCCGTCATATTCGGCCTGTTGCGCGTCATCAATTTCGCTCACGGCGCGCTCTATATGCTCGGCGCCTTCATCGGCTATCTGCTTCTCACCCGGTTCGGCATCGGCTACTGGCCGGCTCTGATCCTGTCGCCGCTGATCGTCGGCGGCTTCGGCGTCGTGGTCGAGCGCCTGGCGCTGTCGAGGCTTTACGACATCGACCCGCTCTACGGGCTGCTTTTCACCTTTGGCCTCGCGCTCGTGCTCGAAGGGGTATTCCGTTACTACTATGGCGTATCGGGAAGTCCTTATTCCGTGCCGCCGCTGCTGTCCGGCGGCACCAATCTCGGCTTCATGTTCCTGCCCAATTATCGCGGCTGGGTGGTGGTAGCCTCGATGATCGTCTGTTTCGGCACTTGGGCGCTGATCGAGAAGACCAGGCTGGGCTCCTATCTGCGCGCGGCAACGGAGAACCCCGGCCTGGTGCAGGCTTTCGGCGTCAACGTGCCGTTGCTGCTGACCCTTACCTACGGCCTCGGCGCCGCTCTTGCCGGGCTTGCGGGGGTTCTCGCCGCGCCGATCTATCAGGTGAGCCCGCTGATGGGATCTGACCTCATCATCGTCGTTTTCGCCGTTGTCGTGGTCGGCGGCATGGGATCGATCCTCGGGGCGATCGTCACCGGTTACATGCTTGGCCTCGCCGAAGGCTTGACCAAGGTTTTCTATCCCGAAGCCTCCAATCTGGTGGTCTTCGTCATCATGGCGATCGTGCTTCTGGTCCGGCCAGCCGGCCTGTTCGGAAGGGATGCCTGAGATGGCCGAACTGACCCTTCGCGAGACGCGTGCCAAGAATTCCGCACGGCTTGAATGGGCGCTGGTCGGGCTCGGCATCCTGGCGCTGCTGGTGGCGCCTTTCTTCGTCTATCCGATCTTCCTGATGAAGATGCTGTGCTTTGCGCTGTTTGCCTGCGCGTTCAACCTTCTGCTCGGCTACACCGGTCTGTTGTCCTTCGGCCATGCGACGTTCTTCGGCGGGGCGGCCTATTTCACCGCATACGCGGTCAAGGTCTGGGGCTGGCCGCCGGAAGCGGGCATCCTGCTCGGCGTCCTGGGTGCGGCCCTGCTCGGCCTTGTGATGGGCTTCTTTGCCATCCGCCGGCAAGGCATCTATTTCGCCATGATCACGCTGGCGCTGTCGCAGATGTTCTTCTTCTTCTGCGTGCAGGCACCGTTCACCGGAGGTGAGGACGGTATCCAGGGCGTGCCGCGTGGCAGGCTGTTTGGAATGCTCGACCTGAACGTCTCGATCAACATCTATTATTTCGTGCTGGCAGTCTTCCTGATCGGCGTCTTCGCCATCTGGCGCATCATCAACTCGCCTTTCGGCATGATCCTGCGTTCCATCCGGGAAAACGAGAGCCGGGCCATTTCGCTGGGCTATTCCGTCGCCAACTACAAGCTGGCGGCTTTCGTCATGTCGGCGACATTGGCCGGGCTGGCCGGCGCGCTCAAGGCGATCGTTTTTCAGTTTGCCACGCTCACCGACGTCACCTGGCAGATGTCGGGCGAGGTGATCCTGATGACGCTCCTCGGCGGCATCGGCACCATGGTCGGGCCGATCATCGGGGCCAGTCTGGTCGTCGGCCTGGAAAACACGCTCGCCACCTCGAGTTTTCCGGTGACCATCGCCACCGGCCTGACCTTCATGGTCTGCGTGCTGGTTTTCCGGCGCGGTATTGTCGGTGAGGTTTATGCGCGGTTTCTCGGGCCAAAGGGTGACGCGAAAGACTGAACGGCTCAGTTCCGCCTCGCTACGCGATGCGTAAGCCTTGCGCGTCGAGAAGCACGCAGCCCAGCGGATCGAAGCAGACATCGACCATTTCGCCTTCACGCAGCGGCTGGCCGTCGATCAGCGTGTTGGCGCGCACCAGCGTGCCGGCGCCGATGTCGATCTCGTAGACCGCATTGCCGCCGAGATAGGAGGTCGAAACGACCCGTCCCGCCAGTCTGTTGGCAGCACCGGCGGCACTGACGGTAAGCTTCTGCGGGCGAACGACGACGGTGACCGCGCTGCCGGTCGCGAGGGCCTTCGGCGCGGCCGCCTTTACGACGTGGCCGCTGGCCAGCGCGATCGTCGCCATCTTGCCGTCCATCACTGTCACGCTGCCAGGCAGCATGTTGGCCTTGCCAAGGAAATTGGCGACGAATGCGGTGGCCGGCTGGTCATAGACCTGCGCGGGGGAGCCGATCTGCTCAATCAGGCCGGCGTTCATTACGACGATGCGGTCGGACATCGACAAGGCCTCTTCCTGGTCATGCGTCACGAAGATAGCGGTGATGCCCGTCTCCCTCTGGATTTTCTTGATCTCGACGCGCATGTCCTCGCGCATGTTGGCGTCGAGTGCCGACAAGGGCTCGTCCAGCAGCAGCACTTCCGGCTCGAAGACGATGGCGCGGGCCAGTGCGATGCGTTGCTGCTGGCCGCCAGAGAGCTGTGATGGCAGCTTTGTCTCACTGCCGGGCAGCCGCACCATGTCCAGCGCCTTCTTGACCCGGCGCACGATTTCCGGTTTCGGCACGTTTCGATATTTCAGGCCGAATGCGACGTTGTCGAAGACGTTCTTGTGCGGAAAGAGCGCGTAGTTCTGGAACACCAGACCAATGTTGCGCTTGTAGATCGGGATGTCGTCGACCCGCTTTCCGCCGATCGAGATCTGGCCACTGGAGATGTCGACCAGGCCCGCGATCGATCGCAGGATCGTCGTCTTGCCGCACCCGGACGGCCCCAGCAAGGTGACGAAACTACCCTTGCCGATCGCCAGTGAAAAATCGCGCACAGCGGCGAACTTGCCGTAAAAAATATCGATGTCGCGAAACTCGACCGCAGGCTTTCCTGTCGGCTGCCTCTCGCCTTGGGCAAGCGGGTCGCCAGCGGCCCCGGCCGAAGCCGGCCGGGGCTGCTGGTCGTGGCTGTCGTCGTCATGCACCTTTCGACACCCTGTCCCATTGCTTGGTCCAGGCGTCTTCGTTCTTCGCCCAGTAGAGCGGATCGGCAAAGGTCAACGACTTCATCGATCCGGTCGGGTCGAAGGCCGGAAGTGCCGCGATCTTGTCGGTCAGCTTCACCTTGGTCGGGTCAAGCGATGGCGGATAGTTCTGGCCCTCGGCGACGGCGATCGACGTTGCCGGATCCAGCATGAAGTTGATCAGTTCCTCGCATTCGGCCATGGGCGAACCCTTGAGCACCAGCATGTCCTCCATCCACGCGTATGAGCCGGCAGGGTCGAGATAGCCGATTGGCTGGCCCTGCTGCTGCAGGGCGGCGACACGTCCTGACCAGGCGTCGGTGACGACGATCTCGTTTCGCGACAGGAGGTCCATGAGTTCCGCGCCGGAACTCCAGAACTTCTTGGCCAGGTCGCGGGTCTCGCGAACCTTGGCCCAGATGGCATCCATGTCCTGGATGTTGTTGGGATCCTGTTTCGTCTGCAGCGCCGCATACCAGACGCGCGTCGTCATATCGGCGTAGCCGCCGATCTTGCCGGCATATTTCTTGTCGGTAAGCAGGTTGGCGCCCTTTTCCTTGGCTTCCTCCGGCGAGATGACCTTGTTGTTGTAGGCGATGCCGGTGGTGCCGTAATCATAGGGCACAGCCGACAGCTTTGGCGTGATCTTGCGGAACGGCTCGATCATGGCGGTCAGCACATTTGCCATGTTCGGGATGTTCGCCTCGTTGATCTCCGAATTGAAACCGCCATTGACGTATTTGATGTAGTAGTTGACGCCGGAAGAATGGACGATCTGGAAGTCGCCCGGCTTCGACGTCTTGATCTTGGTGATGATCTCGTTCTCGTCGCCAAAGGTGCCCTGGACGACCTTGACCTTGGACTTGGCGGTGTAGGGCTGGAACGCGTACTTATCGATCGCTTCCTGCACCACGCCGCCCCATCCGTCGAAGCGCACTTCCGAAACCGCGGCCAGCGCCCGTCCCATCCAAGGCATGGAAAGCCCGGTGGCGGCGGCAGCGGCGGCCGTCAGCGTCAGGAATGATCGCCGGCTGATGTCGCCATCGGCATATCGTTCGTTGAGCCGTTCCAGTCGTTTGGTGGTTGTCAGTTTCATTTCCGTTCTCCCATTTTCATTTTCACTTGCCTGCCTTGAACCAGGTGAGGCTTTGCAGGATGAGCCCGCCAGCCAAGGGAATGCCGACCGTCAAAAGGATCATGACGGTTCCGAGCGCGTTCACCTCGGGGCTGATCGAGATCTTCAGCATCGAAAGGATTTGCGTCGGCATGGTCTCGACGCCCGCCGGCCGCCAGAACAGGCTGGCCGAAGTGTTGTCGAACGAAATGGTGAAAGCGAGCAGGACGCTGGCAAGCACTGCGGGAATGAGCAGCGGCAGCGTAATCTCGCGGAATGTCGACACACGCGGCGCCCCGAGCGACAGCGCCGCCTCCTCATAGGAACGCTTTATGCCGACCATGCGCGCCTGGACGATCAGCACCACGTAGGGGAGCGTGAGCAGAATGTGGCCGAGCACCAGCAGCGTCATGCTGCGCGGCTGGTCGACGGCTTTGATCATGACCAGCAGGCCGACGCCGAGTATCGTTTCAGGGACCAGCGCGGGAAGAATGACAAGCGTGTTGATCGCCTGCTTGCCACGAAACTCGAAGCGCACCAGCGCCAATGCCGCCATGATGCCGAGCAGCGTCGTCACCGTCGCCGTTACCAGGGCAATCCACATCGATGTCCGGAAGGCGTCGAGAACCGGCTCGTTGGTGAGCAGCTTCTCATACCATCTCAGGCTGAAGCCGGTGAGGGGAAAGCCGCCGAACATCGAGGCGTTGAAGGAAAGCACGACCGTGGCGAGGATCGGCGCAAACATGAAGACGTAGACGCACACCGTGACCACGCCGGTCAGCCGCCACGCCCATCTGCCTTCGCGATCGGGATGATCCGCTCTCATGCGCTGAGGCCCTTCATGATCTGCGACAGGCCCATATAGCGGCTGTAGGCGGCAGCGGCGGCGCCGAGCAGGACGAACAGGACGATGGAAAGCGTTGCGCCCATCGGCCAATTGAGCTGCCCCATAATGGTATCGTAGATCAGGTTGCCGAACAGCGCATCGCGGCTACCGCCGAGCAGCTGCGGCGTCACATAGGAACCGGCCGCCAGCACGAAGCAGAGCAGCAGCCCGGCGCCCAGCCCCGGCATCGATAGCGGCAAGGTCACTTCGCGGAACGCCTGCGCGCTGGTACAGCCCATCGAGCGGGCGGCGGCGATCAGCGTGCGGTCGATGCTTTCCAGGCTGACATAGACGTTCAGGATCATGTAGGGCAGCAGAAAATGCAGCAGCCCCATGATGACGGCGCCCTCGGTGTAGAGCATCGGCAACGGCTCGTTGATGACGCCCAGCCTGATGAGCGCGACGTTGATCAGCCCCTGTTCGCCGAGGATGTGGATCCACGAGAACGTCCGGATGGTGAAGCTGATCCAGAACGGCACGATGAGCAGCAGCAACAGCAGCCATTTGTGCCTGAAGGTCGTGGCCCAGATGAAATAGGCGGGGAAATAGCCAAGGATCGCGCAGATCACCGCGGTGATGGCGCCGACGCGAACGGTCTTCCAAAGAAAGCCGTGATAATAGCTGTCGGTGAGGAATTCCTTCCAGTTGTCGAAGGTCAGCACCGCCGACTCAACTCCGGCGGTGACGAAGGTGAAAAACGTGTAGACCGTCATCATCGCGATCGGCAGCAGCAGAAGCAGGGTAAGCAGTATAAGCACAGGCGCGACGAGGACCCAGGCCAGTCGCTGATCGTATAATTTCCACCCTTTGGTCACGACCCGTCCAACCACTTTATGTTCAAGCCGCCATCACCGGGCTCGGCTCGGGACTAGATTGGGCGATCGGCGTTCAGGTGTCCACTCTGCATGTGACTCCAGCACAAACTCTGTGCAGGGCCACTGGTTGACCCTCGCCCTGCCGGATTCAACAAATTGCCCGGCGTTCCGCCTGCGCATTGACTAAATCAGCTATCTCGATATACAGGGTAAATTTCGGATATGGATTTCGCGTGGGCCGGGCAATTTCATGAGTCGCAATTTTCTGGTGATTGAACCTGAGGAAGGCATTGCCGTGCTCAAAGGGCTTGCCTCCTCGGCGCGGATCTCGATGCTGAAACTGCTGCATGAAAAGGGGCCGATGAATATCAACGAAATCGCCGCCGTGCTGTCGCTGCCGCAGTCGACCGTCTCGACCAACATCCAGGTGCTGGAGGATGCGGGGCTGATCCGAACCGAGAACCTGAAAGCGAAGAAAGGCAGTCAGAAAATCTGTTATCCGACGGCCGAAGAAGTGCTTGTCGTGTTCAAGAGCGAATATCGTGCGGTCAAGAACGATGCGATCGAAGTGTCGATGCCGATCGGGCTTTACACCGGCTTCGAGGTTACCGCGCCCTGCGGCCTTTGTTCGCCGGACGGCATCATCGGGTTGCTCGATGTGCCGAACACTTTCCTCGATCCGGACCGCATGAAAGCCGGTTTGCTGTGGTTCACGCGCGGTTTTGTCGAATACCAGTTCCCCAACAATGCCAAGCTCGCCAATGCCGAGATCACCGGACTCGAAGTGGCGATAGAGCTGTCCTCGGAAGTGCCGGGCACCAGCGCCGATTGGCCCTCGGACATTACGCTGACGATCAATGGCGTCGATGTCGGCACATGGACGTCGCCGGGGGATTTCGGCGACAAGCGCGGCGTCTTCACGCCCTCCTGGTGGAAGCTCAAGGGCTCGCAATACGGTAAGCTGAAGAACTGGCGAATTGCCAATGACGGCACCTATGTCGACGGCCTCAGGATTTCCGAAACCGGTCTCGCCGCACTCGATCTGAAGAGCCATCATTCAATCCGCGTCCGTATCGGCGTCAAGGACGACGCCAAGCGCCCCGGCGGGATCAACATTTTCGGCAAGGGCTTTGGAAATTACGATCAGGACATCCTGCTCAGGATCAATACTGGTTGATATCATGAAACCGGGTTCTGAAGATAACTTAGCAATTTCAACTAGCTGGCTTTCTGCCGCGCCAAAGCGTTCGTCTAATTGTCCTACATTTGGGTATTTTGGCTTGACGAAGGGCTGTCAATCCCGCTTTGATATCGGGCAAGATGATTTAAATCATCATTTTTGATATCGATGGGAGGAATGCATGAAGGCAGCCGTTACGGCTCATCCGCATTATGTTGTCTCGGAAATCGATCCGAGGCTCTACGGATCCTTCATCGAGCATCTGGGGCGGGCAGTTTACACCGGCATCTATGAGCCCGGCCATCCGACAGCGGATGCCAACGGCATGCGTCAGGACGTCATCGATCTCGTCAGGGAACTCAATGTTCCGATTGTGCGCTATCCCGGCGGCAATTTCGTCTCGGCCTACAATTGGGAAGACGGCATTGGCCCCAAGGAACAGCGCCCAGTCCGCCTCGACCTTGCCTGGCACACATCGGAAAGCAACGAAGTCGGCCTGCATGAATTTGCCGATTGGTGCACCTGCGCCAACACCGAGATGATGCTTGCCGTCAATCTCGGTTCGCGCGGCCTCGACGAAGCCCGCAACCTGCTGGAGTACGCCAACCATCCCGGCGGCAGCAAATGGAGCGACAAGCGCATCGCCAACGGCCGCAAGGAGCCCTTCGACGTCAAGCTCTGGTGCCTCGGCAATGAAATGGATGGCCCCTGGCAGATCGGCCACAAGACCGCGGACGAGTATGGCCGCCTGGCGCACGAGACAGCCAAGGCCATGCGCGCCTTCTCCAAGTCACTCGAACTGGTGGTCTGCGGCTCTTCGAATGCCAAGATGCCCACCTACCCTGAATGGGAAGCGACGGTTCTCGACCATACCTACAACGAGGTCGACTACATCTCGCTGCACATGTATTTCGACAACGAAGCCAACGACGCTCCGAACTATCTCGCCATGAGCGAAAAGCTCGACGCCTACATTGTCTCGGTCGCCGGCGTCATCGACTATATCAAGGCCAAGAAGCGCTCCAACAAGCAGGTTTACATCTCGTTCGACGAATGGAACGTCTGGTACCATTCCAAGGAACAGGACAAGAAGATACTCGGCGGCAGCGACGGTTGGCCGTTCGCCCCGCCGTTGCTCGAAGACATCTATAATTTCGAGGATGTGCTGCAGGTCGGCCTGATCCTCAACACCTTCATCCGCCGTTCCGACGTCGTCAAGATCGCCTGCCTGGCACAACTGGTCAACGTCATCGCGCCGATCATGACCGTTCCGAATGGCCCGGCATGGCGGCAGACGATTTTTTATCCGTATCTGTTTGCTTCCAACTATGGCCGCGGCAATGCGCTGGATCTCAAGGTGGAAAGCCCGACCTACAGATCCAGCGTTGCGGGCGACGTCGCCTATGTCGATGTTGCCGGCGTGCACGACAGGCAAACCGGCCACGTCACCTTCTTCGCCGTCAACCGCCATTCGAGCGAGGCAATCGAAACAGTGGTCGACCTCTCCGGCTTCGGCGCGGCGGAGATCGTCGATCACCAGGTGATGGCACACGCCGATCTGAAAGCCGTCAATTCGGCCGAAAACCCTGGCAATGTCAGCCCCAGGAAGGGTGAGGGCGCCGCAGTCGCCGGCGGCAAACTAAACCTGTCGCTGCCGGCGTATTCCTACCAGTTCATACGCCTGAGGCTCTGAGTTCGGGCGGATCATCGAGAAAGCGCAAACGCTGAGGAGGAGCGTCGACGTGACGGCCGATATCGAGATCAGGAACGTGAGCAAGCAGTTCGGTGCCATGACGGTGCTGGATCATCTGTCGCTCTCCATAAGGGCACGCGAATTCATCGTGTTCCTGGGGCCGTCCGGCTGCGGAAAATCGACGCTTCTTCGGATGATCGCCGGTCTTGAAGCTGTCGATAGCGGCGAGATTGCCATCAACAACGAGCGCATCGATCATCTGCCGCCGGGCAAGCGCGGCATTGCGATGGTGTTCCAGTCCTATGCGCTTTATCCGCATATGACGGTGCGCGACAATATGGCCTTCGGCCTTGCGAATATCGGCGTACCAGGCAAGGTCATCGAGGCGCGCATCAACGAAGCCGCCCGCATCCTCGAAATGCCGCATCTGCTCGATCGCAAGCCGGGCCAGCTCTCCGGGGGTCAGCGGCAGCGCGTCGCGATCGGCCGTGCGATCGTCAAGGAGCCGAAGGCCTTCCTGTTCGACGAGCCGCTCTCCAATCTCGATGCGGCGCTGCGCACCCGAACCCGCATCGAGCTTGCCCAGCTTCACCAGCGGCTGCAATCGACGATGATCTTCGTCACCCACGACCAGGTCGAGGCAATGACGCTGGCCGACCGCATTGTCGTCATGAACAATCGCAAGATCGACCAGATCGGTACCCCTATGGAGATCTACGAACGCCCGGCGACCAAATTCGTCGCGGGTTTCGTCGGTGCGCCGGCGATGAACTTCGTCGATGCGATACTCGACAGATCGGGCAAGAACGCCACGGCCAGATTTGCGGACGGCATCTCGGTGCAGACCGAGATCGCCTCCAGCCAATTGGCCGACGGCAACTACACTTTCGGCATCCGTTCGGAAGACGTGCGCATCGTTGCCGCCGGACAGGGCAATGCCGACGGCGTCGTCGATGTGCTCGAGCGGCTCGGCGAACGCACCCTGATCTACGCGCGGCTGGGCGATGGCCAGCAGATCGTCGGCTCCGATGCCGGCAACAGCCGCGTCGCCGTCGGCGACAGAATCGGGCTCGCCTTCGACGGCCAGAAATCGCATCTGTTCAACGAGACCGGCCGAGCCTGGCATGCGAGGGAGGCCTGAGATGGTTGACCGGCTGGCGACGTCCCCGACCGCGACGCTTGCTGTCGGCGTCAGAGCCCCTACCGCCGACATCTATGCGCCGCAATGGCGAAACTTCATTTTCGTTGCGCCATTCTTGTTCTTCTTCACCACGCTGCTGCTCTTCCCGCTGCTCTGGGGGATGTGGCTGAGTTTCCACAAGGCCGACACGTTTTCGTCCGGAAATTTTGTCGGTCTCGGCAATTACGCCAGGCTGTATCACGACAAGGTCTTCCTGCAATCGATCTGGAATACCTTCTACTTCGTGCTTCTGACGGTGCCGACGCTGGCGCTGATCGGGCTTTTCCTGGCGCTTTGCCTCAAGCGCCGCACGCGCACTGCCGCGGTTTTGCGGACGCTGTTCTTTTCCTCGTCGGTGCTGTCGGTCACCATCGTCACGCTGATCTGGCGCATCGTCTTCATTCCGAATGTCGGCCTGTTGTCGACGATCTACGGATGGTTCGGCGCAACCGCACCGGCCTTCATTTCCGATCCCAGCCTTGCGATGATCGGCATCGCCATTGCCACCATCTGGTGGTGCATCGGCCTGCCGATGATGCTCTTTCTCTCGGCGCTCCAGCAGATTCCACAGGATATTTACGAGGCGGCAGCGCTGGACAATGCCAATCGCTGGCAGACGCTACGCTCGATCACGCTGCCGTCGATCAAGCGGACCTTCATCCTGGTGATCATCATCCAGATCGTGCTGCAATTCCAGCTGTTCGGCCAGGCCTGGCTGATGACGCGGGGCGGTCCGAACAACCTGACCAAGCCGATCGTGCTCTACATCTACGATACCGCATTCCGTCGCTGGGATCTCGGCCTGGGCGCCGCGGCATCGGAAATCCTGTTCATCCTCATCCTGGTCGCGGCCATGGCCCAGTACCTGGTGACACGCAGCAGGGGAGACCAGGCATGAGCGCCACAGCTTCCATCAAGGGCCGGGCATTTGGCGACCATTTGTTATTGGCCCTGGTCATCCTGCTTTCGATCGTCATGATCGCGCCGGTTCTGTGGGTCATCGGCCTGTCGCTCAAGGACAATACCGAGCTGATGGCCGATCCGAATTCGGTGTTTCACGCGCCCTATACGCTGAAGAACTACATCAACACCGTCGGCACCTCGTCGGTGTTCATCTGGGTGCGCAACAGCATCATCGTCTCGGGCGGATTGACGCTCGGCACGTTGATCCTGTCGTCGCTCGCCGGCTACGGCTTTGCACGGCTGAATTTCCCCGGCCGAGACGTGCTGTTCGTGATCGTGCTGTTCGGCCTGGCGGTCCCGGAACAGGCCGTGCTGGTCGCCCGTCACCAAATTTTCAGCATGCTGAAGTTCCACAACACCTATCAAGGGCTCATCCTGCCGGGCCTTTCGGCTCCGTTCGGCGTCTTCCTGATGACCCAGTATTTCAAGGCCATCCCGAAGGAGCTGGACGAAGCCGCCATGCTCGATAACGCCAGCCGGCTCAGGATTTTCTGGAAGGTGCTTCTGCCGCTCACGCTGCCTGCGCAGGCGACGCTCGGCATCTTCACCTTTCTCGGCGCGTGGAACGACTACTTCTGGCCGCTGATTTCGGCGACGAGGAAGGACATGTTCACGCTGACGGTCGGCATGGCCTCGACCCAGACCAATTTCGCCCAGTCCGAAGGCATCGGCTTCCTGATGGCGCAGGCGGTGTTCGCCGGTGCCCCGATCCTGATCGTCTACCTGTTCTTCCAGAAATACATCGTCACGGCGGTCTCCGGCGCTGCGGTGAGATAACGAAGATAGCCTGACGGCCGGGGGAATGCGCAGCGATTGAAGCACGAAAGCCAATCCAGGGTGGAGCGGCGGAAACTCAGTAGGAGGAACTGATATGAAACTGAAAAAAATACTGTTTGCCGCAGTCTCTGCGGGCGCAATGCTGCTCGCAGCTCCAAGCTTCGCGGCCACCGAACTGAGCGTGCAGCGCTTTTTCGGCGCCTGCGATGCTGATTTCGGCACCAACACCGATGCCACCAAGGCCGTTGGCGAATGCGGCATCATCACCTCGCTGATCAACAAGTTCAACGCCGACAATCCCGATGTCCACGTCAACGTCACCACCGTGGAATGGCCCGGCTATGATCAGCTGACCGCCCAGTTCGCTTCAGGCGACGCTCCGGACATCGTCACGATCCATGAATCCGTACTGTCGGATTATCAGTCGAAGGGCCTGTTGATGCCGCTCGACGATCTCTTGAAGTCGGTCGGCGTGACACCCGACGCCTTCACCGACGCGGCACGCAATGGCGCCACCAAAGACGGCAAGATCTATGGTCTGCCGATCGACAGCTGGACGATGCTCTATCACGTCAACATGGATCTTTTCAAACAAGCCGGCCTCGTCAATGCAGACGGCACGCCGATTTTTTCCAAAGTCGCCCGAGGAACTGCTCGCCCAGGCCGAACAGTTCAAGCAGAAGACGGGCAAGCCTTATTTCGTCCAGAACCTGGCCAATGAGACTGCACTCTACACACGCAACCTCTACACCTATCTTTTCCAGCAGGATTCCGATTTCTTTGCCGATCCGAAGCATGTGAAATTGAATACGCCGGAAGCCAAGAAGGTCGTCGAGATGTACAAGGCGATCTTCGAGAAGGGCTACACCACCAAGGATCTCGACTATGGCGGCTCGATCAACGCCTTCCTTGCCGGCGAGGGTGGCGTCCATCTCAACGGTACGTGGGTGGTCGGCGATTACAACGCCCAGTCCGAGACCAAGGGGACGGCGCTCAACAAGGGCGGATATGCGGTCTATCCGTATCCGCAGCTGTTTGGCGGCGCCCATGCGCAATATGCCGACGGCCACACCTGGGCCGTTTCGCAGAAAGACCGCACGCCTGAACAGATCGCGGCTATCGGTAAATTCCTGAAGTTCTTCGCCGACAACGACTTCGAATGGTCGCGCACCGGCCACTTGCCAGCCTACAAGGCCGTCATCACCTCGGACGCCTTCAAGGCACTGCCGCATCGCAACACAATCTCTGCGGTCGCTGATCTCGGCAAGCCGCTGCCGTCCGCCGTACAGCGTCAGTTTGCGATCCAGGACATTATTGGCGAAGAGATGAGTGCAGCAATCAGTGGCCAGAAGGACGTCGACACCGCCCTTGCCGACATGGAAAGCCGCGTCAACGAATTGCTCGCCAACATTTGACCACGGGTTTCGAAAGGCCCTCCCAAGGCCCCCCGCGGCTGGAAACGGCCGCGGGGTTTTGGTGAGGGAGTGGTTACTGTCCTCGACTTGCGAGAACTTGCCGGTGGCGACCGGCTCAAGCACACCAACCACGGCGCCGCAATTTCGGCAGCAGCCGACGCAAGCCCTGACTGGAGGGTTTCGTTAGAACGCCGCGGCCATGGGCATTGCGACTTTGTTGGGGATCTGGATGTCGATCTCCAATCTCGACGTCGTTTCGCCGTGATCCATGCTTACCTGCAGGAAATCCTGGTCGACCTGAACATGCCGGGCGATCACCGCCATGATCTCCTCGCGCAACACGGAGACGAGATCGGGCTGGTTGCGGCTTCGACGCTCGTAAGCCAACAGCAGTTGCAAGCGCTCGCGCGCCACGGGCGCGCTGCCGCGGCGCTTGAAGATATCGAGCAGGTTCATGCTGCCCTCCTTCCCAACAGCCGGTCGAGGAGGCCCCTCCGTTCGAAAGGCAGAATGACCGGCAGGTCCTCGCCCTCGAGTCTTCTTGCCGCGTCGATATAGGCGCGTGCGGCGGGGTTGGTGTTTTCGCTGAGCGTAACCGGCGCGCCCACATTGGATGCGCGCAGCACGTCCTGGCTCTCGGGAATTATTCCCAGCAGAGGCGTGGACAGGATCTCGAGAACGTCATCAATGCTGAGCATCTCGCCGCGGGCAGCGCGGGCAGCGTCGTAGCGCGTGACGAGGACGTGTTTGGCAATCGATTCACCTTGCTCGGCTTTCATCGTCCTGGAGTCGAGCAGGCCGATGATGCGATCGGAATCGCGGACCGAGCTCACTTCCGGGTTGGTAACGATTACCGCCTCGTCGGCAAAGCGCATGGCAAGTTGCGCGCCCCGCTCTATGCCGGCCGGGCTGTCGCAGAAGACGTAGTCGAAAACCGATCGCAGCTTGTCGATGACATCGGCGACTCCTTCCTCGGTGAGAGCATCCTTATCGCGCGTTTGCGAGGCCGGCAGCAGGAACAGCGTTTCGAGCCGCTTGTCACGGATCAGCGCCTGCGAGAGCTTGGCGGTTCCCTGAATGACGTTGACGATATCGAAAACAACGCGCCGCTCGGCGCCCATGATCAGATCGAGGTTGCGCAGCCCGACATCGAAGTCGACGAGGGCCACCCGCTTGCCGGTTTTCGCGACCGCGGCGCCGAGAGCGGCCGTCGAGGTCGTCTTGCCGACACCCCCTTTGCCGGATGTGACAACCACTACCTTGCCCATATTTGTGCCTCCAATGTTGTTAGTTGAGCGGTGCTACGCAAAGTGCGCCGTCCTCGAGAAAGGCCTGTACCGGCCTTCCTCGCGAGGAGGCGTCCATCTCCTCGGCGGTGCGGTACCAGCCGTCTACCGCCAGAAGTTCGGCTTCATTTTTCCGGCAAAAGATGCGAGCTGCGGAATTTCCCGTGGCGCCGGCGAACGCACGTCCACGCAACGTGCCGTAGACGTGGATCGATCCTCCGGCGATGATCTCGGATCCGGAACTGACGGAGCCGACAATGACCACGTCGCCATCGGGGTGAAAGATCGACTGGCCGGAGCGGATCGGTGCCTTGATCATCAATGAGTTCGGCGCCTGCGGCTCTTCCGTCTTGGCCTCAGCGGCGGCCTTCGGGTTCGGCTGCGCGTAAAGCGCATCAGCGGTGGCCTCCTTGGTGCCAACGAGGAGCGGCGGCAGATCGGCATCAAGAGCAACGTTGCCATCGGCCTCGATCGCGTAAATGCGAATCCCGCGCTCCGCGAGTTGTGAGACAAGATCCCGCATCTCGCCCACCTCGGGCTTGAACATGGTCAGATCGAGCACAACCGGGCGGCCGGCAAAGAAGCCGGGAGAGTTTTCGGTCCAGTGATCGAGGCTTTGCAGCCATTCCCCTAGCGGGGCCTCAGGGGTGAGGGTGAAGGCTACAAACGAGCGCGCTCGAAAGCGTATGGACTTGTTTTGGATGGGAGCGACGCAGGTCACAGAGGCGAGTCCTTACTGATTGGTTAAGGCTAGCCCGGCATGGTTAACGAAAAGTTAATGGCGGCTGCCCGAGGCGTTGGCGGAGGCATTCTTTTTGCCTCCGATCGTCCCGCCGGCGACCTGCTTCCGGTGCAAGACGAGGTCCTCCTCGCGGCTGCCTGGAGGCGCCTCCAGTTCACGAAGTCGGCCGACCGGTATATTGTTGTCGGAATGCCGGGCCTATTAAGGAGTTATCGGTTTGACAAGCGTTGCCAAGGGGCCTGTCGCGGATCGCGGTCGCGCTACCTATGACCTTGGCGCGACCGCCATCTTTGCTTCCAAATCAGACCCGCGCTTTCACTATTGCCTGTATGTGCCTCCCGCGGTTGGAGAAGGGGCCAAAGTCGACCTGATGGTCGCCGTCCATGGCACCGGCCGCACCTCTTTTCTTGGATTCCGCGACGCGTTTTCCGAGTTCGGACGCTGGAACGGCTGCGCCGTGTTGTGTCCGCTGTTTCCGATCGGCGTTCTCGGGGACGATGCCCGCAGTGGGTACAAATATATGCTCGAGGGCAACATACGCTACGATCAGGTGCTGCTCGCCATGATTGAGGAGGTCAGCGCCAAATACAGTCAGGATTGGAGCCGCTTTGCCATGTTCGGATTTTCCGGCGGCGGGCATTTCACGCATCGTTTTGCTATCCTGCATCCCGACAGGCTCTGGGCGGCCTCAATCGGCGCGCCAGGCTCGGTGACCTTACTCGATCCGACGCATGACTGGTGGGTGGGCATTCGCGATCTGCCGGAGAAGTTCGGCATCACCTTCGATGCCGCAGCGCTGGCAAAAGTGCCTTTCCAGATGATCGTCGGCGACGCTGACCTGGAGACTTGGGAAATCACTCATGTGCAAGGCAGCACCCATTGGATGCCAGGCGCCAACGATGCCGGGCGAACACGGCCGGAACGCCTCATGGCCTTGTGTCGATCGTTCGAGGAGGCGGGTGCGCGCGTGCGCTTCGATTTGCTGCCAGGCGTATCTCATGAACGGGACGCGGTTCTCGATTCGGTCAAGGACTTCCTCGCCCAACAACTCAAGGAACGAGGAAACGCCCGACCATGAGCCGCTGCGCTCCAGCTTGTGAAGAGATTACGGCAATCAAGACCCGCCCGCGTCGATCGCATCCAACCGCGATCTGCTGGCCGTGCGCGACAACTAGAGCAACGCTTCGTAGCGATCGCCGATCTTGTCGACTGTGAAATCCAGCGCCCTGTTTCTCAGCACGGCAGCAGGGATGGGGTGATCCAGCATTTCGGCCATCGCCTTCGCAAGGGCTGCGGCGTCACCGACCGGCACCAAGGCGCCGAAGCGGCCGTCACCGAGTATTTCTCGCGGGCCATGCGGGGCATCGGTGGAGATTACGGGGACACCTGCAGCCATGGCCTCGACCAACACGTTGCCAAAGCCTTCGCTGGTCGATGACAGAACGAACAGATCGGCTGCGGCATAGCAAGCTGCGGGGTCGTTGACGTAGCCGGCAAAGAGCACGTGCGCGCCGATGCCGGTCTCTTCGGCATAGGCGTGCAATTCGGCAGCCAGCGGACCTTCGCCGAAGATGACAAGCCGGGCAGGGCGGCCGGCGCGCAGGGCAGCGAAGGCCCGCAGCAAAGTCCGGTGGTCCTTGACCGGCACCAGGCGTCCGGCGGTGGCGATGACGGGGCCATCGCCCATCGCCGCCAACGCTGCCTGCCAGGCATAGGAAGTCCCCTGCGGTGCTTCAGCCGGCGGCAGCGGGTTGTTGATGACGACGACCTTGGATTTGGGGAAGCCGCGGGCGATGATGTCACGGCCGACACCCGCCGAAACGGCGATGGCTTTGGTTGCACGCGCTGCAACCAGCGCGGAAAGCCCGATCGCCAGTCTCGCGCCGAGGCCGCTGGCAGGCAGCGAGGCGGCCGCGTGGAAACTTGGAAAGAATTTTGCCCGGCTTCTGGCCAACATGAGTGACAGCGCCATCACCAGATTGGCGAATTCCGGGGCACTATAGACCGCATCAGGATCAAGGCGGCGGAACAAATTTGCGCTTCGCACGATGCCTTTCAGCGTCGCCGACTTGGCGTAACCCTCGCCGCGCAAGAGAAGGCCGAAGTCGACCAGATGCACGGCAGCGGAACGCAGCGCGGCGTTAGGGCCTTCCGCGTTCCAGGTAAAAAGCGTGACCTCGTGGCCACGCGACGCCAGTTCATTTGCCATCAGGACGAAGACACGTTCGGCGCCGCCGCCCCTCAGGCTGGCGATGTGGAAAACGATGCGCTTCACCATGCCTTGCTTCAGGCTCGGCTGGCGGCAAGGCCTGATCGGTTCGGCGGCCGACGCATGTCGCGGATGATGCCCATGCCGATGGCCAGCAGCATGCCCAGGGCAAAGCCTGCGAACGCTCCTGCGCCTGCTACCAGGGCAGTGCGCGGGGGCCATGAGCGCGCGGGCGGGGGCACCGCGGTCGAAATCACCTGTACGTTTGTCGTGTCGATCTGCTCGCGCTCGCTGATTTGGCGTGCACGTGACAGGAAACTCTCATAGACGGCTCTCTTCGAGGCGGCATCGCGTTCAAGTTCACGCAGGGCGACTTCGGACTCGCTGTCGGTGAAAACATTGCTCTTCAGATCGTTCATCCTGGCGTTGAGAGAAGCCAACGAGGCCCTGGCCTTGTCCAGGCTGGCCTTTGCCGTCCCGACGGTGCGGGAGAACTCGGCCCGGAGTTGCGAGTTGACGGTCTCGAGTTCCGTCCTGAGTCTGACAATCGTCGGGTGACGCGGGCCGAAGGTCATCGACTGTGAGTCGATCTGCTGCCGCAGGCTGTTTGACCTGTCGCGCAGCGCTGCGAGCGCTTCCGAAACCGTGGGGTCGGGATTGGCCCCATTGATGCCGGAGGCAACCAGGGCGTCGTAGCTTGCCTGCGCGGCGATGACGCGCGATTGCGCATCGACGATTTCGCCATTGAGCTGCGTCATTGTCTGCGAACTGACAAGCTGGCCATTGCTGGAGGACAGATTGTGGCTACGCCTATAGCTCTCGACCTTCTCTTCGGCAGCCTGCACGTCGCTCTTGAGTTGGCCAAGCCGGCTGTCAAGGGCTGCCGCGGCACGGCTGGCGCCGGCAGCTTCGGCCTTGGCCAGTTCTTCCTGGAAGTTTTTGACTAGGGCCTGCGAGATCAGGATCGCCTTGGCGGTGGTTTCCGCAGATACCGAGAGGGTTGTGACGAACGATGTCGGGTCCGCGATGGCGTCTACCCGGTCCGCCAGATTCTTCAAGGCGATGAGCCTCGGGTCGGGCTTCGCCACAGCGCCAGACGAGGATGTGCTCCGGTCCGGATCGAAGAATTCTGGATCGTGAGTCAGATTCAGTTCGTCCACCACACGGGAAAGCACGTTGCCCGAGGTCAGGATGCGCTGCTTGCTGCGCGTGCTGAGCAGCTGGCTATCGACCTGGCCCGGTTGCGAGTAGAGGTCGTTTTCCACAACCTGCAAATTGGAAGGGTTGATGAGGACCTCCGTCGTGACGGTGTAACGCTGCTTGCTCAGCAATGCATAGGCGCCGCCGACAATGCCGCCGATTACCGCCAGCATGAGCGCCAGGGCGAGGCCGGCCCGCAGCCAGACGAACAGGCGTCGAAAATCGAGCTCGAGGAAATCGCCGATCTTGTCCAGGGTCACCGTGGCGACAGGCTCCGGAGTTTGCGGCGTCACCGGTGCGGAGCTTAGCGCCGCGACTGGGCCATGCTGTTGCAGCAATGCCCTGCGCCGTGCATTGGCAATACGCTCGAATGCACTGTTGTTGGAAGCCGCTGCGGAGATAGGGGGGGTGCCGGAACCGGCAGACATGGTGACAACCCTTGTTAAATCATTACGCTTGGCCTGCTCTACAGAAACATCGTTAACATCTTATTTTCCAAGTTGGCCCATTTTGCCGTTCATACCCGTTCGTCCGGTGGACGTTGAACGGATCCGTTGCCCAGAATCTGGTGCGAATCCTTGCCATCGCCGGATTGGCGCCCGAACCGGGTGCGTGATTTTCATGAAATCGGTAACGCGCACTTAACGGCGCGCTTGTATTGAAAGCATCGCAACGCCTTTTGGATGACAACTGAAGCACTGACCGCGACCTGCAGGATGGCATCAGTCGCCTGCAATTGCAGGAGGGGAACGTGAACAAATTCTATTCGATCCAGTATCTTCGCGCCTGCGCTGCCTTGCTGGTTCTGTTCGCGCACGCTTTTTCTTACCAGATCGGCATCGACAATCCGATTATCGTGACCGCGGGGCGCCTTGGCGTTGTTCTGTTTTTCGTCGTTAGCGGGTTCATAATGGTCTATATTACAGGAAATGGTGTTTTCTCTGCTCCAACCTTCCTGAAACGCCGGGCGATCCGGATTGTCCCCCTCTACTGGCTTTTCACAAGCGTCGCCGCACTTCTGGCCGCTCTTGCACCAAGTCTCTTCCAGACGACTGTCTTTACGTGGCCCCACTATCTCCAGTCGCTCTTCTTCGTTGTCCACGAAGCGCCCGAACGAGATGGCGTCAGCCCAATTCTGGCACTCGGCTGGACGCTCAATTATGAGGTCTATTTCTATATCGCATTTGCGGCGCTCGCGTTCCTGTCAGTGACCGCGCGCGTAATTGTGCTGACGGTCTTTTTCATTGCGATGTGGCTGGCCGGGCTGCTGATGGCTCCCACCAACCCTGTTATCCAGTTCTATCTGAACGCTTCTCCGGTGGCGTTCGTCATCGGCATGTGGATAGGCCGGCGCTATCTGGATGGCGGCCTTGTTTCCGGCACACGCCATGCCTGGCTACTCGGCCTCATGGCCGCTGCAGGTGTGGTGCTTGCATTCGTCGATGACGGCACGCCGCTGATGAGCCAGATCAGCTTCGTAGGGCAGGTAATGTGGGCAGCCAGCCTGCTTCATCTTGGCCTCATACTGGAACCGAAACTGAAGCACTGGAGCCTGCTCGAAGAGCTCGGCGACGCCTCCTACGCGCTTTACCTGTCGCATATCTTCGTGATCGGCGCCGTGGCCTATTTGGCCAGGCGCACCATCGGCTACGAACATCCGGCGACGGTGTTGCTGGTCTCCGTGGTCAGCATCGTGACGGCCTGCATAGCCAGTCTGGTGATCCACCAGATGATCGAGAAGCCGATTCTTCTCGCTCTGAACGGCAGAAGAACGATCAGAAACACATCGCTTCCTTACGCTGTCACGGGGAACAAATAAGGAGACCGTGCAAACGTACGGGCATCGAATTTAACGGTTGTGGCAAACGCATGGCCCGGCGCATATTTCGCCGGCACACACAGGCCGCCTCCCTTCGGCGGTCCTTGAATGGATCTCGTTGGCCGGAATGCCGTTTGAACATCTTCACCTGGATGGACCATGAGCTATCCCGCTGCCGCATCGGAACGATTGTTGTCCACCCAGGCGCGCCGTCAGAACGCGCTGTCGCTGCTGTTTTTCCTGTGCGCGGCGTTCGCGTTCCTGCTTCGCTTTACGGTGTCGCCGCAGGTGATGAACATGGTCGTCGACTATACGGCCCAGGGAGGCTCGTTCTACGAGAAGCTGCATTTCGGCACCTATGCGATCTTCCTGCTGCTTGCTGTCGTTCTTTTCAGCCGACCGTTTCTGCTGCAGGGCGACGAAATTGGAATATTCAAGGCGTTGGTCCGCTATTCGGTGCTGATGTTCGCGCTGGTGCCTTATCTGTTCGCTACCGGCCGCGCGGGCTCCTCCGGGTTCATCATCGATACCTATCTGGTGGCCGGCGCCGCAGGCCTGTTGATGCTAGCATTAAACGCGGAGTCGCGGCGGGCGCTGGGCGACGTCGTGCTTGGCATGGCTATCCTCAGCGCCGTGATCGGCACGATCGAGGCCGTGACTCAACATCGATTTCTGCCGTACGGTATCAACGAACTGCAGTTCAGGCCGATCGGCCTGGCAGCCCACCCGCTGTCACTGGGCGCGCTCTGCGCCACAGTCATCGGATTCGTACCGCTGACGCGCTGGCGCATATGGGTGCGGGTGGTGGCGATCTTCGTATTGGTCGTCGGTTGTGCTGCATCGGGCGCTCGCGCCGCACTGCTGCTCGCTGCCGGAGAAATCCTCATTCTACTGCTGTTCGTGCCTTGGCCGGGCCTGTCGCTCAAGTATGAGCGGCAGGCCAAATTTGTCGTGCTGATGTTCACCGTGACGGGTGGCGCGGTGCTCGTAGCGATGCTGTTTGCGGGCGGTCTGCTGAACCGGTTCAGCAACACCATCTTCGACCAAAACTTTATGGCCCGGGTGACGATCTACCAGGTGTTCGGACTTGTCAGCTGGAAAGACATCCTGTTCGGCATGAACGGCGACGAACTCCTGAAGATCGTCAACGAGAAGCTGCATCTCCCCTTCATCGAGAGCGCGCCGGTGGTCATCATCATGCTCTTCGGCCTGCCCATAGCAGTGCTCTTTACAGTGTTGATATTCTGGTTCATTTTTCGGCTGCTGCGCGGGGCGCCGCTGCCTGCCTGGATAGGCACCATGACTTTCTTGCTTGCCGCGCTGTCGAACAACGCGCTCTCTTCAAAGTCGCCGGAGATTGCGATTATGGTGGTGTTGCTGCTTGCCTTCAGAAAGCAGCCCTATCGGGGCCAGATCGAAAGCATTCCTTCGGCCGCTGCGTCCCACCCAACCCGGCTGGATCTCGTTAAGCCCGACCTCAGATCCGGTCAGCCGGCGCTATCCACGACCTCAACACTGCCGGCGCGGTTGAGCGTGTGAATGCCCGCGCGGGCCCATGCCGGCCCCGGATCGATTGGGCGGGGTAGTTCGAAACGGATATCGAAATCATCAAGCCGATCCAGTCGCATTAACCCCAGGCCGCCACCATAGGCTCTTGAGCCGTTTTGCACCGGCAGCAGCAGCGAGCCCTCCTGGCGGATAAAGGCGCCGCCTGGCCGAGTGGCGGAGTGGTCGACCGCGACGGGATTGAGCGCGTGCGCAGCCCACGGCCCACGCAATGCCGGGGCGGAATAGACCGCCATCGTGTCAGACGCGCTACCGTGACCGAACCGCTCTGTCCCCAACAGCCAGAAGCGGCCGTCGGATTCGAGCAGCGTGGCGTCGTTGAAATCCCTGTTCGTCATCAGCACCGTATCGCGTACCCAGCGATCCGGAAACTGCACGGCACGGTAGAGCACCAGTTCGCGCGCCGCAGCGCTTTCCGGGATCATGAAAATCTCGCCGGAGTGAGCGAACACCTGCGGATATGACAGGTGATGCGCTTCCTCCAGCACCACCTTCGGCACGCCGAAAGTGCCGTCGGTGCCGAGTTCGGCCACCGAAATCACGCCGCGGCCCGTGGCATAGGGAAATTCCTCGACAAACAGAAAATGGCGGCCGTCGCGCTCGAGAACGAACGGATCGGCGTAGAAGCGCTGCCCGTCATCGGCAAGCACGGTGAACGGCTTACCGTCGAGTCGTCCGGTCTCGGCGACGCCTGGACCGTCGATCAGCCGGTAAGCAACCTGCCAATAGAAGGGGCGCCGACCACGTCGCAGTTTTTGCACCGCGCGGTCGACCATTCCCCTGCCGAAAAAGGGCAGATAGTGCCTGATAAATCCGCCCTTCTGCAGGGGCGGCGCCGGCCTCTCAATAATCGGCGCAAGTTTGCCCGCTGAAAAGCCGGCGACACATTGGGCAATCACGGAGATGGCGCCGGCGAGCAGGTCGTTGCTGGTCCGGGAGAGCCATAGCCGATCGCTGATCATCGGCCGTGCCCTGGCGACGGCAACGCCGTCGAGGCGCGCGGTGAGTTCGGGCAACCGCCCGCTCGCCAGCATCTCGGTCATACCCGCGGCAAAGCTGCTGTGGCCGCAAAATTCGAGCGTCAGGACAGGCGTGCCCCGTCGTGCGGCGCTAGCGGTGAGATCGACTATAAGATCGACTGGGCCGGTGTCGCCGGATGGCAACGGCCGGGAACGGCTTGCCAGTGAGGGGCCGAAGCGCCGGCCCTCGAGCGCCAGCACATTATCCATCGAGCGCGCATTGGGTTCAGGCGTCGGCGCGCGGCTACTCGAAACCGCATGTCCAGCCGCACTCAACCGCGCCAGAAGCTCATTTTCCCAGCGCCGGGATGCGCCGGCGTGGCCGATGATTAAAATATTAGTCAATCCAATATATTCTTTTTCAAGACTACTGCCATAGACTACTTGTCAGCCCAACCTTTCACAAGAGTTAACCCGGGAGAACGCGGCCTTGGTTGTTAATCATATATTAAGAATTGAGATCACGAAGGCGCTTCTCGACGCTATTATAACTCGTGCGGGCAATAGTCGGCATGTCCCGAAGGCTGCAGGCGACCAGGATCAGCGATGAACGTCCTTTCACGTCCAAAACTGCCATCGAGGCAGAAACTGCTGATCGTGTTCGGCACGAGGCCGGAGGCACTCAAATGCTTTCCAGTGGCGCGTGCCGCCCTTGCTCATCCAGGCTTCATCACCGAAATATGCATAACCGCCCAGCATCGCGAAATGGTCGACCAGGTTGTCGAGCTGACCGGCCTGCCTGTGCATCACGATCTCAACATCATGCAACCCGGCCAGTCGCTGTTCGACGTGACCTCGCGCGTGCTGCTGGGCATGGCCGAGGTGCTGGACAAGGCCAAGCCCGATATCGTCATGGTGCAGGGCGACACCACCACGGCGATGGCCGCGGCTCTGGCTGCCTTCTACAAGCGTATCCCGGTCGCTCATGTCGAAGCAGGATTGCGCAGCCACAACATCAACTCGCCGTTTCCTGAAGAACTGAACCGCAAGATTGCCGGCGACATCGCCACCTGGCATTTTGCGCCGACCGTTCAGGCGCGCGACAACCTCATCGCCGAAGGAAAAGCCGAAAGCACCATCTTCGTAACCGGTAACACGGTGATCGACACACTGTTGCATTTTTCAAGCGCGATCGATGCCGACAGGTTGATGAACGCGAAGCTCGCTGCCCGCTTCCCTTTCCTCGACCCTTCCAAGAAGATGATCCTCGTCACCGGCCATCGCCGCGAGAATTTCGACGGCGGCATCCAGCGCATCTGTACGGCGTTGAAGGGATTGGCGGCGCGCGGAGACGTGCAGATCGTCTACCCTGTCCATCCAAACCCCAATGTGCGCTCAGTGGTCAACGCAGACCTGGAAGGCGTGCCGAACATCCACCTGGTCGAGCCGCAGGACTATCTGCCGTTCCTGTACCTGCAGAAGCAGAGCTATCTGGTGCTTACCGATAGCGGTGGCGTGCAGGAAGAAGCGCCTTCACTCGGCAAGCCGGTGCTGGTAATGCGCGAAAATACCGAGCGACCCGAGGGGATCGTGGCCGGCACCGCCCGTCTTGTCGGCACCGATGTCGAGAAAATCCTGTTCAACGCCAATCGCCTGCTCGACGATCAGGCTGCCTATCGCGGCATGGCGGAACGACACAACCCATATGGCGATGGCCGGGCCAGTAACCGGATTGTTGAGGAACTGCTGCATCATGGCTGAAATCAAAACCGTTTCCGTAATCGGCATGGGCTATATCGGCCTGCCGACCTGCGCCATTTTCGCCAGCCGCGGGCTCAACGTCATTGGCGTCGATGTCAACGGAGCGGTGGTCGAGAAGGTCAACCGCGGCGAAATCCACATCGTCGAGCCGGACCTTGACGGTCTGATCCAGAAGGTCGTGGCGAACGGCAAGCTCATGGCCTACAGCACGCCGCAGCCGGCGGACGCCTATATCATCGCCGTGCCGACCCCGATGACCCACGACCATAAGCCGGACGTAACCTACGTGCTCGCGGCGGCACGAAGCATCGCCCCAGTGCTGAAGCGGGGAGACCTTGTGGTATTGGAGTCGACATCGCCGGTCGGAACCACGCGGATCATGACCGGGCTGCTTGCCGAATTGCGGCCCGATCTCAAATTTCCTGTCCAGCATGGCGAAGACGCCGATGTGCTGGTCGCCTATTCGCCCGAGCGCGTGCTGCCGGGAAAGGTGCTGACCGAGCTGATCAACAATGATCGCTCGATCGGTGGATTGTCCCGCAAATCGTCGGAACGGACCGCGGCACTCTATTCGACCTTCGTCACCGGCGACCTGTTCATGACAACGGCCGAAAGTGCTGAGCTGGTGAAACTGACGGAGAACGCATTCCGCGACGTCAACATCGCCTTTGCCAACGAGCTTGCCGCAGTGTGTCAGGATCTGTCGCTCAATGTATGGGAAGTGATCGATCTCGCCAATCGGCACCCTCGCGTGAACATCCTCCAGCCGAGCCCGGGCGTTGGCGGTCACTGCATTGCGGTCGATCCATATTTTATCATCGATGCCGCACCCAACAGCACGCGGCTGATGGCTTCGGCACGCCGGATCAATTCCGAGCGGCCCATGTCGGTGGTCAGGGATATCGAGGCCTTGCTCGATCCCTCCCGCAAGCAGACGATCGCCTGCCTTGGCCTCAGCTTCAAAGCCAACATCGACGATTTGCGCGAGAGCCCGGCCGTCGAAGTGGTGAAGCTTCTGTCCGATATCCCCAATGTGAAGATCATTGCGGCTGAACCCAACACAAATGCGCTGCCGCACGAGCTCGAGGGCAGGGGCATCGTGTTCACCGATGCACTTTCGGCCATCGACAAATCCGATATCGTCGTCCTCCTGGTCGACCATCGGCAATTCAATCTGGTCGACCCCGAAGCGCTCAAGGACAAGAAGCTCGTCGATACGAGGGGCCTGTGGACGTGGCGCAAGGCGCGCAAGCCGGACGCCCGCATCGACGGCAAGAAACCAGAGATCGCACAAGTGCCGCTTGCAAGGGAGCAGGCCGCATGAACGCGCACGCCCCGGCATGGGCGCAGCATTCCCTGTTGGCGTCACGGCGCCGGGAGTTCCTTGGCGCACCTATCCATGCGCTGACCATGGCAGAGACGCTGGCCATCGCCGAAGAGGCGATGACCCTGCGGCGGCCGCTGCACCATGTGGTCGTGAATGTCGCCAAGCTGGTGACCATGCGCCAGAATGCCGAACTGCGCGACGACGTGGCCGGGGCGGACGTCGTCAATGTCGATGGCATTGGCGTGCTTTGGGGTGCGCGTTTGTGCGGCGTCGCGCTGCCCGAGCGCGTGGCGGGCGTCGACATCATGATCAATCTGCTGAGCCTCTGCGCGATGCGTGGATTCAGGCCGTATCTGCTGGGGGCCGAACAGCACGTTCTCGATGCGGTCGTAGCGAGACTTGCCAATGACCATCCGAGCCTCAGCATAGCGGGGACGCGCAACGGCTATTTCAAGCCGGAGGACGAGGCCGGGATCGTCGCGGCGATCAACGCCTCTGATGCCGACTGCCTGTTGGTGGCCATGCCGACACCGCGCAAGGAACGCTTTCTCAAACGCTACCGCGATGAACTCGCCCCAAGCTTCGTGATGGGCGTGGGCGGCAGTTTCGACGTCTATGGCGGCAAGGTTGCCCGTGCGCCGAGGCTGATACAAGCGGCCGGCCTGGAGTGGCTGTTCCGCGTCATCCAGGAGCCGCGACGCTTGTGGCGCCGCTACTACGATACCAACACTGCCTATGCCGGGCTGCTCTGCCGGGAGTTCTGGGAGCGTCGCTGGCGTCGAAACGCCGGTTTATAGATTCGCGTTCCCTCACAAAACAGGCGTCGGCCCTGGACTTCGCCTTACGCGATCCGCAGCCGCTCCCGCAACTGGGCGACGAATTGCGTCGCTGCTACAGGATGGAACAACGAGGTCAGCCCGAAGAAGACCGCAGCGCCGGCGGTGCCGCCGGCGACAAGCGAGAAGATCGCCGGCACGTCGCCGGCCACCATGCTGGCAAGCTTGGCGGCCACCCCCGTGCTGAGCGAGATGATTACCGAAACACCGATGTCGCGCCACGGCACCGGCACCGGCGTGAGCCGCTCGCTGATGACAATGCAGGTTATGGAGCCCACTACCGAGCCGCCCGCAAGCGCCAAAGCCGCGCCGATCTCGGCCATCGGGGGGATCAACAGCAGGGACAATGCAATTGTTGCCACCGAGCCGAAGAGGTTGGCGATGATCAGCAGCCACGGCCGCTTGTGCGCGTGCACCACGACGCCATAGACGAAGCTGGTGAGGTTGGCGCACAGCACGCTGAAGGCAATGATTGGAAACAGCAGGCCGAAGCGGCCGTGATATTGCGAGGGCAGCATGAGCTCGGTGATATCGCCGCTGAGCGCGACCAGCATCGCTGCAATCGGCAGGCAAAGCCGCATCATCAAGGCCATCAACTGCGACAGCAACCGACCCGATGCCGCGGGCCCGTCCTCGTCGAAGCGGCTGACCACCTCGGGAAAGGCGCCCATGTTGATGGCGTTGGCGACCATATCGATCGGTTGGCGGGCTAACGCATAGGCTGCGGCGAAGATCGCCACGGCGCTGGCATCGTAATAGAACTTGAGGAACAGACGCTCCGCGCTGTTGAGCCCAAACCCAACCAGCGCCATGATGATCAGCGGCACACCGAGCGCAAAGAAGTCTCTGTGGGTGAAACGCGGCGGACCGGTAACAACGCGTCGGGATGCCATGATCCCCGCCACGATGCCGGCAATCAAGGCGCCGAGGCTCGAACCGAGCGACACCGTCAGAAAGCTGTCCTGAAAGACAAGGATAGCGCCGATCGGTAACGCGAGTTGCAGCAACGCACGCAGGGCTTCTAGCATTGAATAGACCGAATGGCGCTGCTGCATCTGCAGCACCGTCAAGGCGAAGCGGCTGATGGATCCGGCGACCAGATAGCCGCAGACCGCGATCGCGAACTCGACCCAGCGTTCAGGCACGATCACCGCCGACGCGCCTATCGATATGACCAGCGCCAGGGCCGTGGTCGCAAGCAACACCTGCCCCGCCAGCATCAGGCTGCCGCGGCTGACCTCGCCCTTGCCGCCAAGCCTGAGCAGGGCGATGCGCAGCCAGTTGGTGACGGCAATGTCGGTCATTTCACCGACGGTCACCACCAGGGTGAGCAGGCCATACTCGGTCTGGTCGATCAAACGCGTCACGACGACCAGCAGGAGCAGCGCCGAAATTCGCGTCAGCAGGATCGCCGGAGCATAAATGAGCGTGGAACGGAGCAGCAAGGGCGTGTCCCTGGAAAACTCACCTTCGACTAGCCGCCGACTGGCGGAAAATCCAGCGCGATGACGGCGAAGGGTGAACAGATTCAGTTTGAACTAAAAGATTTGCCGTAAACCTTATCGGGAACGTTTGCTTTGCAGTTACCCGGTCTGTGTTATTTAGGGTACCATCATGTTGCAGCGCCTCATATCCGATCGAAAAATACATGTCCTGGTCGCGACGCCGTCGGGCGTTTCGGGGCAGGGCGGCATCGACCGCATCATGGGGGCGCTGAAGCAGGAGTTCGAACGGCAGGAAATCGCCGACATCGATGTGTGCTTCCTTGCCAGCCGTGGCCCGGGGCATGTCGGACTTTCGATCTTCTATATGCTCGGCTTTTGCTTACGGATGCTTAAAGCGCGTGTGGCTGGACGTGCCGATGTCATTCACATCAACATCTCAGTTTCCGGCAGCACCTATCGCAAGATGGTGATCGCCGCCTGGGCACGGCTGCTGTCGATACCCTATGTCCTGCATTTGCACGGGGCGCAGTATCAGACATTCTGGAAAGCCGACCGCGGTTTCATAAGCGGCCGTATCAAAGCTCTGTTCGAGCACGCCGATCGGGTGATCGTTTTGGGTCGGCTTTGGCGCGATTTCGTCGCCAGCCGGGCGCCGGGCGCAGCCGGCAATATCGTGATCGTACCCAATGCGACCGAAGTCCCGTCGCTGGCGCATGTCGGCGGCGGCGACCATGTGCATATCCTGTTCCTGGGCCGCATCGGCGACCGCAAGGGCGTACCGCAATTGCTGGAGGCACTGCACCGCATGAGCCCTGTCAAGAATTGGCGCGCCACGATTGCCGGCGATGGTGAAGTCGAGGCGGCACGGACAAAGTCAGCCGCGCTGGGGATTGCAGACCGGATCGCCTTTCCGGGTTGGGTGGGACCGGACGATGTCGCATCGCTGATTTCTTCGGCGGATATTCTGGTTCTTCCCTCCTTCGCCGAAAATCTGCCGATGTCGGTGATCGAAGGCATGGCAGCCGGTTTGGCGGTGGTGGCGACCCCGGTTGGCGCGGTCGAAGACATAATCACCGACGGGCAATCCGGGCTGCTGGTGCCGCCAGGCGATGTTACAGCGTTGACCGACGCGTTGAGCCGCCTCGTGGAGAACCCGGCACTGAGGGCAAGGCTTGGTGCCGGTGCCATGGCCGTGCATCGGGAACGGCTTGAGCTCGCCCCGTTTGTCGGCGCAATCTGCGATGTCTGGCGGTCGGCCGCGTCAAGCCGTCAACCGGTCAAGCGCTGAGGCCGACGATCGCGGCGGCGCTTCGAGCCTGAATTCGCGGTGGAATATCTCCAAATTCAACAGCGCCCATATCAGTTTTTCGTGGTCAGCGGCACGCGTGGTGTGTTCGGAGACGATTTGATCAAGCTGTTTCGGACTCAGATAGCTGCGAATGACGGAGTGAGGCGAGCAAAGATGGTCATGCACGTAGTTCCTCATCGATCCGCGAAACCATTCGGCGACCGGTACCTTGAACCCGACCTTGCGGCGGCTGAGAATTTCCTCCGGGAGGATATTGGCCATGCTGTCGCGCAGGATCTGCTTGCTGTGCAACCAACCCAGCCTGTAGCGATCGGGCAATTTGCTGACGAACGAAACCAGGTCGCGATCGAGGAACGGCATTCTTCCTTCGATTGAACCGGCCATCATCATGTGGTCGCCTCGTTCCAGGAGATTGTCAGGCAGCCACGACGTCTGATCGAAAAACAGCACGCGGCGAAGATGGGAGGCCGCAGCGCTTGACGAGAACGGAAACTCATTGCGCTCATAACGGCGATTTACTGACGCACCGATCAGGCACGCGCGCTGCTGCGCGGAAACGGCTCCAAACCAGGAGACCATCCGGGCGGCAAAGTCCCTTTCGCCCGCGGTGCGGGCAAACGTATCGACCTTGGCCGACGCGCCCGGCATCGCGCGTACCACAGGGGAAAGGACGTTATCGTGCAGCGAGGCTGGGACAAGCGACTGGTAGATCCCGGCCAGTGATTCCGCGCGATGCTTGGGATAGCCGCCGAGAATCTCGTCGGCTCCTTCGCCGGTGAGCACCATCTTGACGTCTTGCGAGGCTCGCTCCGACATCAGGTAAATTGGAATATCGCTGCTTTGCGAAACAGGTGCCCCGCGTTGGCGAACCATCGTCGGCAGATGATCCATCAGATCGTCTGGCTGGATGACAAGTTCGCAATGATCGGTCTTGAAATGATCGGCAACGCGCCGGGCGAATGCAAATTCGCTATAGGCTGCGTCGTCGAACCCGACGGAGAACGTGCGAACGGGCGTGGCGCTGTGCCTGGCCATCAGCGCGACGATAGCCGAGGAGTCGAGCCCTCCGGAGAGAAAGGCCCCAAAAGGTGCATCGCTGCGCATCCTGATCTCGACGGAATGGTCGAGCAGTTCCAGAAATCGCCGCTTTGCGGTTTTTCCGTCGATCCGCTCGGCCAGGGCCGCCTGGTCCGGAGGCGTATAGTAGCGCGTTTCCTTGACTACCCCTTGCGACCAGACAGCATAGCTTCCGGGATTGAGCTTGCGGATCTGTTTGAAAAGCGTGCGCGGTCCCGGCACATAACGCCAGTTCAGATACTCGTGCACGGCATCCAGATCGAGTTCCTGAGCATCTTGCTGCGATGACAGCAATGCGTTGATCTCCGAGGCAAACAGCAGCAATTTTTCGCTTTGCATGAGGTAAAGCGGCTTTTCCCCGAAGGGATCCCGGGCGAGGATCAATTCCTGCCTCTGAGCATCCCAGAGTGCAAAGGCGAACATGCCGCTCAGCCGATCGAACATTGACAAGCGCCACTGATCGTAGGCTCGGAGCAGCACCTCGGTATCGGAGCGCGTTCGAAAATGATGGCCAAGGCCGATCAGTTCCTGGCGCAGCTCGATATAGTTATATATCTCGCCGTTGAAAATTATTTTGAGACGACCGTCCTCAATCTGCATCGGCTGATTCGACTCGGGCGCCAAGTCAATGATCGCCAGGCGGCGATGGACCAATGCCAATTGTTGCTCGCCGGTATTCAGGTCCAATATCTCGGTGCCTTCGGCATCGGGACCGCGATGCCGCAATGCGTTTGACATTCTGGCGGCCCGCTCTTGTGGATTTTTAGCCCTTCGACCGATCCATCCGGCAATTCCACACATTGTTCCCCCTAGGTGCGCGCATTCCTCACTTCAGTACAACAAATGTGTTAAACACTTCGTGCCGACACAACCCGACCGGGAGAAAGCTGCCACGGGCCATCCTCGATGGAGCCTGGCGGTCAGGGGTTGCCACCGGTTGTTCGCTGGTGAGGGCGAGTGACGGCACCTATGGCAGGCCCAATGCCTGCAGCATCTCCGGGTCGGGTACCGGGGGGCCATCGGGCAGGATGAGGCTCATCCCATAGGGATTGGAGAACTCCCAGACAGACCATGGGATCGCAAAGCGTTCGGCCTCTCCGCGCACTGCCTTGAGATAGCGCGAACGGTCGGCCTCAAAGGCGCCCATGCGGCCGTCCGCGGACATGAGGATAGCGCCGAATTCGCCCATGAAGAGCCGCCGACTGGGGATGCCATGGCCTTCAGCCCAGTCGACAGCCTGGCGAAAGCTCGCCTCCAGTTGGCTCTGGCCCCAGTTCTGCTCGAAATACCTCGCGATTGCTTGGCGCGCGGTGGCCATGTTCATGACCTGCTCGACCCTGCTCAAGCCGGCAGCCTCCATCCGCGCTCTAAGGGTTTCGGTCACCACTTCGGGTGTACTGCTGTCGGCCGGCCAGGGAAGTCCCGAAGCAAAGCTGATTGTGTCATCGGGCCGCTGGTGGGTGAAGCTGTGCGGCTCATACATATGGAAGCTGTAATAGAGGTTTGGGTCATCAAAGCCGGGGCTGAGGTTGACCAATCCGGCAATGCTGCCGCCGCAGGCGCCGGTTGCAACGATGGTAAGTTCGCTGCTGACCGCTCGAATGTCGTGGACGGTCCCTGCCATGATCCCCTGCCAGTCATCGCTGCCGCTCGCATCGCAAGGGTAGTATGCGGGCTCGTTGTAAGGTTCGAGGGCGACTTTGTCGGTGCCTATCTTGACCAGCATGGCGGCGACCGCCACAACCACTTGACGATAGCGGGCAACGCCCTCGCTGTCGGCGCCGCCATAGATCATCTCCATGCTGTAGTCGGGAACCTGAGTGACGCCATGCAGGTCGAAAACCACCTTGAGGCCGGTCGACGTGATCCGCTCGACGGCGGCGGCAAGTATGTCCAGCGCCTGTTGCCGCTTGGCGCCCTCGCTGGCAAGCAGCGGGCCGGGATCGACGCTCAGCCGGACGAAGTCGAAGCCCATCGATCGGATGTGGGCAAACACCTCCCCGGGCGGCCAGTCGGCGAGCGGCCTGCTTTCCGCAAGCCACTCCTTTTCGCTGCGATAGGGCGGCCAAACGTAGGTTCCGTCCTTCTCCACCGGCGACCAGTTGAGCCACTGATGCACGCCAACGCCGCGCTTGAGAGCGATGGGCGCTGCGTCGGCAGCCACAAGCAAGGCGAGCACCCAGGCAACAACACCCGCAGCTTTTCGCATCGCTCTCTCCGCTTGGTCGTCGGAGATATTAACCGCAACGAACGGGAAAGAAGATTGTCGGCGCGCAGCTTTTCGACGGCATGGTATACAAGGACCGAAACGTTGATGGGGCGTGCATGAGAATCGGCTGGTACATCAACCGATTGCGCAGCATGGAACCGGCCGAGGTGCTGCACCGGCTGGTGGAGCAACGTCGAAGGATCGCGTCGCGCCGCCGCGATGATGGGTGGGAGCGCTATCCATCGCCGCAGTTGCACCCAGTGCTGCCCGGATTTCGCCATGCTGCGCTGGCAGCGACCGACGCTCAACGGCAAGCCATAGCGGCGGCCGCGCAAGAGATGCTTCATGGCCGGTTTTCTGCACTCGGGCGGACATGGCCAAAGCGTGAGCCTGAACTGTTGTTTCCTGCCGAGCTTTGGCGTCTTGATCCGGTGACCGGCAGGCTTTGGCCTGGCCCCGAGGCTCATACTTTCGACATCGATTTTCGTCATGGCGGCGACCTTGGCGATATAAAATATGTCTGGGAGATCAACCGGCTGCAGCAATTGCCGCCACTGGCTGCACACCTGCTCCTCTGCGAGGACGATCGATCCCGGAGTGCCATCGAGGCGGCAATCGGTAGTTGGCACTCCGCCAATCCACCGTTCCGAGGCATCGGCTGGGCGTCCGGCATCGAAGTAGCGCTGCGGGCCATCAGCCTGATCGTCACCCTGGACCTCGTCGGCGACCAGCTTGACCCGGCGACGCTGCGGAAAGCTGGTGAGATACTAGCGGCAAGCGCCTATTGGCTGCCGCGGTTTCCGTCGCGATATTCCTCCGCCAACAACCATCTGGTCGCAGAGTTGGCCGGCGAATATCTGGTCGGCCTGGCGCTCGGGGCCGGATCCGAAATCGCCCGCGGCGCCCTCCTGAATGAGACGCACAAGCAGATACTTGCCGATGGCGCAGGTGCCGAGCAAACACCGACCTATGCAGCCTTCAGCGCCGAACTCATCTTGCTGTGCGCCGCCGCGGCACGCCAGGCGGGAACGCCGTTTCCCTCGGCTGTCGAAGCGCGTCTGGGCGCCTTCGCCAATTTCGTCGGCTGGCTGCCACAGAAAGCCGCCCGCTTCGGCGACGACGATGAGGGCCACGTGCTGAAGCTGGGGGACGAGCCGAACTATATCCGATCCGTCGCGTCCGCCATCCAACGCTTACTGGGGACGCCGGGCAACGCGCCGGAGCCCGACGACTTTCGTTCGCTTTTCTTTGGTACGCCGTCGGGTCCGGCGCCCGCGGTGCATGGCTTGCAGACATTCGCGCAAGGCGGGCTCTCAGTCTGGCGCGGAGCAATGAATGGCCGCAATGTCGAAGTGACGTTCGACCATGGACCGCTCGGATATCTCTCGATAGCGGCGCACGGCCATGCCGACGCGCTGTCGCTCACCCTGTGCATCGACGGTGAGCCGGTGCTGGTCGATCCAGGCACCTGGCTCTACGGTTCGGGAGGCGCATGGCGCGACTGGTTCCGCTCCACACCAGCGCACAACACGCTGAACATCGAGGGCAAGAGCCAAAGTACCATCGCTGGAAATTTCAACTGGTCGCACAAGGCAGTCGCAGCGCTGGTGGAGAGCGAGCCGGGACCGCACTGGAGGCTGAGCGCCCGGCATGATGGCTACAGAAGCCGCTTCGGCGTCGTGCATCAGCGCACTTTGGCGCGCCAGGCCGATGGCATCCTCATCACCGACCAACTGCTCGGCGGCGGGCGTCAGTCCGAGATCGTCTTCCAACTGGCCGCCGGCCTCCATGCCGACCGGCACGAAGATACGGTCACGGTATTGCGCGGCGACGAGGCGCTGTTGGCCATCCGCTTTCCTGACGCTGCGCTCGACGTCGGCGCTGGCGGTGACATGCCGGGGCAAGGCGGTTGGGTTTCACTGCGCTTTGGCACCAGGCAGCAGGCCGAACGCCTCGCCTGGCACGGTGAAGTGGGCGAAGCCGGAATCCATATCCATCTTGCCCCAATTCACCCGCCACAACGGCAAAAACCGGCGCCAACGTAGAGTTGCCGGGCGAGTTCCAGCCGTATTCGACATTAATTACGTTTGGACATTTAGCGGTTTCGTTACCGTTGATCTGCTAGTCTCGCACCATCCAGCCTGCTTTGCCCGCTGCGTCCGCAACAGCCACTGGTTGCAGGCGGCGTAGCGGGTTTGGCGGGAATTTTGTGCTTTGCTATTCGCCAGATCGCCTTCGTACGACCCCAGACTGCCTTCTTACGACCAGGAGCCGCTGCAACGATGTTTTCCGAATTTGCCAGAGCGATTGTGGAAAAGCTTTCGAACGTCAATCTGACCACGCTCGGCCTGCTTCTCCTCACCGCACTGGGCAGCGCGGTGGTCGCCTACTGGCGAAATGCCGAACATAAGTCTCTCAGGGATTTTTTCGACTTCGCCTTCCCCCAGGAAGTCATCCTGCACCCGTCGGCGCGAGCCGACGCCCTGTTCTGGATCACGAAACGGGCGATGATGCCTTTCCTGCTTATTCCTGCCGGCGTCACCTTCGTCGTCGCGGTGGGCTATGGCACACGCGAGGCAATTGGCTGGCTCCTTAACATCCACGCGCCGCTTCTCGGCGGCCCGGCGGGACCAGTGACGATCGTCATCTTCACCGCAACCATGCTGGTCGCCTATGATATCTCATACTACCTCTACCACGTCGCCCAGCACCGTTTCCCGTTCCTGTGGGAATTGCACAAGGTACATCATTCGGCCGAAGTGATGGTGGGGATCACCAAGGACCGGGTTCATCCGCTGGACGATCTGATGAACCGCATGTGGGATGGCGTCATTCCGGGCATCTGCTTCGGTATATGGAGCCTGATCGCACTCGATCCGGTAGAGGTCGCTATCTTCGGCATCAACGTCTACGTCATCCGTAACATCCTGATGATGGACTTTGTTCGTCATACGCATCTCAAGATCTCGTTCGGCCCGTTGAACAACATCATCCTGTGTCCGCACTGGCACCAGGTGCATCACAGCATCGACCCTCGTCATTATGACAAGAATTTCGGCCTGCTTTTTTCGTTCTGGGATCGTCTGTTCGGAACGCAATTTGTCCCGGAACCGGATGAAGACCTGAAATTTGGCCTGATCGATCGCGATGTGCGCGATTATCAGTCGCTCTTTGGGCTCTACATCCTGCCGCTCAAGAAGATGGGAAGGCATGTCATGCGACTGTTTCACAGGCGGCCCAATGTAGTCGCGCAGCCACAGGACAGTTCTCCTTCATGAACACTGTTGTTTCCATCGACGTCCTAGGTGCGGAGCGCCTGGAAATCGTCCGTTCGGCGGATCGTCTGGCTGCGGTCGAAGCCGCTTGGATGGACCTTTGGCATCGTACCGACGGGCTGATCTTTCAAAGCCATGCCTGGATTTCGGCATGGTGGAGTACCGTACAACGCCGTGACCAGCGCGCGTTGCGGATCGGCCTGGTCTGGAAGGGTGAGAAACTCGTTGCTGTCGTTCCGCTGGCGATCGGCAGGCGCAGGGGGCTGCGGTTTCTCGAATGGGCGGCCGGCAGCTATACCGACTATGGGGATATTCTCGTTGCCCCGGAATGCTCGTTGTCGGCGCTGCAGGAGCTATGGACCCAACTCTGCGATGCAGGTGGCTTCGATCTTGCCTTGATCAGTCGTCTCTCGCCGGATGCGGCGGCCCGCAAAATTTTCACGCCGGGAGCTTTCGGCGGCATCAGGCTTCGTCACTTTCACCGAACGGAAGTCAGCTATCGCGTTGCCGGACAATGGGAAAGCGGAGCGGCATGGTTCGCGGACCAGTCGAAAAAGACGCGCCAAAACTATCGGCGCGGCATCAAAGCGCTGGAAGAAACCGGAGAGGTGAGATTTCGCCTGCTTGCCCCCGACGAGCCGCTGCAACCGATACTGGAGCGCCTCGCGGCCTTGAAGCGGAAATGGCTGACCGAGCGCATGCGTGAGTCAGACCTGTTCGAAGAGGGCGTGCCGGTACTCGCCGCGCTCGTCGATGCGTTGGCGCGCGCCGGCGTGCTGCATATCTTCGTCCTCGAATGCAATGGCGTGATGGTCGCGGTGTCGATCAACTTCGTCCAGCACGACGTGATGATGGCCTTCGTGACGACATTCGATCCGGATTTCGGCCGGGCGTCGCCGGGTGTGATCCTATTGATGGATTACGTGCAGTGGTCGATCGATCACGGCTTGAGCATGGTCGATTTCCTCTGTGGCGCAGAGTCGTTCAAACACAAATTCTCAACGCAGGCGGTTACACTGGAATCCGTCATCGGGACGCGCACGGCACAGGGTGCGCTTGCATCTCTTGCCGATCGTGTCCTCCAGACCGTCAGGCAAATGCGCGAGCGTTCATCGGCACTACCAAAGGGACGCGATACCCCCACTCAAGCCGAAGCAGCCTTGGACTAGAACGGTTCTTCACGGAAACGCCGAACAGCTCCATCCTTTTTGACGCAATTGCGGACAAAAACCGTTCACACTTTTTCTGGAATTGCTCGAGCGGCCCGCTGGCAAAAAAGCTCAAATGAAGCGCGGTATCGGTCCGTTTTGCGGCGTGGTGCGGTCGCCGAGGTCGAGGAAGATTTCGTCGATGTAGCACCATCCCCAGCCTTCCGGCGGATCGTAGCCTTCGATGACAGGATGGCCGGTTGCCCGAAAATGCTTGGTGGCATGACGGTTGGGCGAGTCGTCGCAGCAGCCAACGTGACCGCATGTGCGGCAGAGCCGCAGATGCACCCACTGCGAACCGCTCTTCAGGCATTCCTCGCAGCCGAGCGCGCTCGGCGTCACGTCGCGAATGTCCCCGGCGTGCCTGCATTCGTCTGCCATCATACGCTCCTGACCAATTGTGGCGCCACGGCTAGGCTGCCGTTTCGCGCGAGATATGCATGCAGCGCCGCAACCACCTGGGCGCCTTCGCCGACGGCAGCGGCGACGCGCTTGATCGAGCCGGAGCGCACGTCGCCGATGGCGAACACGCCGCCGCGGTTCGTCTCCAGTGCACCACGTTCCTGGCCAATGTCAGGCCCGGTGCGAACGAAGCCCTTCATGTCCAACGCCACGCCGCATTGCGCCAGCCAGTCGGTGTTCGGATCGGCGCCGATGAACAGGAAGAGGTGGCGGATCGGACGTGTTGTCTCGGTGTCGCGGTTGCGCCAGCGCACTTTGCCAAGAGTGCCGTCGGCGCCTTCCAGCGCCGTGATCTGCGTCTCAGCCAGCACTTCGATGTTCGGCTGTGCGCTGACGCGCTCCACCAGATAGCGCGACATGCTCGCATCCAGGCTGCTGCCGCGCGCCAGCAGCCATACCTTCTTCACATGCGCCGCCAAATAGACAGCAGCCTGTCCAGCCGAATTGCCGGCGCCGACCAGGGCTACCTCTTGCCCGGCGCAAAGCCGCGCTTCGATCGGCGAAGCCCAGTAATGCACGGAGGTTCCCTCGAATTGCGCCAGGTTTGCCATGTCGAGGCGGCGATAGCGCGCTCCGCTGGCGATCACCACCGACCGTGCCCGCACGGTCTCCCCGCCGCCGACGGCGAGCGTGTAGTGGGCACCGGACCTGTCGCTTGCGCTGCCCAGCAGCTTCGCCTCGTCCGGTATCACCATCTCGACGCCGAATTTCTGCGCCTGGTTGTAAGCGCGCGCCATCAGCGCCATTCCCGAAATGCCGGTCGGAAAACCGAGGTAGTTCTCGATGCGCGAGGAGGCACCCGCCTGTCCGCCGAAGGCACGGCAATCGAGCACGATCGTCGACAACCCTTCGGAAGCCGCGTAGACGGCCGCAGCGAGGCCGGCCGGTCCGGCGCCGACAATGGCCACGTCGTACAGCTTGCCGGCGTCGATCGGCCTCACCAGGCCGATGCAGCGGGCAAGCTCGTTCTCTCCGGGGTTGAGCAGCAGCTTGCCGTTTGGACAAAGCACGATCGGCAAATGGTGGACATCGACATGGAAGCGTTCGATCAGGGTCCTGGCGCAGGGATCGGCAGCCGAATCGAGAACGCGATGCGGCTGACCGCTGCGAGCCAGAAAACCTTGCAGCCGCAATACGTCGCCGCTGTCGACCGGTCCGACAATGATCGGGCCGGCTGTGCCGCTCTCGAGCAGGCCGACACGGCGCAGGATCAGCGCCCGCATGATGCGCTCGCCGAGGTTTGCTTCCTGCACCATCAGGTCCCTCAGCCTTTGCGAGGGGATGACGAGCGCCTCGACCGGCTCGATCGCCTCCACATCCACCAGTGAGGGCCGGGCTGAAAGCTGCGCCAACTCGCCGACGAAATTGCCTGCACCGTGCGTGACGATTGTTTCGCGCCGGCCGAAGCTGCCCCCCTGGATGATATCCACCTTGCCGGACAGGACCACGATCAGACCGGGCGCCAGCTCGCCGGCTTTAACGATCTGTTCGCCTGCGGCATAGGACACGGCTTCGCCGAAACGGCCGATGCGGTCCAGGTCCGCCTCAGCCAGCGCTGGAAACATCTGATCGCGACGGGCAATGGAGATCGGATTGGCGGGTTGAGACATGGTTCGAACCTATCGCCGGTTTCCGACAGTTTGAAGCGGTTTTTTGCGGCTTGCGGCCGGTAGGAACCTAGCCCGCCTGTCGGTAAACGCTGTGCCCTTCGCTTCGCAGTTAACTGACGGCGGCCGTGCGACGGTGTCGTCGTGACGTGCCTCACAATCCGTTGCATCTCCTTGATTTGTTTGATTTGCGCATCCCGGCAAACCCGGCGCATGCTGCTTCAACCGGCATCTGCCTAAGCCGGCCAGGCCCGGCGGGCCGTCCTGTGTCAAACTCTCGGCCGCCGGGCTTCTGGACGGCAGAAAACGGCCTGTGTCCGAGCGCTCCGCAAACTCGCCTGCGGCCTGTTGTTCGGCGAGTGCTCAGGCAGCTACCTGAAGCACAATCTTGCCGCGCGTGTGCTGCTTCTCGAGCTGTTCCTCGGCCCTGGCGACTTCCTCAAGAGGATAGATTGCCTGCACGAATGGCCTGACCTTCCCGGCGTCGATGAGGCGGCTGATCTCGGCAAGCTGCGCCGCGTTAGGCTTGGTCAAATAGGAAACGCCGCGAGCCCGATGCAGGCGGGCCTTCTCCGCCGACGGTTCGGAAAGCGTTGAGACGAGCGTCCCCCCGGGTTCGAGCACGTCCCACGAGCGGTCCTGTGTTTCACCCGCTACCAGGTCGAAGACGAGGTCGACGTCCTCGACAACCTCCTCGAAGCGCTGGTTCTTGTAGTCGACCGCCTGGTCGGCGCCAAGCCCGCGAACGAAATCGAAATCCTGCGCGGACACGGTCGTCGCGACAAACGCGCCCGCGGCCTTTGCGAACTGCACCGCCAGATGACCGACGCCGCCGGCGCCGCCATGGATAAGGACCCGCTGCCCGGATTTGAGGCCGCCGTGATCGAAAAGGCCTTGCCACGCGGTAAGGCCCGCAAGTGGCACCGCGGCGGCTTCGGCGTGGCTTAAGCGTTGCGGCTTCGCCGCCGCCTCCGTTGCCTTGACGACGACATATTCGGCGTTGCCGCCGCGGTCGTTGCCGAGCATGGCATATAGCGGATCGCCCTTCTTCAGCGTATGGGCTCGCGTGCCGCACAGTTCCACCACGCCGGACACGTCGCGGCCGAGCGTGACGGGCAGATCCGCGCCCGAAGAGCCCTCGCGAACCTTGTAGTCGACGGGATTGACGCTTGCCGCGTAGACCTTGAGCGTGACCTCGTCGTCATGGGGCTGAGGCAACGGAACCGCGTCCAGCGAAAGAACCTCCGGTCCACCAAAATCGTGGATACGGACGGCCTTCATAGTAATCATGGCTTGCTCCTCGTCGGGTTGAGTCCAATTCGCCTCTGAACTGTTTCGCCGGCAGACCGGCGTCTATCAAGCCGGCGGTTCGGTCGTGGCAAAGGCCGGCCGGTGGCGCGCCGTCAGTGTATCGTTTGCGAATGCTCGCCGCCGGGTTGCGAGATGCCGCTCAGCGCTTCACCTGCTGTCGCGGTCTCGCTGTTGGTGGCGAGGTCGCCCAGCGAAACGATGCCGACCAGGCGCTTGTCACGGTTTAGCACTGGCAAGCGGCGCACTTTCAGGTCAGCCATGTTGCGCAGAACATCCTCCGCGTCTTCGTCTTCGAAGCAATACCTGACCTCGGTACTCATCACTTCCCGTACCTTGGCGTCAGGTGTCTTGCCTTGGGCGACGCCGCGGATTGCGATGTCGCGATCGGTTACCATGCCGACAAGTCGATCGTTCTCGCCCACCGGCATCGCGCCGGCGTCGAGGCGACCCATCATTTCTGCCGCATCGCGCAGGGTTTGCTGCGGACTGGCGATCTCGACGTCCTTTGTCATGCAGTTGCCAACTTTCATTTTAACCTCCGTTGGTTGCAGGGCCCGCCGCCGAATTTCGTGATGGAAGGGTGAATGAGCGCCAGCGGAAAACGTTCCATGGCAAGACCCGTTTCGAGCGCTCCGCCAAATCACCCTTGCCATCCTCCACTCCGACCGCCTTCAGGCGGTCGGCCCGGGAAAGGTCGGCTCCGAAGGAATTTCGGAAGGCGTGCCAGGAGGAACTCCAAGTGGCTCCTGGTCCGGCGTCGGAATTGGATCCGGCGAGGGCGGGGGTACGCCTGGAGGTTCTCCCGGCGGAGTCTCCGGCGGGGCAGGCGGCCGGGCCGGCTCCGGATTGGGATTGTCCGGCAGTGGATTCGGGTTGTTCGGATCGGGGTTGTTCATCGATCACTCCCCTGACATCTGTGGCCTGATCTCCGCCAGAGCGGAGTGCGGCAGCGGCGAGCGGGCTCTCTTGTCCTAAACCGAGGGGAAGCAAAAGCGTTCCCTCACCTGATGCCAAGCGGGGCCAATCTATCGGGCGGTTCCCAGGCTGGCATACATTCCGTTGGTGCGGAACTGCGTCGGGTTGATGCCGTAGAGGCGGCGGAAGACCTTGGAAAAATAATTGGCGTCCTCGAAGCCGCACATGATGGCGACCTCCTTGACCGGCAGGAAATCGGCCTTGGTCAGCAACTTCGCCGCGCGCTGCAGTCGCTGCTGCAGCACGAATTCGGCGGGCGGAAGTCCCTCGCTCTCGGCGAAGCAGCGCGAGAAATGCGCGCGGCTCAGGCCGCTGATCTCGGCGAGATCGGCAACGCGGAGCGGCCTGTCGAGATTGGCCCTGATGTGGTCGATGACCGGCTGCATGGCGCTCTTGTCGTCGGTGACGGCGTGCGAGCCGAAAACATCGTCGTAGAGGGCCATAGCGGCTTCATAGGCGACGGCCGAGGCGGCTCCCGGCGAGACCGCGCCCGTGATCAGGCGTACGCTGCAATCCGCGAGATGATCGATCGTCGAGGGCTGCAGCCGCAGCACCGGACCGACGGCGGCAAGGATCGACTTGTGGATGCGCAGTGCCTCCTCGCCGTTCATCGATATCCAGAAGAACTCCCAGCGTTCGCCCTTGGCCAGCCAGTAACGGTGGTTGTGCGGCACGAGGACCAGCAAAGTGTCGCCTTTTTGTAGGCGGTAGTTCCGGTTCTCGTAGCGCAATCGGCCAGTGCCGCTGATCGTATGCTGGAGCACGGTAAACGGCGTCTGGCCGCGCTTGCGCCCATCCCAGTCGTAGAGCTCGTTCTCGCGCACTTCATAGCCGGTGCTTGTCGGCATGGTGTGTAGGCGCTGGCGCCCGCGCGGCAGCGATACCGTCCTGCCCGCCGGCCCGATGTCGATCAAGTTCCGCAGCACAAAATTACCCCTAAAAGCATAATCCTTCTCTGGTCGCGTGCCGAATAAGGCGCATAATCCCTCGAGAAAAGCAAAAGAAACTGCGGTCAACGAGCGGATGGGAGGAAGTGCCGGATTCCAGCCTGCATAATGTGGCAGGCGGGCCAGGCCTCTTTTCGCCGCCTTTGCCCTAGCGTTCGATCAGGTCGAGGTGAGGCTGATGAGTTTCAAGATCGCTATTATCGGTGCGGGAAGCGTCGGGTTCACCAAGAAGCTCTTCACCGACATTTTGTGCGTTCCTGAATTCAGGGATGTCGAATTCGCACTGACCGATCTCAGCGAACGCAACCTCCAGATGATCAAGTCGATCCTCGACAGGGTCGTCGAATTCAACAGGCTGCCGACCAAGGTTACGGCAACGACCGACCGCCGTGCCGCCCTCGAGGGTGCCCGCTACATTATCAGCTGCGTTCGCGTCGGCGGTCTCGAAGCCTATGCGGACGACATCCGCATTCCCTTGAAGTATGGCATCGACCAGTGCGTCGGCGACACGATCTGCGCCGGCGGCATCCTCTATGGCCAGCGCAACATTCCGGTAATCCTCGATTTCTGCAAGGATATCCTCGAAGTCGCCGAGCCTGGGGCAAAATTCCTAAACTACGCCAATCCGATGGCCATGAACACCTGGGCGGCGATCGAATATGGCAAGGTCGATACCGTCGGCCTTTGCCACGGCGTCCAGCATGGCGCCGACCAGATCGCCGAAGTGCTCGGCGCCAAGTCGCGCACCGAGCTCGACTACATCTGCTCCGGCATCAATCATCAGACCTGGTTCATCGACCTGCGTCTCAACGGCCGCAAGATCGGTAAGGACGAACTGGTTGCCGCCTTCGAGGCGCATCCGGTCTATTCGCAGCAGGAAAAGCTGCGCATCGATGTCCTGAAGCGCTTCGGCGTCTATTCGACCGAAAGCAACGGCCATCTTTCCGAATACCTGCCCTGGTATCGTAAGCGGCCGGACGAAATCACCCGCTGGATCGACATGTCCGACTGGATCCACGGCGAGACCGGCGGCTACCTTCGTTATTCGACCGAAACACGCAACTGGTTCGAAACGGAGTTCCCGCAATTTCTGGAATCCGCCGCCAGGCCGATAGACCCCGCCAAGCGCTCCAACGAGCATGCCAGCCACATTCTCGAAGCGCTGGAGACGAACCGCGTTTATCGCGGCCACTTCAACGTCAAGAACAACGGCATCGTCACCAACCTGCCGCAAGACGCCATCATCGAGTCGCCCGGCTTCGTCGATCGCTTCGGCATCAACATGGCTGCAGGCATCACGCTGCCGGAAGCCTGCGCCGCCACTTGCACTTCCTCGATCAACGTCCAGCGCATGTCGGTTCATGCGGCGATCTCCGGCGATATCGACCTGCTGAAGCTCGCCGTCCTGCACGATCCGCTGGTCGGCGCGGTTTCGACGCCGGAAGAGGTTTGGCAAATGGTGGACGAAATGGTCGTCGCCCAGGCCCGCTGGCTGCCTCAATATGCCGATGCGGTGCCGGCCGCGAAGGAGCGGCTTTCGAAATCCAGGATCAAGACCCGTGAATGGGCCGGGGCGGCACGGCGCGACGTCCGTTCGATCGATGAATTGCGTGCGGAAAAAACGGCTCTCAAGCAGGCCGTCTGAATTTCGCCAGGACGGATCGCGGCGAGCTTTCGGGAGGAATTTTCGGCACCGCACCCGTCTGTACATTCGTTCGAGGAGAAATGGAGCGGCGTCAACGCGCTCCTGAACAACAGGGAGGAGACGATGAGGAATTTCCGAAACATTGGCATTCTCGCCGGGCTGGCGCTTAGCGTCTCGGCCTCGGCGCTGAACGCGTATGCATCCGAGCCGACCGTGCCGCCGGTGCCCGCGCAATTTCCGGCCGAGGGAAAGATCAAGTACGTCGCGCGCGACTCCATCCTGGAGTTCAAGGCACTTCCGGAATACCACGAACCCGATTGGGTCACCGACAAATACGTCAAGGCAGGCAAGCTGCCGCCGGTCAAGGACCGGTTACCGAAGGAGCCGCTGGTCTTCAAGACCGGCAATATGCCGGACGGCGTCGGTGTCTACGGTGATACGATGCGTCATGTCATCGGCGGCCGGCCGGAGGGCTGGAACTATGGCGCCGGCCAGACGCAGGGCTGGGGCGGCATCGACATCGGCCTTTCCGAATGCCTGACGCGCACCGCGCCGCTGTTCCAGGTCGAGGCCAAGGACACGGAGCCGCTGCCGAACCTCGCCAGGAGCTGGGACTGGTCCAAGGACGGCCACACGCTGACGATGCATCTGGTCGAGGGCGCGAAATGGTCGGACGGCGTTCCGTTCAACGCCGACGATGTGATGTTCTACTGGGACGACGAGGTGATCGATCCTAATGTGTCGCCGCTGAACGGTGCCACGCAGGAGACCTTCGGCGTCGGCACGACGTTGAAGAAAATCGACGACTACACCGTCGAGTGGACCTTCAAGGACGCCTTTCCGAAACAATACCTTTACGCCATGGCTTACGGCACCTTCTGTCCGGGCCCGTCGCATATCCTCAAGCCGCAGCATCCGAAATATTCGAAGAACACCTACGAGCAGTTCAAGAACGCCTTCCCGCCGGAATATATGAACATGCCGGTGATGGGTGCCTGGGTGCCGGTGGCATACCGCCCCGACGACATCATCGTCATGCGTCGCAATCCGTACTATTGGAAGGTCGACGAGAAGGGCAACCAGCTGCCGTATCTCAATGAACTGCACTACAAATTGTCGACCTGGGCCGACCGCGACGTTCAGGCGGTATCGGGGGCGGGAGACTTCTCCAATCTGGAGCAGCCGGAGAACTTCGTCGCCTCGCTGAAGCGCGCAGCGCAAAAGGACGCGCCGGCACGGCTTGCCTTCGGTCCGCGGTTGATCGGCTATAATCTGCGCATGAATTTCTCAGCCAATGGCTGGGGCAACCCCGACGAGCGCGGACAGGCGATACGCGATCTGAACCGCAACGAGGATTTCCGCAAGGGCGTCACCATGGCGCTCGACCGCAAGGCGCTCGGCGACTCGCTGGTCAAGGGTCCGTTCACTGCCATCTATCCCGGCGGCTTCTCCTCGGGCACGAGCTTCTACGACCGGAAGTCGACGGTCTACTACCCCTTCGATCTCGAAGGCGCCAAGGCGGAACTCGCCAAGGCAGGCCTAAAGGACACGGACGGCGACGGCTTCGTCAATTTTCCTGCCGGCACCGCCGGCGGCAAGAATGTCGAGATCGTGATGCTCGTCAACAACGATTACACCACCGACAAGAGCCTCGCGGAGGGCGTCGTCGGTCAGATGGAGAAGTTAGGTATTCGCGTTGTCCTGAACGGGTTGAACGGTACCCAGCGCGATCAGGCCAATTACTCCGGTCGCTTCGACTGGCTGATAAGGCGCAACGAAACGGAACTCACCTCGGTCGTGCAGAACACCGAGCAACTGGCGCCGGTCGGCCCACGCACCAGCTGGAACCACCGCGCTCCGGAAAACGGCCAGGTAGATCTGATGCCGTTCGAGAAGGACCTTGTCGATATCGTCAACAAGTTCGTCTCGGCGCAGGACAATGACCAGCGCGCCAGCCTGATGAAGCAGTTCCAGAAGATCTCGACGGAACATGTCTATACCGTCGGGCTCACCGAATATCCCGGCGCGCTGATCATCAACAAACGTTTCTCCAATATCCCGCAGGGAACGCCAATCTTCATGTTCAACTGGGCCGAGGACTCGATCGTCCGCGAGCGAGTCTGGGTGGCCGCCGACAAGCAGCAGAAATATGAGCTGTTTCCCGAACAGCTTCCCGGAAAGCCCGGGGACAAGGGTCCGACGAACTGAGTTTCCTCCCCTGACTTGAAAATTCCCGGCCGCGCTGCTGGCGCGGCCGGGACAAAGCCAGCGGTGAGGGATAACTGAGAATCTGAGCGAGGAGCAAACGGTCGATGCTGCGATTTCTGCTTATGCGCATAGCATCCGCAATACCGGTTCTCGCCATTTTGAGCGTGGTTACCTTCGCGATCATCCAGGCACCGCCGGGTAACTATGCCGACTATATCCGCTTGCAGCTCATCAACCAGGGTGGAGCCTCCTTTGCCGAGGCCGATGCTCAGGCGAAGGCTTACAGCGTGGAGCACGGCCTCGATAAGCCGGTTCCGCTCCAATACCTGAACTGGATCGGCGGCATCATCACCCGCGGCGATTTCGGCCACAGCCTGTATTACAACAAGCCCGTCGCCGACGTGGTTGGCGAGCGGCTGCCGCGCACGCTGCTGCTTGCGCTTGTCTGCCACCTCTTGGCTTCGGTGCTGGGCATCGGCTTTGGTATCTGGGCGGCGACTAGGCAGTACAGCTGGATCGACAGTACGCTGTCAGCGATTTCCTTCCTCGGAATGACGGTACCGCGCTTCCTGATGGCGCTGATCATCGTCTATCTGCTGGTCTTCCAGTTTAACGTCTCCGAGATCGGCAGCTTCTTTTCGCCGCAATTTGGCGGGGCGCCGTGGTCCTGGGCGAAGTTCGTCGATCTCGTCCGGCATGTCTGGCCGGTTGTCGCCATCGCGACCTTCGGCGGGCTCGCCTACAACATGCGGGTGATGCGCGGCAATCTGCTCGACACGCTGAACGCGCAATATGTCGAGACCGCTCGCGCCAAGGGCCTCAGCGGCGGTGCGGTCGTCATGCGCCATGCGGTGCCCAATGCGCTGCATCCGCTGGTTATGTATCAGGGCGTGGTGCTGCCCTATATGCTGACCGGCGAGATCGAGACGGCGATCATCTTTGCCCTGCCGACCGTTGGCCCGGCGATCGTCGGCTCGATGGCGGTCGGCGACGTCTATGTCACGGCGACCTTCATGATGGTGCTGTCGGCGACGCTGATCGTTGGCAACATCATCGCCGACATGCTGCTCGTTATGCTCGACCCGCGTGTGCGCCAATATGCAGGGTCCTGAGATGCTTGCCTTCGAGCCCTCGCTGCCGCCGCTTGCCGAGGAATCGGCCAAGATCAAGCCGCGCGGCAATGAGAGCTACATCGCGCTCGTCTGGCGCCGCCTGAAACGGTCCTGGACCGGCATGGCCGGGCTCATCCTGGTCGCGTTTCTGGTGCTGCTGGCGGTGTTCGCCGACTTCTTCGCACCGATGGATCCCAAGGTGACCGATGTCGGCTTTGCCCCGCCGCAGATGATGAGCTTCCATGACAAGGATGGCAACTTCGTCTTCCAGCCACGCGTCTATGCCCTGGCGGATTCGGAAGACCTCGACCCGGTTACCTTCCAACCCCTCGTCGGGCCGGACTACGACCATCCGCGGCTGCTCGGCTTCTTCGTCAAGGGCGCGGAGTACAAACTGCTCGGCCTGCTTCCCGCGAACCGGCACTTCTTCGGCTCGACCGACGGCCAGCCGGTGCATTTCCTTGGCACCGACAAATTCGGCCGCGATGTGCTGGCTCGTGCAATCTATGGTTCGCGCATCTCGTTGATGATCGCATTGACCGTGGTCTTCATCGTCACCGTGATCGGCACGACGGTCGGCATGGTGTCGGGCTATTTCGGCGGCACATTCGATGTCTGGGTCCAGCGCTTCGTCGAACTGGTGCTCGCATTTCCGCAATTGCCGCTTTATCTGGCGCTGACGTCGCTTGTTCCGGTGACGGCGCCGACGAATGTCTTCCTGGCCTTCGTGATCGTCGTCATGTCGGCGCTCGGCTGGGCGCAGATGTCGCGCGAGGTGCGCGGCAAGACCCTGGCACTGGCGCGGATCGACTACGTCCGTGCGGCGATGGCGGTCGGCGCCACCGACGGCCGCATCATCATGCAGCACATTTTTCCAAACGTGATGAGCCACGTCATCGTTGCGGTCACGTTGGCAATCCCCAGCGTCGTCCTGCTCGAATCCTTCCTCGGTTTTCTCGGCTTCGCGGTGAAGCCGCCGCTGATCTCCTGGGGCCTGATGCTGCAGGACACCGCGACCTATTCGGTCATCGGCACCTATCCCTGGATCCTCTCGCCGGTCGGCTTCGTGCTTGTCACCGTCTTCGCGTTCAACGCGCTTGGCGATGGATTGCGCGATGCGGTCGATCCGTATTGAGCGTGACATGATGCAACACGCGCTCGTCAAATCCTTCGCCCCGCCTGTCCGGCTCGACCATGACGGCCGTTCGGAAAAACCGGTCATCGATGCCCGCAACATCGCCGTCGATTTCAAGGTCGAGCACGGCATGATCGAAGCCGTTAAGGACATCTCCTTCCAGCTCTATCGCGGCGAGACGATCGCCATTGTCGGCGAGTCGGGATCGGGCAAGTCGGTGACGGCGCGCACCGTCATGGGACTGTTGTCGAAACGCGCGGTCGTGTCGCCCAAATCGACCGTCGAATACAATGGGGCGAACATCCTGAAATATTCCGAGCGTGCGCGGCGCAAACTGCGGGGTGACCGCATCTCGATGATCTTTCAGGAGCCGATGAGTTCGCTCAACCCGATCTACACGATAGGCAGCCAGATCGTCGAGGCGATACGGGTGCATCGCAAGATGAGCCGCAGGCAGGCCGAAGCAAGAGCGCTCGAACTGCTGCAGCAGGTGCAGATTCCTGAGCCCCAGGCGCGGCTGAAACAATACCCGCACCAGCTTTCCGGCGGCCAGCGCCAGCGTGTGATGATTGCCATGGCGCTGGCCAACGATCCCGATGTGCTGATCGCCGATGAGCCGACGACGGCGCTCGACGTCACGGTTCAGGCGCAGATCCTCAATCTCATCCGAAACCTGCAGAAGAAACTGCGCATGGCGGTGATCCTGATCACGCACGACCTGACCGTGGTGCGGCAGTTCTCCGACTATGTCTACGTCATGCAGCATGGGGAGATGCGCGAGCACAATGTGACGGAGAGGCTGTTCGCCAATCCGCAGCATCCCTACACCTGTCACCTGCTTGCCTCCGAGCCGCGCGGCCAGGCAAATCCGTTGCCGGAAGGCGCCGACGTCATTCTTGAAGCCAAGGATGTGCGCGTCTCGTTCATGCTGCGGCATGGCACGTTCATGAGGCCGGACCTGCGCGAACTCGTCGCCGTCGACAGCCTCAGCCTGACCCTTCGGCGGCACGAGACGCTGGGTCTCGTGGGCGAATCCGGATCGGGCAAGACCACCTTCGGCGAGGCGTTGCTCAGGCTCAACACCACGGACAGCGGCGAGATCTATTTCGATGGCCAGCCGATCCATGGCTGTTCACGTTCGCAGATGCGGCCGTTGCGGTCGCGCATGCAGGTCGTCTTCCAGGATCCGTTCTCGTCGCTCAACCCACGCATGACGATCGGCCAGATCATCGAGGAAGGGCTGGTCGTCAACCGAATCGGCGCCACCAGGAACGATCGGATCGAGCGGGTGCGCGAGGCGCTGATCAGCGCCGGCATGCCCGGCGATATCCTGTCGCGCTTCCCTCACGAGTTTTCCGGCGGCCAGCGCCAGCGTATTGCGATTGCCCGTGCCGTCGCGCTCGAACCGGAATTCATCGTACTCGACGAGCCGACATCGGCGCTGGATCTCTCCGTCCAGGCGCAGATCATCGAATTGCTGCGCAAGCTGCAGCGCGAACGGGGCCTGAGCTACATCTTCATCTCGCACGACCTCAAGGTCGTTCGGGCGCTGTGCCACCGCGTCATCGTCATGCAGCACGGCAAGATCGTCGAAGAGGGGCCGGTCGACGAAGTCCTGTCCCATCCCAAAACCGCTTACACCGAACGGCTGGTCAAGGCCGCTTTCGAGGTAGCCTGATTGCTTATGCCGGAGGTTGTTGTGGCAAGAAATCCCAAGGTCGCTTTCATCGGAGCTGGCTCGACGGTGTTCATGAGGAACATCGTCGGCGACATATTGCAGCGTCCGGCTCTATCCGGCGCGACGATCGCACTGATGGACATCAATCCGCAACGGCTCGAGGAAAGCGCAATCGTGGTCGGCAAGCTGATCTCGACGCTCGGCGTGAGGGCCAAAGCCGAAACCTATTCGGACCAGCGCAAGGCGCTGGCGGGCGCCGATTTCGTCGTCGTCGCCTTCCAGATCGGCGGCTACGAGCCCTGCACCGTTACCGATTTCGAAGTTCCGAAGAAATACGGTCTGCGCCAGACCATCGCCGATACGCTCGGTGTCGGCGGCATCATGCGCGGCTTGAGAACCGTGCCGCATCTCTGGAAGATCTGCGAGGACATGCTCGCAATCTGCCCGCAGGCGATCATGCTGCAGTATGTCAACCCGATGGCGATCAACACCTGGGCGATCGCGGAGAAATATCCCGACATCAAGCAGGTCGGCCTCTGCCATTCGGTACAAGGCACGGCGATGGAACTGGCGCACGATCTCGACATTCCCTACGAGGAGATTCGCTACCGCTCGGCCGGCATCAATCACATGGCCTTCTACCTGAAATTCGAGCATCGCCAGCCGGACGGCTCCTACCGCAACCTCTATCCGGATCTGCTGCGCGCCTACAGCGAAGGGCGGGCGCCGAAGCCGGGATGGAACCCGCGCTGCCCGAACAGAGTGCGCTATGAGATGCTGAAACGCCTCGGCTACTTCGTCACCGAGAGCTCCGAACATTTCGCGGAATACACGCCCTATTTCATCAAGGACGGGCGCGACGACCTGATCGAGAAATTCGGTATCCCGCTCGACGAATACCCGAAGCGCTGCATCGAGCAGATCGAACGCTGGAAGGGACAAGCGGAAGCCTATCGCTCGGCTGACAAGATCGAAGTGGAGCAGTCGAAGGAATATGCGTCCTCGATCATGAACTCGGTCTGGACCGGCGAGCCGTCGGTGATCTACGGCAACGTCCGCAACAATGGCTGCATCACGTCATTGCCATATAATTGCGCGGCCGAGGTGCCATGCCTCGTCGACGCCTCCGGCATTCAACCCACGTTCATTGGTGACCTGCCGGTGCAGCTCACCGCGCTGATCCGCACCAATATCAACGTCCAGGAGCTGACGGTCCAGGCGCTGATGACCGAGAATCGCGAGCACATCTATCACGCGGCGATGATGGACCCGCATACGGCGGCCGAGCTCGACCTCGACCAGATATGGTCGCTGGTCGATGATTTGCTGGTTGCGCATGGCGATTGGCTGCCGGCCTGGGCGCGTGGAGCGCGCAGCGTTCGGGCGGCCTGAGTATCGGATACAGCTCGCGAGCAACCGTCGGCTGATAGGAAGTCATCGACGGCGCGCGGTTCTGGTGACGCGAGGCTAGTAGTCAGCGATACGCGTTCAGTTCATGCGAACTTCCGGTTCGGCAAGCAGTGGAATCTCCAGGCCACGCCGCAAGCCGGTCGCCACGACCGACACCCTAAATTTTCCGGCGAGTGCCTTGTCGAAGATGGCGCCGACGATGATGTCGGCATCGTTGTCGACCTCCTCGCGGATGCGGGTTGCGGCCTCGTCGACTTCGAACAGCGTCATGTCCATGCCGCCCGATATCGAGACAAGGACGCCTTTGGCGCCCATCATCGAAGCTTCGTCGAGCAGCGGGTTGGCGATTGCCGCTTCCGCCGCCTTCTTGGCGCGGCCTTCTCCGGCGGCCTCGCCGGTCCCCATCATGGCGCGGCCCATGTCGCGCATCACCGACTTTACATCGGCGAAGTCGAGATTGATCAGGCCTTCCTTGACGATCAGATCGGTAATACAGCCGACACCCGCATAAAGAACCCGGTCGGCCATGGCGAAGGCGTCGGCGAACGTGGTTCTGGCGTCGGCGATCCTGAACAGGTTCTGGTTGGGGATGACGATGACGGTATCGGCGCTTTCGCGCAGGCGCTCGATGCCCTCGTCGGCAGCGTACATGCGGCGCCTGCCTTCGAAGACAAATGGCTTGGTAACGACGGCGACGGTCAGTATTCCGGCTGCCCGTGCTGCCTGCGCTATGACAGGCGCGGCACCGGTGCCGGTTCCGCCTCCCATGCCGGCGGTCACGAAGCACATATGCGTTCCAGCAAGGTGATCCATGATCTCGTCGATGGATTCCACGGCCGCGGCACGGCCGACCTCGGGCAGGGAACCGGCGCCGAGACCTTCGGTGATATGAGCGCCCAACTGGATCAGCCTCGTTGCCTTCGACATCGCAAGGGCCTGGGCATCGGTGTTGGCGACGATGAATTCCGCGCCCTGCAGGCCTTCGGCGATCATGTTGTTGACGGCGTTGCCGCCGCCGCCGCCGACCCCGACGACGGTGATCTTGGGCCTCATCTCCGAGATTACCGGCCTCGTCGCGGTGTTCATTGCCGTTCTCCCTGGATACGCCGAGTGGTCGCTGGAAGCTTGTCCCGGGCGCACTGCGAAAACTTTGAACCGGGCAGTGCGAATCAGGACAGCCCAGAGTGCAGGGAATCAGAGCGCGGAGCGGGCTGCAAGTGCGCGATGTGCCTCATAGGCGACTTGCGCCTGAAAGTTCACGCAATGCGCCTTGATACAGTGCAGATCGTTGCGCGGGCGCCGCACGCTACAAGTTCGGCGCGAGGCGCTGCGCGACATGGTCGGCAATCGCCAGGCAGGAGGTCAGGCCGGGGCTTTCGATGCCGAACAGGTTGACCAGGCCATCCAGCCCGTGCACCGCCACGTCCTGAATGACGAAGTCGGCATTGGCCTCACCGGGACCGGACAGTTTTGGCCGGATGCCGCTGTAAGCGGGCTGCAGGCTGTCATCGGCCAGCTCCGGCCAGTATTTGCGGATCTCGCTGTAGAAGCGCTCGCCACGAGCTGGGTCGACGCGATAGTCGAGTTGATCGGTCCATTCGACGTCCGGCCCGAAGCGGGTGACGCCGTCGAGATCGAGCGTCAGATGAACACCGAGCCCGCCGGGTTCGGGTACCGGATAGACCAATCTTGAGAACGGCGCCCGGCCGATCACCGAAAAATAATTGCCCTTGGCATAATGGAGCTTTGGCACGAATTGCTGATTGAGCCCTTCTAGCGAACCTGCAAGTGCTGCCGCGCCAAGCCCGGCGGCATTGACGAAACGCGGAGTGGCGATTTCGAAGCGCCCGCCGCCGGCAGCGTCCACCGTCTCGAGCACGACGCGGCCCGCTTCGATGCGGCCGGCGGCGATGCGCGTGTTGAGACTAAGTGCCGCCCCGTGCGCTTCGGCATCAGCCAACAAGGCGAGCATCAGGGCATGGCTGTCGATGATCCCGGTGGCCGGCGACAGCAACGCTGCCGTACACCTAAGGCTGGGCTCCAGCACATGCGCCTCGGCTTCGCGCAACGGCACCAGGTCGCCGGCGCCGCAAGCGCGTGCATTGGCCCGGATTGAGGCGAGCACCGGCTCCTGTTCGGCATTTGTGGCAACGATGAGCTTGCCGCAGCGCGCGTGCGGGATCGCCCGCTCCTCGCAATAGCGATAGAGTCTTTCCCGGCCGGCCACGCAGAACCGGGCCTTCAGCGATCCAACCGGATAGTGGAGGCCGGCATGGATGACCTCGGAATTGCGCGAGCTTGTCCCGGTGCCGATGGCGTTCTCGGCTTCCAGGACCAGCGTATCGATGCCGCGCTGCGCCATCTCTCGCGCGATCGCCAGGCCTACAACACCGGCGCCGGCGACAATGCAGTCGACATGGTCCACGGTTAGGTCAAGCCGAAGTTCTGCATGCGTCCACCCATCCGCTGGCCCTGTCGAAAGCGCTTGACACTATACCGTTCGAGAAAGATGCATCAAAGGCATAACGCACGGGGAGCTTCTGAGCCGGACCGGCGGCAGGACTGTTTCGCGTGCAGCACAGGAGCCATCATGGACGCACGACCGAATTCACCCGAAGCCCGCGACATAAGCTTTCACATGCATGGCTATACGAATGCGCGCAAGCATCAGGAGTCAGGGCCGCTCGTCATCGAGAAGGGCGACGGCATCTATGTCGAGGACCTTGCCGGCAACCGCTATATCGAGGCGATGGCGGGGCTCTGGAGCGTCGCGGTCGGTTTTTCGGAGAAGCGGCTGGTCGATGCGGCAGTACGGCAAATGTCGAAGCTGCCTTACTATCACGATTTCGGCTCCAAATCGCATTCGCCGCTGATCGATCTCGCCGAGAGACTGGTGCAGATGGCGCCGGTGCCGATGAGCAAGGCGTATTTCACCAATTCCGGTTCCGAGGCCAACGATACGGCCATGAAGATGATCTGGTACCGGTCGAATGCGCTCGGCCAGCCGGCGCGCAAGAAGATCATCAGCCGCAAGAAGGGCTATCACGGCGTCACCATCGCCTCGGCAAGCCTGACCGGACTGCCCAACAACCACATTTCGTTCGATCTGCCGATCGCCAATGTGCTGCACACCTCGACGCCGCACCATTGGCGCGAGGCGCTGCCGGGTGAAAGCGAAGAGCTGTTTTCGACGCGGCTTGCCGACGAGCTGGAAACGCTGATCCTGGCCGAAGGACCGGAAACCATCGCCGCCTTTTTCGGCGAACCGATCATGGGCGCCGGCGGCGTCATCGTTCCGCCTTCCGGCTACTGGGAGAAGATACAGGCGGTGCTGTCGAGATACGACATCCTGCTGGTCGCCGACGAGGTGATCTGCGGCTTCGGCAGAACAGGTGAGATGTTCGGCTCGCAGACCTTCGGCATCAGGCCCGACATCATGGTGCTGTCGAAGCAGATCTCTTCGTCCTATCTGCCGATCTCAGCCCTGCTGATCAACGACAAGGTGTTCCAGCCGATTGCCGACGAAAGCAATCGTATCGGCACCTTCGGCCACGGCTTCACCGGCGGCGGCCATCCTGTTGCGGCAGCGGTCGCGCTCGAGAACCTGAAGCTGATCGAGGAGCGCGACCTTGTCGGCAATGCGCGTGCGGTCGGCGCGCATATGCAGAAGCGGCTGCGCACGCTCGCTTCGCACCCGCTTGTCGGCGAGGTGCGTGGCATCGGCCTGATCGCGGCGGTCGAACTGGTCGGCGACAAGGCGAACAAGGCGCCGTGGGGGAAGACCGGTGAACTGGGCGGGCTCGTCAACGGCTTCATGCAGCAGAACGGCGTCATCTCGCGCAATATGGGCGATGCGCTGGCTTTCTGCCCGCCGCTGATCATCACCGAGCCGCAGGTCGATCAGGTGATCGACGCGTTTGAACGGTCGCTCGAGGCCGCCGCCAAGCAGGTGCGACCACAAAGCTGATCAGGCTATTCAGCGGCCGATGGCATCCGGTACGACCACCAGCTTGCCGACGAAATCCTTGGCGATGAAATCGGCCTGGGCGCGATGGAAATCGGAGAGCTTGTAGACGCCGCCGACCAGCGGCCGGATCTTCTTCTCCTCGATGTAGCGCACGATGCGGCGGAAATCCGCCCGTGTGCCCTGGCTCGAGCCATGCAGTTGGAGCTGTTTCAGATACATGGTGCGCAGATCGAGCTGCACGACCGGGCCGGCAATCGCGCCCGCCGTCGTGTAGCGGCCTTCGGGCCTGAGGATGCGCAGCAGGTCGTTGAAGATCGCGCCGCCGACGAGGTCGGCCACCACGTCGATCGGCCGGCCGCCGGTCGCCTCGTTGACGGCGGCCGGCAGATCGGCAACGCCGCGGGTGATCACCGCCTCGGCCCCGATGTCACGCACGGCCTGTTCCTTGCCCTTGCCGGCAACGGCATAGGGAATGGCGCCGCGCGCCCGCGCCAGCTGCACGATGCCCGAGCCGACGCCGCCTGAGGCGCCGGTGACCAGCACCCGCTCGCCGGCTTTCAATGCGGCGCGTTCCAGCATCTGCTCGCCGGTGAGATAGGCGCAGCAGAAGGTGCCGAGTTCGACATCGCTCAGATCGGTGCTGACGACATGGGCGTTCTCGGCCGGCACTGTCTGGTATTCGGCATAGCCGCCGTCGCGGCCGTGGCCCATATAGTCGATGTCGGCGAGTGAATCGTCGTCGCGATTGTAGATGGAGAAATCGACCATCACCCGCTCGCCGATGCGGGCCGGCGACACGCCCTCGCCGACGGCAACGATGTTGCCGACCGTGTCGGTGCCCTGGATGCGTGGGAAGGTCAGCGTGTTGCCCTGCCGACGCCAGGTCGACACCGCGGCTGCATCCTCCTCAGTGCCATAGGCGCCCTGGCGCACCCAGACATCGGTGTTGTTCATGCCGCAAGCGGTGACCTTGACCAGCACCTCGCCCGGAGCGGGCAAGGGCACTTTGACGTCGGTGCGGTAGACGAGCTTTTCCGGTCCGCCGTGCCCGATCAGCTGCACGGCGGCCATGGTGGCGGGGAGGTTTTTGGTCATGGCATTCATGTAGCTTCTTCAGATGCTGGCAAACACGCTCTTCACCGCGTCGGCCGTCTTGGAGACGACGATGTCGGCCTCTTGCCGTGTCAGGCAGAGCGGCGGCGCGAAACCGAGAATGTCGCCCTGCGGCATGGCGCGGCCGATGACGCCGCTTGCCGCAAGGGTGGTCGCGACCTGCGGTCCGATCTTTTGCGAGGCGTCGAAGAACACGCGGTCGTCCCGGTCGGCGACGAATTCGATTGCCGCCAGCATGCCGTCGCCGCGCACCTCGCCGACGTTTTTGTGGCCACCGACGGCTTTCGTCAGCTCGGCGCGGAAATAGGCGCCGGTCTCGCCGGCGTTCCGCACTAGGTCCATCTCGTCGATCAGTTCCAGGTTGGCGACGCCGGCGGCAACGCAGATCGGATGCGCCGAGTAGGTCCAGCCATGGCCGAGCGAGCCGAGCTTGTCGGAGCCTTGGACGAGCACCTGCCACACCTTGTCGGAGACGATGACGCCGGAGAGCGGCGCATAGGCCGAGGTCAGGCCCTTGGCGATGGTGATCAGGTCGGGCTTGATGCCGTAATGGTCGGAGCCGAACATGGTGCCAAGCCGGCCGAAGCCGGTGACTACCTCATCGGCGATCAAAAGCACGTCGTATTTCTTCAGCACCGCCTGGATCTTTTCCCAATAGCCGGCTGGCGGCGGCACGATGCCGCCGGTGCCGAGGATCGGCTCGCCGATGAAGGCGGCGACCGTTTCCGGCCCTTCGGCGAGGATCATCTCCTCGAGCTTGTCGGCGCAGTATTGCGAAAACTGCTCCTCGCTCAGCGAGCGGTCGGCGCGGCGGAAATAGTAGGGCGCCTCGGTGTGCAGGACCGGCGCACGCGGCAGGTCGAAGGCGTTGTGGAACAGGTCGAGGCCGGTCAGCGATCCGGTCATGATGCCGGAGCCGTGATAACCGCGCCAGCGCGAGATGATCTTCTTCTTCTCGGACCGGCCGAGCACGTTGTTGTAGTACCAGATCAGCTTGATGTTGGTTTCATTGGCGTCTGAACCGGAGAGCCCGAAATAGACCCTCGACATGCCTTGCGGCGCGCGGTCGATGATCATCTTGGACAGCGTGATCGACGCTTCGGTGCCGTGCCCGACATAGGCATGGTAATAAGCGAGATTCTTGGCCTGCGCGGCGATGGCGTCGGCGATCTTCTGGCGGCCATAACCGACATTGACGCAGTAGAGCCCGGCGAAGGCATCGATGCTCTTGCGCCCGTTGTTGTCCCAGATGGTGACGCCTTCGCCGCCGGCGATCACACGGGTTGGGCTCTCGCCACGCGCGTGGGTGCCCATATGGGTCGAGGGATGGAAGAAGTGATCGCGGTCCCAGGCGGCGAGTTCGTTTGACCGGTCGAGCATTTTTCTACTCCTGAAGGAAATTGTCGGGGCGGCTCACGCCACGTCGAGGCAGAGATATTTGAGATCGGTAAAGGCTTCGAGCCCATGACGCGAGCCCTCGCGGCCGATGCCGGACTGCTTGACGCCGCCGAAAGGGATCGGCGCGCCGGTGATCTTGACGCGGTTGATGGCGACCATGCCATAGTCGAGCGCGCGGCCAATGCGCAATTGCCTACCGCCGTTTTCGGTGACGACATAGGCGACGAGGCCGTACTCGGTGGCATTGGCGCGGGCGACGACTTCCTCTTCGCTGTCGAAGGGCGACACGGCAGCAACCGGACCGAAGGTTTCCTCGCGCATGATCAGGGCGTCGTCTCTCACGTCGGCAAGCAGGGTCGGTTGGTAGAACAGCGGCCCGGCGGAATGGCGCTTGCCGCCGGTCAGGCAGCGCGCGCCTTTGGCGAGCGCATCGGCCACCTGCTCCTCGACTTTCTTGACGGCGCGTTCGTGCATCAAGGGTCCGATTTCGGTGTCGTCAGCCAGGCCATTGCCGGTCCGCAATGCCTCGACGCGTTTGGCGAAAGCAGCGCAGAACCGATCGTAGAGCGGACGCTGGACATAGATGCGGTTGGCGGCGAGGCAGTCCTGGCCGGAGGTCGCGAATTTGGCGTCGACCGCAATGGCGACAGCCTTGTCGAGATCGGCGTCGGCGAAGACGATCAGCGGCGCATGACCGCCGAGTTCCATCACCAGACGCTTCATCGTCGGCGCACTCTGTGCGGCGATCAGCCTGCCGATCTCGGTCGAGCCGGTGAAGCTCATGGCGCGAACGCGCCGGTCTTCGCACATCCGTCCAACGATAGTCGAAGCCCTGCCGGTGAGGACGTTGAACACGCCGGCCGGCAGGCCGGCGCGTTCGCCAAGCTCGGCCAGCGCCAGTGCCGACAGCGGCGTTTCCGAGGAGGGATGCGCGACGATGGTGCAACCGGCGGCAAGGGCGGCAGCCGCCTTGCGGGTCAGCATGGCCGCTGGAAAATTCCACGGCGTGACGACGCCGACGACGCCGAGTGGCTCGCGCCGCACCATCATCTCGGTATCAGGCAGATGGCTGGTGACGCTTTCGGCGTTGAGACGTTTGGCCTCCTCGGCATACCATTCGACAAAAGAGGCGGCATAGTCGATCTCGCCGAGCGATTCCTTCAGCGGCTGCCTTGTTCGAGCGTCATCAGCACAGCCAGGTCATTCTTGGCGGCGACGATCAGATCGAACCATTTTCGCAAGATTTTCGACCTTTCCTGCGGCAGCAATGCGCGCCAAGCAGGAAAGGCGCGCGATGCCGCATCGATCGCCAATGTCGTCTGCCGGGCATCGAGCGCGGCAACAAAAGCGACGGTCGATCCGGTGGCCGGATCGGTCACCTCGAAACTCTCCGCGGTCTCGCTCGCCGTCCAGTGGCCAGCGACATAGGCGAGTTCGCGCAGCAGCCGTCGGTCGGCGAGGCGATCGAGTGCTTCATTGCGGTGCGAGCGGGCAAAATGTGCAGACATCATCGGGCTCCCGGTTCGGGTAATGCCGCAAGACTATCTCTGCTGCGCAAACAGAGAGGCTGTTTGCGTGCCTGCACGTAGAGAGATTGTCTCTATTGCCCTGCCCCGCCAGACGATCTCTCCGGCATCAGGAAGATGCCGGCAACAGATCCGCCACTGGCAGCACACTCTCCTCCTTCACCGTCTTGGTGACGATGTAGGTGAAATAGCGGTCGATGCCGATCTCGCGTTCGAGCAGGGCGTCGACCAGCCGCTGATAGGCGTCGATGTCGCGCGCCATCACCTTCAGCAGGTAATCGACGCCGCCGCCGACAGACCAGCAGGCGACGATCTCGGGGATGTCGCGGATGACGCGCTCGAAACGGTCGAAATCGGCCTGGCGGTGGCTTGCCAGCGTCACCTCCATCAGCACGGTAGCGACCGGCGAGATGGCGCGCATGGCGATCCTGGCATGGTAGCCCGAGACGATGCCGGCCTTTTCCAGCTTGCGCAGCCGCATCCAGCACGGCGTCGGCGACAGGCCGACTTTCTCGGCCAGCGCCAGCTTGGTGATGCGCCCGTCGCGCTGGATGGCGTCGAGGATTTTGAGATCGATCGGATCGAGTTTCGCTGCAGCCATGATCACCCACTTCCAGTGCCCGACACCATGACGGCGCATTATTTCGATTGTCAATTGCACTGATTTCGATCTCTAATAAGTCATGACATTTTGGCGACCAGATCCCGCTCTTATCCGGCGGCCGGCGTATCAATCGCTCGCCGACCAGTTCGCGCGGGCCATCCATGACGGGCGTCTGGCCACTGGCGCGCGCCTACCGACGCACCGGCAACTGGCCGACGATCTGAAACTTTCCGTGCAGACGGTCAGCCGCGCCTACGAGGAATTGATCCGCCGCGGGCTGGTTTCCGGCGAGGTCGGCCGCGGCAGCTTCGTGCAGACGCAGCGCCGCGAGCCGGAGCCGCCCTATCTGCCGGAGCGGCTGGGCGAGGTCATCGACCTCTCCATCCTGAAGCCGGTCTGCGAACCGATGCATCTGGAGCGGCTGAGGCAGGCACTGGGCTGGCTCGCCGAAAACCTGCCGTCGAGCTCGGCGCTGTCGTTCAGGCCGAACATGGTGTTCCCGCGCCACCGCGCGGTGGGTGTCGAGTGGCTGCGGCTTTGCGGCCTCGACGCGTCGCCGCAGAACATCAGCCTGACCAACGGCGCCACCGCCGGTATGACGGTAGCGCTGATGAGCGTGGCGCCGCCCGGTTCGACCGTCGCCACGGAAGCGATCGGCCATCACACGCTGATCCCGCTGGCGCGCTATCTCGGCTTCAATCTCGAGGGTCTGCCGATCGACGGCAATGGGCTGATCCCGGAAGCGCTCGACGAGGCCTGCCGGCTGTCCGACATCCGCGCCGTGTTCGTGCAGCCCTCGGTGATCAACCCGACGGCAACGCTGATGGATGCCGCCCGGCGCGAGCGGATCGCGGCGGTGGCGCGCAGGCACGACATCGCCATCATCGAGAACGATGTGCTCGGCCCGCTGGTCGAGGACCGGCCGCCGCCGGTCGCGGCGTTTGCCCCCGAGCGCACGCTCTATGTCACCTCCTTCACCAAGATCGTGGTGCCCGGCCTGCGCATCGGCTATCTCGCAGCACCCGATCGTTATGTCGCCGCGGTTGCCAACCGCCACCTGGTCTCGAACTGGATGGCGACTCCGATGGTGGCCGAGATCGCCAGCAAATGGGTGACCGACGGCACCGCGATGGAACTCGTTCGATGGCAGCGCCTGGCTTTGCGGCGGCGTCTGGACATCGCCGCCGAGGTGCTTGCCGGAGTGGATTATCGCGCTCATCGCGACGGGCTTCACGTCTGGCTGCGGCTGCCCGAGGATCGCGGCGAGGAAAGCTTTGTGTCCCAGGCGCGCCTGCAGGGCGTGGCGATTGCGCCCGGCACGTCGTTTCGCATTTCGCAGATGCCTTGGCATCCAGCCGTCCGGATTTCGCTGGGCTCGACCACGGAGGGGGAACTGCGTGCCGGTCTCGGCGTTGTCACAAAGCTTCTGCTCGGCGATCCCGAGCATCTCCTGCTTGCCATCTAGGCAACAAATGGCGGGGAATTGTGCGGAATTCGAAATATTGTCATGATATTATTTTCTTGATTGACATGATTTGCTGCGATCCGCATCGTTAAAGGCATAGCTTCTCCAGCACGGGAAATTCATTGTCGGCGCCCATCATCAAGATCGACGGCATTTCGAAAAGCTTCGGCACCTTCAAGGTGCTGGACGGCCTCTCGATGCAAGTCATGCCGGGCGAGAAGCTGGCGCTGATCGGCCCATCGGGCTCGGGCAAGACGACGATCCTGCGTATCCTGATGACGCTTGAGCGCATCGACAGCGGCCACATCCAGGTCGACGGCGAACAGCTGTACCACATGGAGCGTAACGGCCGGCTGCTAACGGCCGATGAACGGCATTTGGCAAAGATGCGCCAGAAGATCGGCATGGTCTTCCAACTGTTCAATCTGTTTCCGCACAAATGCGTCATCGACAATGTGACGCTGGCACCGATGCTGACCAAAGGCGTGCCGCGGGGCGCCGCCGAAAAGCGGGCGATGGAACTGCTCGACATGGTCGGCATGGTCGACAAGGCCAAAGCGATGCCGGCGCAGCTTTCCGGCGGACAGAAGCAGCGCGTCGCGATTGCGCGCGCGCTGGCGCTGTCGCCGAAGATCATGCTGTTCGACGAGGTCACCTCGGCGCTCGACCCGGAGCTCGTCGACGAGGTGCTCAACGTCATGCGCAAGCTCGCTGCCGAGACCGACATGACCATGCTGCTGGTCACGCACGAGATGGGTTTCGCCCATGACTTCGCCGACCGGGTGCTGTTCTTCGATCGCGGCAGAATAGTCGAGGAAGGCAAGCCCGACGAGATTTTCCGCCATCCCAAACAGGAGCGTACGCAAGGTTTCCTGAAGAAGATCATTGCGGCCGGACATCGGGTCTGACTGCCATGCGAGGCGGCGACGCCTCAAGCAAGCCAAGAAGACAGACAAACAAGGAGTTGGGAACAATGAAGAAATTTGCCATTTTGGCCGGCGTCGCCGGTATTGCGCTGGCGGCGGTGCTGGCCGCCTCGACGGCCGGCTCGGCCGATGACAGCAAGCTCGAAGAGCTCAAGGCGCAAGGCTTTGCCCGCGTCGCCATCGCCAACGAGCCGCCCTATACGGCGGTCGCTGCCGACGGCAAGGTTTCGGGTGCGGCGCCTGACGTTGCCCGTGAAATCTTCAAACGTCTTGGCGTGAACGATATCGTCGCCTCGATCTCGGAGTATGGCGCCATGATCCCCGGCTTGCAGGCCGGCCGTTTCGACGTCGTCACCGCCGGCCTGTTCATGAAGCCGGAACGTTGTGCTGCGGTCGCCTATTCGGAACCGGTGCTGTGCGACGCCGAGGCGATGTTGGTGAAGAAGGGCAACCCGAAGGGCTTCAAGAGCTACGAGGACGTCGCCAAGGACACCAGCGCGACGATCGGCGCACCGGGTGGCGGCACCGAGGAAAAGCTGGCGCTCACGGCAGGTGTGCCGCGCGAGCGCGTCATCGTCGTGCCGGACGGCCAGAGCGGCCTGAAGATGCTGCAGGACGGCCGTATCGATGCTTATTCACTGCCCGTGCTGTCGATCAACGACCTGGTCAAGAAAGCCAATGATCCGAACCTCGAAGTTATCGCGCCGGTGGTCGGTGCGCCGGTCTATTGCGACGGCGCGGCCTTCAAGAAGGGCGACGAAGCGCTGCGCGACGCCTATGATGTCGAGCTGGCGAAACTGAAGAAGTCCGGCGAGTTCGCCAAGATCATCGAGCCTTACGGCTTCTCGGCGGCGGCGGCAATGTCGACGAGCCGCGACAAGCTCTGCTCGGCGAAATAGGCGGGTCCTCCTTCTCCCCGTTCACGGAGAGAAGGAGGCCCGAAGGGCCGGATGAGGGGCAGCACAAAGTTCTGCCAAGCGGGCTCTGCCCCTCATCTGCCGCCCGGCATCTTTTTTCCCGTGAACGGGGAGAAGGAGGCTGAAGCCAACGTCTCGCTGGACATTCAACGCGGAAACTCTCGACCCAATGACCCAATGGTCCGGCTATTTCGGCCTGATATTGCAAGGAGCACTCGTCACCATCGAGTTGACGCTGATGGGGTCGGTGCTGGCCTTGGTCATGGCCTTTCTTGCCGGGCTGGGGCGGCTGTCGCGGTTCTTCGTGCTGCGCGCGCTGGCCACCGCCTATATCGAGTTCTTCCGCGGCACCTCGATCTTCGTGCAGCTGTTCTGGGCCTATTTCGTGCTGCCTTTCGCCGGCATTTCGCTGACGCCGCTGCAGGCCGGCGTGCTGGCGCTGGGCCTCAATGTCGGCGCTTATGCGGCGGAAGTCGTGCGCGGCGCCATCAAGTCGATCGGCCGCGAACAATATGAGGCCTGCACCGCGCTCAATCTCGGCCGCTGGCAAGCCATGCGCCATATCATCCTGCCGCAAGCGCTTCTGGTGATGCTGCCGACCTTCGGCAACAACGCCATCGAGCTGCTCAAGGCCACAGCCGTCGTTTCGCTGATCTCGCTTGCAGACCTGACCTTCCAGGCGCAGGTGGTGCGCTCGCAGACCGGCAATACACTGGTGCCGTTCAGCACCATCCTCGTCATCTATTTCGTCCTGGCGCTCCTCATCTCCTGGGGCGTGCGGTCGCTGGAACGCCGCATGGCTCGTGGCCTCGACGGGGTGCGCGTATGATCGATCGGGCCTGCTAATGGAATGGGATTGGGATTTTGTCCGGCAGATCCTGCCGACGCTGATCGAGGGGGTGAAGATCACCATCCTGGCGACGCTGCTCGGCTCGGTGCTGGCGGCCGTCGTCGGGCTGGGCATTGCGTTGGCGCGCCGTTCGCCGAACCGGGCCCTGTCGCGCACCGTCGGTTTCGTTGCCGAGTTCATCCGTGGCACGCCGCTGTTGGTGCAGCTCTATTTCATCTTCTACGTGCTGCCGGATTTCGGCGTCCTGTTGCCGCCATTGGTGGCGGGCGTCATCGGTCTCGGACTGCATTACGGCACTTACACGGCCGAGGTCTACCGCGCCGGCATCGACAATGTGCCGCGCGGCCAATGGGAAGCGGCCAAGGCCTGCAATCTGAATGCCACACAGACCTGGACGCACATTATCATTCCGCAGGCGATCCCGCCGATGATCCCGGCGCTTGCCAATTATTTCATCGCCATGTTCAAAGAGACGCCGCTGCTGTCGGCGATCACCGTGCTGGAACTGATGAACCAGGCCAAGAGCGTCGCCAACACCTATTATCGGTATATCGAACCGATCACCTTGGTCGGCGCCTTCTTCCTCGCCATCAGCCTGTTCTCGGTGGTGCTGCTGCGCTGGCTGGAACACCGTTATGGGCGGATCGAACGATGAACGCTGCACCCGATATCCGCCTGCGCTCGATCCGTCCGCCGCTCGAAGCACGTCCGCTGGAAAAGCGGGTCGGCCTGATCATCCTTGCCACCGACCATACCAGCGAACCGGATTTTCACCGCATGGTGGCAAGCGACCGCATCGGCGTCTATGTCGCGCGTATTCCCTACGCCAACCCGACGACGCCGGACAATTTGCGCAAGATGCAGCCGTCACTGACGGCGGCCGCGGCCCTGATCCTGCCTGACGAGCCGCTCGACGCGATCTGCTATTCCTGCACCTCAGCTTCCGTCGTGATCGGCGATGCCGAAATCGAGGCGGCGGTGCAGGCCGCCAAGCCCGGCGTGCCGGTGGTCACGCCGCCGATGGCCGGCGTGCGCGGCCTGAAGGCGCTGGGCGCCAGGACGGTCAGCATCCTCACCCCTTACACGGTCGAGACCAGCCGGCCGATGGCGACCTATTTCAGCGAGCATGGATTCGAAATCGCCAGCTTCACTTGCCTCGGCTTCGAGGATGATCGCGAGATGGCGCGGATTGCGCCGAAATCCTTGGTCGATCTGGCCCGTGATGCGATGGCCCCGCAGGCCGACGCGCTGTTCGTGTCCTGCACGGCGCTGCGGTCGGCGGCGGCAGTTGTCGGCATAGAAGAGGCGATCGGCCGCCCCGTCGTCACCAGCAACCAGGCGACGGCCTGGAATTGCCTGCGCCTTTGCGACGACGACGAGCCGTGCCCTGAATTCGGCCGTCTGATGACGCAGCCGCTGAACTGATTGATGAGCCATGACCGCTTCCCAGATAAGCCTCCCCGATATCCGCGCCGCGCGCGAGCGCATCGCAGACAAGATCGAGCGTACGCCGACCGTTCCTTCCCGGAGTCTTTCCCAGCACTTGGACGCTCCTGTTTATCTCAAGCTCGAACATCGGCACACCACCGGCGCCTTCAAGCTGCGCGGTGCCTCGAACGCTATCGCTTCGCTGACAGAAGAGGAGAAGGCGCGCGGCGTCGTCGCCGCCTCGACCGGCAATCACGGCCGGGCGCTTGCCTATGCCGCACAACTGCAAGGCATCCATGCGACGATCTGCATGTCGCGGCTGGTGCCGCAGAACAAGCTCGACGAGATCCGCCGGCTCGGCGCCGAGATCCGCATCGTCGGCAACAGCCAGGACGATGCGCAGCGGGAGGTCGAACGGCTGGTCGCGGAAGACGGGCTGATCATGCTGCCGCCCTTCGACCATCCTGCCATCGTCGCCGGGCAAGGCACCCTCGGGCTGGAGATTATCGAACAGGTTCCTGATGCCGCCCTGGTGCTGGTGCCGCTGTCCGGCGGTGGACTGGCGGCGGGCGTTGCCGCTGCCGTTAAGGGCGTCAGCCCGGCAACGAAGGTCGTCGGCGTCTCGATGGCGCGCGGTGCGGCGATGAAGGCGAGCCTCGATGCCGGGCACCCGGTGCTGGTCGAGGAACTGCCGACGCTGGCGGACTCGCTCGGCGGCGGCATCGGCCTCGACAACCGACTGACCTTTTCCATGTGCCGCGACCTGCTCGACGATGTGATCCTGCTAAGCGAGGACGAGATCGCCACCGGCATCCGCCATGCCTATGAACAGGAGCGCGAGATCGTCGAAGGCGCCGGCGCAGTCGGCATCGCAGCCGTGCTTGCCGGCAAGGTCAGGGCGAGCGGCCCGACGGTGCTCGTGCTGTCCGGCCGCAACATCGATATGACACTGCACCGCGAGATCATCTGCGGCGAAGCAATTGCGGAGAGCGCAGCATGAGCCGGATGACGATCCTCACCGAAGCCGAATTGCGCAAGATCGTGAAGCTGGATCTTGATGCCGTCGCCTGCGTCGAGAACGCGTTTCGGGCGCTCGCTACCTTGCCGGTGGCGATGCCGCCAATCCTGCGCCTGGACATTCCAGAGCATCGCGGCGAGGTCGACGTCAAGACCGCCTATGTGCCGGGCATCGACGGTTTTGCGATCAAGATCAGCCCAGGTTTCTTCGACAATCCGAAGCTCGGCCTGCCCAGCGTCAACGGCATGATGGTGCTGCTGTCGTCCAAAACCGGATTGGTCGAGGCGCTGCTGCTCGACAATGGCTATCTCACCGACATCCGCACCGCCGCCGCCGGTGCGGTCGCCGCCAAACATCTGTCGCGGGCGGACTCCTCCGTCGCCGCGATCTTCGGCGCCGGTGTTCAGGCCGGACTGCAGCTCGAGGCGCTGATGCTGGTACGGCCAATCACGGAAGCCCGCATCTGGGCAAGGGATGCCGCCAAGGCCGAAGCCGCGGCAGACGCATTGTCCGAAAGACTGGGCATCGCCGTTCACGCCGAGCGCGACGCGGCAGAGGCTGCAGCCGATGCCGACATCATCGTCACCACGACGCCGTCGACCGAGCCGCTGATCAAGCCCGGCTTCGTCTCCGCCGGCCAGCATATCACTGCGATGGGCTCGGATGCCGAGCACAAGAACGAGATCGCGCCGGCGATCCTGCGCATGGCCGATCTCTACGTTGCTGACAGCGCCAAGCAGACGCGGCGCCTGGGCGAACTGCACCATGCCATCGCGGCGGGCGTGATGGCGGCCGATGCCGAGATCACCGAGCTTGGCCATATCATCGCCGGCGAAAGGCATGGCCGGCGCTCGGACAGCGACATCACCATTGCCGATCTGACGGGCACAGGCGTGCAGGACACGGCAATCGCCACGCTCGCCCGCGACCGTGCGCGTGCGGCCAAGACCGGTACGATTTTCGAAAGCTGATGCTGGCCGTAAGGCCCAACAAACGAGGACCAAGAACAATGCAGCCGAATTTGAAATTCTCGCGCGGCGAATATGCGGAGCGCCTCGCCAAGACGCGGAAGGCGATGGAGGCCAAGGGCGTCGATCTGCTGATTGTCAGCGATCCGTCCAACATGGCCTGGCTGACCGGCTATGACGGCTGGTCGTTCTATGTGCACCAGGCCGTCATCGTGCCGCCGTCGGGCGAGCCGGTGTGGTACGGGCGCGGCCAGGACGCCAACGGCGCCAAGCGCACCGCCTATCTCGCGCACGACAATATCGTCGGCTATGCCGACAACTACGTGCAGTCGACCGAGCGCCATCCGATGGATTTTCTGTCCGGTGTGCTCTCCGATCGCGGCTGGGGGAAGCTCAGCATCGGTGTCGAGATGGATAATTACTGGTTCTCCGCCGCTGCCTTCGCATCGCTGCAGAAGCACTTGCCCAATGCCCGCTTCGTCGATGCCACGGCGCTGGTCAACTGGCAGCGCGCGGTGAAGAGCCCGACCGAAATCGACTACATGCGCAAAGCCGCCCGCATCGTCGAAGCGATGCACCAGCGCATCGTCGACAAGATCGAAGTCGGCATGCGCAAATGCGACCTGGTCGCCGAGATCTACGATGCCGGCACGCGCGGCGTCGACGGCGTCGGCGGCGACTATCCGGCGATCGTGCCGCTGCTGCCGTCGGGCGCCGACGCATCGGCGCCGCACCTGACCTGGGACGACCGGCCGATGAAATCGGGCGAGGGTACCTTCTTCGAGATCGCCGGCTGCTACAACCGCTATCACTGCCCGCTGTCGCGCACCGTTTTCCTCGGCAAGCCGACGCAGGAGTTCCTCGACGCCGAAAAGGCGACGCTGGAAGGCATGGAGGCGGGACTTGCCGCCGCCAAGCCCGGCAACACATGCGAGGACATCGCCAACGCCTTCTTCGCGGTGCTGAAGAGATACGGCATCGTCAAGGACAACCGCACCGGCTACCCGATCGGGCTTTCCTATCCGCCTGACTGGGGCGAGCGCACGATGAGCCTGCGTCCGGGCGACCGCACCGAGTTGAAGCCCGGTATGACCTTCCATTTCATGACCGGCTTGTGGCTCGAGACGATGGGCTTGGAAATCACCGAATCCATCCTGATCACCGAGACGGGCGTCGAGTGCCTGGCAAATGTGCCGCGCAAACTGGTGGTGAAGAATTGAGCCCGATGTCCAGCCTTCGCCCGTCACCGATCACGCCGACCGTCGATTTCGAGCGCGACGGGGTTCAGCACGGTTTCCTGCGCCTGCCTTACAGCCGCGACGATTCCGCCTGGGGATCGGTCATGATCCCGATCTGCGTCATCCGCAACGGCAACGGGCCGAGCGCGTTGCTGACCGGCGGCAATCATGGCGACGAGTACGAGGGGCCGCTGGCGCTTTACGATCTCGCCCGAACGCTCGACCCGAAGCAAGTCAGCGGCACGGTCATCATCGTGCCGGCGATGAACTATCCGGCGTTCCGCGCCGGCACGCGCACCTCGCCTATCGACAAGGGCAATCTCAACCGCAGCTTTCCCGGCCGGCCCGACGGCACGGTGACCGAGAAGATCGCCGATTATTTCCAGCGCGAGCTTCTGCCCCGTACGGACATCGCGCTCGATTTCCACTCCGGCGGCAAGACACTCGACTTCGTGCCGTTCTGCGCTGCCCACATCCGGCCTGACAAGGTGCTGGAAGCGAAGGGGTTCGCTGCCGTGGCAGCGTTCTCCGCACCCTGGTCGATGAAGATGCTGGAGATCGATGCGGTCGGCATGTTCGACACTGCCGCCGAGGAGATGGGCAAGCTGTTCATCACCACCGAGCTCGGTGGCGGCGGGACTTCGCGCGCGGAAACGGTGCGGATCGCGCGGCGCGGCGTGCTCAACGTGCTGCGCCATGCTGGCATCGTCGCCGGCGCGGTCGAGATGCAGCCAACCCGCTGGCTCGACATGCCGTCCGGCGATTGCTTCTCGTTCGCCGAGGACGACGGGATGATCGAAACGATGATCGATCTCGGCGAGCCGGTGGTAGAAAACCAGGTGCTGGCACGCATCCATTCCATAGGCCGCACCGGCGGCGCTCCGCAGGAGATCCGGGCCAAAATGTCCGGTCTGTTGGCGGCGCGGCATTTTCCGGGGCTGGTCAAGGCCGGCGACTGCGCTGCCGTGGTCGCCGTGCTGGTCGATTGAGGGTTAGGAGACCGATGTCGGGACCGGTTCGGCCTTGCCTTTGGGGCGATCGCCGATGGCGAAGACGGCGCTTGCCTCGCTGACGATCGAGACATGGTCCTTGGCGGCTGTTCCGGCGGCCGCACCGTCGCCGCGCATGATTGCGGTGACGATGGCGTCATGCTCCTGCCAGGACTGGGCCAGCCGCCCGGGCAGCATGAATTGCGCGCGCCGGAACGGTGCCAGCCGGCCGCGGGTCATGACGGTCAGTTCATAAATGTGCTTACTGTGGGCGCCGCGATAGAGCCGGGTATGGAATTGGGTGTTGAAAAGCTCATACTCTTCTTCGGCTCCGAGCTGCACCAAGCGCGCCGAGGCCTGGTGCTCGGCCTCCAGCGTGCGGCGCTCGCCGGACGTCATGCGCTCGGCCGAGAAGCGCGCGCAGATCGCTTCAAGCTCGGCCATGCTCTCGAACATCGAGGCGAGGTGCTCCTGCGTCACCACGGCGACCGTGGCGCCGCGGTTCGGCCGCCTTTCGACCAGTCCCATGGCACTGAGCCGGCTTAGCGCTTCCCTGATCGGCGTGCGTGAGACGTCGAAGCGGGCGGCGAGCGAGGCTTCGTCGAGTTTTTCGCCGGGACGCAGGAAACCGGTGACGATCCGGTCGCTGATCGCCCTCACCATCTGATCGACGGTCGTGCCCGACCTGATCAAATTGCGCTTTCCCGACACGTCTCCTCCGTCCAGTCTTTTCGCTAGAGCCGTAAGCCACTCACCGGCTTCGATTCCTCCGCAGCTCTGTATGCCTATGTTTTAGCCTTCATGTCAAATTGGCGATTTTGAAGGCAAAAAGTGTATGCAATTGCTCCGGCTTTGTGCAGTCCACATCGGCACGCTCATTGATATTGCTGAATAAATCCAATTTCTGAAACTGGCATGCTGATTGCATACACTTCTCTCATTGAGGTGTTAACCGGCCCCAAAGGCCCCATAGAGGGAGCATTCAATGTCCGAGAGATTCATGCTTAGCCGTCGCGAGCTGCTCAAGACCTCCGCCGTCGGAGCGGCGCTCGGCCTTGCGTCCGCATCGTTTCCGATCAGCAGGGCCTTCGCCGCGACGGCCACCGTCGGCTTCATCTATGTCGGGCCAAAGGACGATTACGGCTATAACCAGGCGCATGCCGAAGGCGCCGCCACGCTGAAGGGGATTGAAGGCATTTCCGTGGTCGAAGAGGAGAACGTGCCGGAGACGGTCGACGTCCAGAAGACGATGGAATCGATGATCAATCTCGACGGTGCGTCGCTGATCTTCCCGACCTCGTTCGGCTATTTCGATCCGCACATGCTGGCCATGTGCGCGAAATTCCCCGACGTGCAGTTCCGCCATTGCGGTGGCATGTGGAACAAGGACAAGCATCCGATGAATGCTGGTTCCTATTTCGGCTATATCGGCATGGGCCAGTATCTGAACGGCGTCGTCGCCGGTCACACCAGCAAGACCAAGAAGCTCGGCTTCGTCGCGGCAAAGCCGATCCCGCAGGTGCTGCTCAACATCAATTCCTTCCTGCTCGGCGCGCGCTCGGTCGACCCGACCATCACCTGCCAGGTGATCTTCACCGGCGAGTGGTCGCTGGCGGTCAAGGAGGCGGAGGCCGCCAATGCGCTGGTCGACCAGGGTGCCGACGTCATCACCTGTCATGTCGACAGCCCCAAGGTGGTGGTCGAGACGGCGGCCGGGCGTGGCGCCTTCGTCTGCGGCTATCATGCCAACCAGAGCCCGCTGGCGCCGGAAAAATACCTGACCGGCGCGGAATGGAACTGGGCCAAGGTCTACAAGATGTTCGTCGACGATCTGGTGGCCGGCACGCCGCTGCCCAATTTCACGCGCGGCGGCCTGGCCGACGGCTTCGTCAAGATGAGCCCGCTCGGCCCCGCCGTCGGCGATGCCGCCCGCAAGCAGTTCGACGGCACGCTAGCCGAAATGATGAAAGGCGGATTTTCCGTCATCAAGGGTCCGCTGAAGAGCAACAAGGGCGTCGTCGTCGCGACGGAGGGCCAAGCCTTCGTCGAGACCGCGCTCGAACTCGAAAGCATGGACTACCTGGTCGAGGGCGTCGTCGGTTCGACCGCCTGAACCGGATCGGAGACGGGGCCATGGCAGACACGGTCAGCACTGCGGGCGCACCCGCGCTGTTTGGCGCCAGGAATTATCCGGCGGCGCTCGAATGGGCGGCGCGGCGGGCGGAAGCCTTCGTCATACCGCTCGCGGCGCTGATCGTCGGCATGGCGCTGTTCAGCGTGTTCATCGCGCTGGTCGGCAAATCGCCGGTGCAACTCTACGAGACGATGTGGCGTGGCGGCTTCGGCTCGTGGTTCTCGATCCAGAACTCGCTGTCGCGGGCAGCACCGCTTTTATTGGCAGCGCTCTGCGTGGCGCTGCCCGCACGACTTGGCCTTGTCGTCATCGGCGGCGAAGGCGCGATCGTGCTGGGCGGTGTTGCCGCCGCCGCCATCGGCGTGGCAGTGAATGGCGCGCCGGCTTTTCTGGTCATCCTGCTGATGGGTGTGGCGGGCGTGGTCGCCGGCGGCATCTGGGTCGGTGCCATCGGCGCACTCCGCCACTACCGCGCCGTCAACGAAACCATCTCCAGCCTGCTGATGGCCTATATCGCCATCGCGCTGATGAACCATCTGGTCGAAGGGCCGCTGCGCGATCCGGCCTCGCTCAACAAACCCTCGACCGAGCCGCTGGCGGATGCCTACCGCATCGGCAACATTCCAGGCATGGACGTGCACTGGGGCCTTGTCCTCGGTATCGTCGCCTGCGTCCTGTCCTGGCTGCTGATCGAAAAGACGCGCTGGGGGTTTGCCGCCCGCATTGCCGGCGGCAATGTCAGGGCGGCCCAGGTGCAGGGGCTTGCCGTCGGGCCGCTGATCGTCGGCTTCACCGGGCTCGCCGGCGGCTTTGCCGGGCTAGCCGGCATGCTGGAGGTCGGCGCGGTGCAAGGCAGCGCCAACGCCTCGCTCGCCGCCGGCTATGGTTATACCGGCATCCTCGTCGCCTTCCTCGCCCGCCACAATCCGCTCGCCATCATCCCGGTCGCTTTCCTGCTCGGCGGCATCGGCGCTTCCGGCGGGCTGATCCAGCGCCGCATGGACCTCCCCGACGCCACCGTGCTTGTGCTGCAAGGCATGCTCTTCGTCGTCATCCTGTTCAGCGAAACTTTTTACGGCCGCTTCAAGGTCTTCAATCCCGATCTGTGGAAGAGGGGCTCCTGATGGACGCGACCGAGATCGGCCTGTGGGGCGTGCCGCTCGCCATTCTCGGCGGCGCCATCCGCGTTTCGACGCCCTTTATCTTCGTCTCGCTCGGCGAAGCCATCACCGAGCGCTCCGGCCGCATCAATCTCGGCCTCGAAGGCACGCTGGTCTTCGGTGCGATGACTGCCTACGCCGTCGCGGTGATGACCGGCTCGCCATGGCTCGGCCTGCTGGCTGCCGCAGGTGCCGGTCTTTGCTTCGGGCTGTTCCACGGCTGGATCTGCAAATTCCGCGGGGTGAACGACATCGCCATCGGTATCGCGCTGATGCTGTTCGGCTCCGGTCTCGCCTTCTTCTTCGGCAAGCCGTTCATCCAGCCCTCGGCACCAGACCTGCCGGCCATCGCCTTCGGTGGCTGGTCGGATATCCCGCAGGTGCAGGCGGCGCTCAGCGTCAACATCCTGTTCCTGATCGGTGCGGCACTTGCCGTGTTCCTGTGGTGGGCCTTCCGCAACACGCGCGCCGGCCTGATCGTGCGCGTCGTCGGCGACAGCTCCGATGCGGCGCGCGCCATGGGCCTCAATCCCAACACCGTGCGCCTGCTTGCGACAGGTGTCGGCGGTGCGCTCGCCGGCGTCGGCGGCGCCTATCTGTCGCTCTATTATCCCGGCAGCTGGACCGAACGCATCTCGTCGGGGCAGGGGCTGATGGCGGTGGCGCTGGTCATCTTCGCGCGCTGGAATCCGCTCGGCTGCTTTGCCGCGGCACTATTGTTCGGCGGTGCGGGCGCGCTGGGCCCGGCACTGCAATCGGTCGGGGTGACGCAGGGCTACTATCTCTTCTACGCCGCGCCTTACATCCTCACGCTTATCATCATGATCGCCACCTCGTCGCCGAGCCGCTCGCTTGCCGGCGCGCCGGGCGAATTGTCGATCACCAAATGACTGGAGTTTCTCCGATGAACGCCAGAGCCGAGATCACCCAGCGCTACATCGATGCCGATCCCTATCCATGGCCCTATAATGGCGAGCTGCGGCCGGACAATACGGCGCTGATCATCATCGATATGCAGACCGATTTCTGCGGGCCGGGCGGCTATGTCGATCATATGGGCTACGATCTTTCGCTGGTGCGGGCGCCGATCGAGCCGATCAAGTCGGTGCTCGCAGCCATGCGGGCCAAGGGTTACACCATCATCCACACGCGCGAGGGCCACCGGCCTGATCTCGCCGACCTGCCGGCCAACAAGCGCTGGCGCTCGCGCCGCATCAATGCCGGCATCGGCGACCCCGGACCTTGCGGGCGCATCCTGGTGCGCGGCGAACCCGGCTGGGACATCATCCCCGACCTCTATCCGGCGGCGGGCGAACCGATCATCGACAAGCCGGGCAAGGGCTCGTTCTGCGCCACCGACCTCGAACTGATCCTGCACCAGCGCGGCATCGAAAACATCGTGCTGACCGGCATCACCACCGATGTCTGCGTCCACACGACGATGCGCGAGGCCAACGATCGCGGCTTCGAATGCGTGATGCTGGAGGATTGCTGCGGCGCGACCGACTACGGCAATCATCTCGCCGCGATCAAGATGATCAAGATGCAGGGCGGCGTGTTCGGCGCGGTGTCGAACTCGGCATCCTTCGTCGCGCAGCTGCCGTGAGGACAAGATCTTGAGCGGAGCCAAGAAAGCCGTCGGCGTCGAGACCATCGGCATGACCATGCGCTTCGGCGCCTTCACCGCGCTGGACGACGTCTCGATAAAGGTGCCGGCGGGATCGTTCCATGCGCTGCTCGGCGAAAACGGCGCCGGCAAGTCGACGCTGGTCAAATGCATGATGGGTTTTTATCACCCGACCGCCGGCGACATGCTGGTCGAAGGCCGCGAGGTCGCGATCGCTAGTCCCAAGGACGCTTCGGCGCTAGGGCTCGGCATGGTCTATCAGCATTTCACGCTCGTCCCGTCGCTGACCGGCGCGGAGAATCTGGTTATTTCGCGCGAAAAGGTGCCCGGGGTCATCGACTGGCGCAAGGAGCGCGCCGCACTTGCGCAATTCATGCAGCGTATGCCGTTCAAGCTGCCGCTCGACGTCAAGGTGGCGGAACTTGCGGCCGGCGAGAAGCAGAAGCTCGAAATCATCAAGCAGCTCTATCTCGGCCGTAGTTTCCTGGTGCTCGACGAGCCGACCTCGGTGCTCACTCCCGGCGAGGCGCAGGAGGTGCTTGGGCTGGTGCGCGCCATGACAAGGAGCGGCGACCTTACGGTGCTGATGATCTCGCATAAATTCCACGAGGTGACGGCGTTTGCCGACGACATCACAGTGCTGCGCAAGGGCAGGCTGACCGGAACCGGGAAGGTCTCCGAACTCTCCCACAAGCAGATGGCGGCGATGATGATCGGCGACCAGCCGATTTCAGCGCTCGACAGTCGTGCTCCGGTGCCGGCCGGAGCCCGGCAGGTGCTGACGGTGAAGTCGCTGAAGGCGCCCGACCGCACCGGCTTGAAAACCATCGACATCGGCGAGCTCGATGTGAAGTCCGGCGAGATCGTCGGCATTGCCGGCATCTCCGGCAACGGCCAGAAGGAGTTTCTTGAAGTTCTTGCCGGACAGCGGGCGCGCAATGCCGGCGACATTCTGGTGAAGGGCTCGCCCTATGGCGCCAGCCGCAGCGAGGCGCGCACGCTCAATGTCCGCTTCATTCCGGAGGAACCGTTGCGCAATGCCTGCGCACCGAAGATGACGGTCGCGGAAAACATGGCCTTCCGGACCTTCGACCTCGATGAGGCCGGCAAGCCGGTCAGTTGGATCAGGATGAGCGCGATCAGGGACTACGCGGCCCGTCTGGTCGAACAGTTCAAGGTCAAGACGGCATCCCTAGCTTCGCCGATTTCGTCGCTGTCGGGCGGCAATGTGCAGCGCGCGGTGCTGGCGCGGGAACTGACCGGCGAAGTCGATCTTCTGATCGTCTCGAACCCGTGCTTCGGCCTCGACTTCTCCGCCGTGGCCGAAATCCGCGCCCGTATCATGAAGGCGCGCAATGCCGGCGCCGCGGTGCTCTTGATGTCGGAAGATCTCGACGAGCTGCTTGAACTTTCAGACCGCATCTTCGTCATGTCCGACGGTGCGCTGGTCTACGAGACGCCGATCGCGCAGGCGAGCGTGCAGACGATCGGCGAGCACATGGCGGGACATCATTGATGGCGGAGATTGAGGCGCTGCCGTTTCCGTTTGCCTTCAAGTCTGAGACGATGGCGCTGGTAGTCATCGACATGCAGCGCGATTTCGCCGAGCCGGGCGGCTTCGGCGCCAGCCTCGGCAACGACGTCAGCCGGGTCACGGCGATTGTGCCGACGGTGAAGAGGCTGATCGAGGGGTTCCGCACCGCTGGCCTGCCGGTGATCCACACGATGGAGTGCCACAAGGCAGACCTTTCGGATCTGCCGCCGGCCAAGCGCAACCGCGGCAACCCATCGATGCGGATCGGCGACGTCGGTCCAATGGGTCGCGTGCTGATCGTGGGCGAGCCGGGAACGGCGATCCTCGATGAACTTGCGCCACTGCCTGGCGAGATCGTCATCGAAAAACCCGGCAAGGGCGCATTCTATGCCACCACCTTCGGCGACGACCTAAAGCGGCTCGGCGCACAGCAACTGGTCTTTGCCGGAGTGACGACGGAGGTCTGCGTGCAGACGACGATGCGCGAGGCCAACGACCGCGGCTATGAATGCCTGCTCGCCGAGGATGCGACGGAGAGCTATTTTCCGGAGTTCAAGGCGGCAGCGCTGGCCATGATCAGGGCGCAGGGCGCCATCGTCGGCTGGACCGCAACGACCGATCAGGTGCTCGAGGGAATTTCCAATGCCTAACATTGCATACCAGGCTCTTATTCAAGGGGGCTGGCGCGACCTGGCGTTCGAGCATTTCCGCGATGGTATTGCGGTGCATTGGCTGCTCAAGGGCGGACCGACGGAACCGTCGGTGGCGATCCTGAACTACCGGCCGGGCGCCGGCGTGCCGCGCCATCGCCATGCCGGGCTAGAAACGATCATCGTGCTGGAAGGCACACAGAGCGACGAGAACGGCGATTATGCCGCGGGCAGCGTGATCCTGAACCCGGTCGGAACCGAGCATTCGGTGTGGACAAAAAACGGCTGCGTCGTACTCATCCAGTGGAACCTGCCGGTAGTCATTCTGGACGAGGCCAAATGAGCGACATCCGCTTCGATATAGCGAGCTTGCACGCCGCCTATCAGGCCGGCGTCGGCATCGGCGAGGTGATCGATACGATCCATGCGCGGCTCGCGACAGCCGACGATCCGGGCATCTTCATTCATCTGGCGAGCAGGGCGGAGATGCTTGCCGAAGCAGAAAAGCTCGGCCCGTTCGACCCCGTGGCAAAACCGCTGTGGGGCGTACCATTCGCGGCCAAGGACAACATCGATGTCGCCGGCATGCCGACGACGGCAGCATGTGCGGAATATGCCTACTTGCCGGTAAAAGACGCTAATGTCGTCGCACGCCTCAAGGCCGCCGGCGCGCTGGTCGTCGGCAAGAGCAATCTCGACCAGTTCGCTACCGGCCTCGTCGGCGTGCGCACGCCCTATCCGATCCCGAGGAACGCGATCGATCCAAAACTGGTGCCGGGCGGCTCCTCGTGCGGCTCGGCCGTGGCGACGGCGCGCGGCATCGTCTCGTTCGCGCTCGGCACCGACACCGCCGGCTCGGGGCGCATACCCGCCGGTCTCAACAACATTATCGGGCTGAAGCCGAGCGTCGGCGCGCTGTCGACCGCCGGCGTCGTGCCGGCCTGCCGGACACTCGACTGCGTCTCGGTGTTCGCGCTCACCGTCGACGACGCCTACAGGGTGTTCGAGATCGCGGCGGCAAAGGACAACGCCGATCCCTATTCGCGCGACTTCGCCATTCAAGCCCTTGCCGCGCGCCCGCCGGTGCTGACGGTCGGCGTGCCGGCCAGGGCCGACTGGACGTTCTTCGGCGACCAGGCGATGCAGGCGGGCTTCGAGGCCGCTCTTGCCGCGCTGGAAGAGCTGGGCTGCAGGCTGGTCGAAATCCCGTTCGGCGATTTCTACGCCACCGCCAATCTGCTTTACGAGGGCGCCTGGGTGGCGGAGCGTTACGCCGCGATCGAGGACTTCATGGAAGCCAACGAGGCGGCCATGCATCCGGTGACGCGGCAGATCATCGGCGGTGCGCGAAAGCTTTCGGCGGCGGACGCTTTCAACGGGCTCTATGCCTTGCAAGGCTATAAGGCCAAGGTTGCGCCGGTCATCGCCATGGTCGATCTTTTCTGCGTGCCGACCGCGCCGACGCATTACACGGTTGAAGCGGTGTTGGCTGACCCCATCGTCACCAACAGCCGGCTCGGCACTTACACCAATTTCGTCAATCTGCTCGACATGTGCGGCATTTCGGTGCCGAGCGGAACTCGTAGCGACGGTTTGCCGATGAGCATCACCTTGCTTGCCGCGGCGGGCAAGGACCATCTGACGGCGTCGCTTGCGCGCGACATGCATGCGGCAAGCGGCCTTTCGCTGGGCGCTACCGGCTGGCCGCTGCCGCCGCGTGGCAATGCTCGCGCGGACGTGGATGAAGGCACGATCGAGCTGGCCGTGGTCGGCGCGCATCTATCGGGCATGGCGCTGAACGGCCAGCTGCAGCAGCTCGGCGCAATGTTCGCACGGGCTGCGAGAACGGCGCCGCTCTACCGGCTTTACGCGCTTGCCGGCCAGTCGGTGCCGCGACCGGGGCTCGAGCGGACCTGCAATGGCAAGGGGACAGCGATCGAGGTCGAAGTCTGGCGGCTCTCGCCGCAAGCCTTCGGGCGCTTCGTCGCCGCGATCCCGCCGCCGCTCGGCATCGGGACGCTTCTGCTCGACGATGGAACGTCGCCAAAAGGCTTCCTCGTCGAAAGTGCCGGCCTCACCGATGCAAAGGAGATCTCGCATTTTGGCGGCTGGCGCAGTTTCATGGCGAATCAGCAGCTGCGGAGCTGACGCTATCACTCGACCTTTTGCCGGAACTTCGAATGGACTGCTGAGTAAGCCAGAGCGGAACGTATAAAGTCGCGCTGGTTGAAAACTTCGATGCCTTCGCAGCATATGGGCGGATGACAATTCGACGTGGAATCTTTCCCTTTATCATTGGAACTGGCGTCGGTTCGCTTGGTGGACTGATTGGGCTTGGCGGGGCAGAGTTCCGCCTTCCGTTCCTGATTGGCCTGTTTCGCTTTGCCGCCCTCGAAGCTGTGATCCTGAACAAGGCGACGAGTTTGGTCGTCGTCGCCACGGCATTGCCGTTCCGAGCGGCGGCGGTGCCGCTGCCTTCCGTCGCGGCGCAATGGCCGATCATACTCAATCTGTTGGCCGGCAGCCTTCTAGGCGCTTGGTTCGGAGCAGGATGGGCAACGAAATTGAAGTCGCAAACGCTCTACAAGGTGATTGCCGGTTTGCTGGTGTTGATCGCTATCGTTCTGGTCTTTGGTCACGATCCGAGCGCGACAGGCAAACCGCTGTTCAGTGGTGCGGCACTGATCGTCGCCGGCATCATTGCCGGCTTTGCAATCGGCATCGTGGCATCTCTGCTAGGCGTGGCAGGAGGCGAGCTTCTTATCCCGACACTGGTTCTCCTGTTCGGCGCCGATATTAAGCTGGCGGGCTCTCTGTCGCTTGCGGTGAGCTTGCCAACCATGCTCGTGGGCTTCACCCGCTACAGCCGGGATCAAAGCTTTTCAGTGATCGGCAGGAACAAGACGTTCTTGCTTGTCATGGCAGCGGGTTCAATTGTCGGAACGTTCATCGGGGGCTTGCTGCTCGGCATCGTGCCGGAGCAAGTCCTCTTGCCAATCTTGGCCGCAATCCTGGTCATTTCGGCATACAAGATCTGGTGGCACAACTAGGCACAGAAACTGACCCAGGACCGATGGTCGAATCTTGCCGGCTGGCGTCCAGCTGGCCATCACTCGACCCTTTGCCGGAACTTCGAGTGACAGCTCGAGCAATCCTGCAGGATAAGGTGCAGGAGGTGCTCGGCGGGAATGCTGGCGGGATCGGCTTCCGCCGGCCCCGGCCGCTTGCCAAGCAGGCTGCCACCGCCCATCGCCAGGCCGGACCCCATTCTCATGTCGTCGGTGATGCGCGGCGGCGCCCGCTCGGCGTCGGAGGCCAGAGCGCGGGCCAGCGTCCCGATATGACGAGCCAGTGCTTCGAACTCCGCGCGGGCGGGGTCGATATCCGGCTTGGCGCCTGAAGGCGCGCCCAACGTCGCGAGGGGGAATTCGGCAATCAGGGCAGGGCCGGTGCGGGCGCGGATGGTCTCGGCCGCCGCCTTGAAGGCTGCGGCGTCATATGCCCGCTTGCCGTCGAACATCCCGGCGATCGTCTTTGCCGCCTCGGCCATTTCCTTCATCGAGGTCTGGCGAGCCTCGATGACCGCATCACGGTCCGAATGGGCGGCGGCGAGCACGACAGAGAGGCAGGCAAGCGACAGCACTGTTGCAATGGCTGCGTGCCTCACTGGGCGACGCCTTGTCCCGCCAGCTCGTCGATGATCGGGCAATCCGGCCGCTCGTCGCCGTGGCAGTGACTGACCAGATGGTGGAGCAAGCCGCGCAATCCGACCAGTTCAGCGATCTTCCTGTCGATCTCCACCAGCTTGGCCTTCGCGATCGCCTTCACGTCGGCGCTGTCCCGTTCCCTGTCCTGGTACAGCGACAGCAGCTGGCGGCATTCGTCGACCGAAAACCCCAGGCTTCGCGAGCGCTGCAGGAAGCGCAGCCGGTGAATATCGGCCGTCGAATAATCGCGATAGCCATTGTCTGTCCGGGCCGGGTGCAAGAGCCCAATATCCTCGTAGTAGCGGATCGTCTTGGCCGGCAGGCCGGATTTTTCGGATGCGACGCCGATGTTCATGGCGGAAATCTCCTTTGTCGGAGGTAATAGACCTTCCAGTAGATGGAAGGTCAACATGATGTGGCGATTTTGGATGCGCGACGCAACCGCCCGCCGGCTCCAACCGTTTGCCTGCCAACAGCACGTACTGAACCTTCGGGAAGAAATCAGTTTCCGGAAACGTTTATCGAACAGCTCAATCCGGTGTTCGACATCGGTGTCAATAACCAAAGACCCTCCGGCGGCACACCGTGCATACGCCGAGGAGACAGAATATGCCCGTCAAGGCCTATATCAACCGGATCGCGACAGCGGTGCCGGAGCACGAGGTTCATCAATTCTACCTGCGTTTTGCGGCCTCGATGCTCGCGGCCGATCGCCGGAGGATCTTCGAACGCATGGCCGATGTTGCCGGCATCGAGCACCGCTATTCCTGCTTTGCGCCGGCGTCCGACCCCGCGGGACCATCCGCCGACCTGGCGGGGACCTTCATCCGCGGTGCGTTTCCCGGAACGGCGATGAGAATGGCAATGTTCGACGATGCAGCACCTGTTCTGGCGCAAAAGGGCATCGACGGATTGCAGCTTGGCGACGACGCTTCCCGCATCACCCATTTGATCGTCACCACCTGCACCGGTTTTTCGGCGCCGGGCATCGATCTCGAACTGGTTGCCCGTTGCGGGCTGCCGGACAGTGTCGAACGCACGATGATCGGGTTCATGGGTTGTTACGCGGCAATCAACGGCCTCAAGCTGGCCCGCCACATCGTCCGCTCCGACCCGCAGGCCAAGGTCCTGCTGGTCAATATCGAGCTCTGCACGATGCATCTGCGCGAAACCACTGAACTCGAAAAGCTGCTGTCGTTCTGCCTTTGGGGTGACGGCTGCGCGGCCGCGCTCGTGACCGCCGAGCCGGCCGGCATCGAGCTCGATAGCTTTCACTGTCTGGTGGCGAGGGAGCGGCGGGAGCTGATGCGCTGGAACATTCGCGACCACGGCTTCGAAATGGTTCTTTCCGGCCAGGTTCCGGCAGCCATTCATGAAGCGTTGCGGAGCAACCAGGCCGCCATCCTCGGCGGTCGATCGGCGGAAGACATCGACCTTTGGGCCGTGCACCCGGGTGGACGTTCGGTTCTCGACGCCGTCGAAAGGGCCCTGAAACTGGTGTCCACCGCGCTGGACCCATCGCGCGAGGTGTTGCGCCGGTATGGGAACATGTCGTCCGCGACCGTCATGTTCGTGATGAAGGAGATGTTGAAGGCGCCACCCGGCCTGCTCGGTTGCGGCATGTCGTTCGGACCAGGATTGACGGCGGAAACCATGCTCTTTCGAACGGTGTCATGAGCGGCCTGGAGCGTCGGCAGCTTGCGCCGGAAATCCTCGACGGACTTGCGGCCGACGATCCGCGAGCGCTTGTCGCGCGCCGCGACCTTCGTCGCATCAACATGCTGATGTTTCAGGCGCCGATCATGACGTCGTTGCTCAGGAGGTTCGTGCCAACGCCGCCACGCCGCATCCTGGAGATCGGCGCCGGTGATGGCTCCTTCATGCTGGCGGTGGCGCGGCGCATGGCCAGGCATTGGCCCGGGGTCGAACTGGTGATGCTCGACCGCGTCGACCTCGTCACCGCGCAATTGCGCGGTGATTTCGACAGCCTGGGATGGAAGGCCGAAGGCGTTACCGCCGATATCTTCGATTGGGCAGGAAAGATCGAGGGCGTGCGGTTCGACGCCATCACCGTCAATCTGTTTCTGCATCATCTCGACGATGCGCAGCTCGTGCGTCTGTTTTCGCTCATCAGGCCGAAAGCCCCGTTGCTCATCGCGACGGAGCCGCTGCGGGCGAAACTGGCGCTGGCCGCGACCCGTCTTCTCCCGGCAATCGGCGCCAACGACGTCACACGAAACGACGCGGCTCAGAGCGTGCGTGCCGGCTTTCGCGGCCGCGAGCTTTCCGGCCTCTGGCTTGCGGCCAACGGCACACCGGTCGAGGAACGGCGCGCTGGCCCGTTTTCCCACATCTTCGTCGGCGCCAGCGCCGGTGACGAGCGATGACGCGATTGTCGGCCCATGATGCGATCATCATAGGCGCCGGCCCGGCGGGCACCTCCGTCGCGCTCACGCTGGCCCGGCGCGGATGGGCCGTGGCCATTGTGGAGAAGACCGCATTTCCGCGCCGCAAGGTCTGCGGCGAATACATCTCGGCAAGCAATCTTGCGCTTCTCGACCAGCTGGAGATCGGCGATGCCTGGCGTGCCAATGCCGGCCCCGAAATCCGCCGCGTCGGTTTGTTTTTCGGTGAGACCTCCGTCGAGGCTGCAATGCCTGGTGCAGGAGCTGGGTCTCGTGCGAAACACGGCTTCGGCCGGGCGCTCGGCCGGGACATTCTCGACTCTCTACTTCTACAGGCGGCGCGATCGGCGGGCGTCGAAATCTTCCAGCCCTGCCGCGCCGTCGCCATCGACCAGGATGGTGAGATGCAACGTGTACGAGTTCAGGCCGGGGATGAAGCGGTGATGTTGCGTGCGCCGGTGATTGTCGCCGCACACGGCTCCTGGGAGCCGGGACCACTACCCAGCCAGCTCGCAAAGACCAATCGGCCGTCGGACCTGCTCGGCTTCAAGGCGCATTTCACCGGGTCGTCGCTTGCACCGGATTTGATGCCTCTGCTGGCTTTTCCCGGCGGCTATGGTGGCATGGTCTCGGTGGATCATGGACGGTTGTCGATCTCGTGCTGCATTCGCCGCGATGTGCTCGCGCGGCTGCGTAAACAACATGACCCCGAACACCGGAGCCATGTGTCAGCCGCCGATGTGGTCTCGCGCCATCTCATGAATTCATGCCGGGGCGTGCGAGACGCCCTGGAACCGGCGCACCTCGATGGTCCCTGGCTTGCCGCGGGTCCGATCCGGCCGGGAATTCGCTCCTGCTACGAACAGGACATCTTCCGGGTCGGCAATGCAGCCGGAGAGTCTCACCCAGTCACCGCCGAGGGCATCTCGATGGCGCTTCAGTCCGGCTGGCTGCTGGCTTGCGAACTCGCATCCGCGCCAAGTGGACAAGCGGGGCGCGAGGCCGCCGCCAGACGCTACGAGGCGGCCTGGAAAAGACTGTTTTCGACACGTGTCCACGCCGCCGCGGCCCTCGCCGGAATTGCCCTTCGCCCCGGCAGCGCCACCGTAATGGCGGCGATCGTCCGGAATTTCCCGCAGGCCCTGACATTGGGCGCGCAACTGAGCGGCAAGACCAAGCCGGTTCCCGGCTTTGCCTGACGAGCGACGCGCATGAGGGCACGCCCAAAACAGGATGGCCATCCTGTTTTGGCTCGCAGGCGTTTTGGTGACAGACGTGCCATGTTCGGCCTAGGCTGGCCTCAAAGCCTGCGAGATCGAGACGGTCGAGGAACGGGACGCCCAGCAACAACATTAACGCCATCACATCGGGGCAGACTATGCAGCAAGCCATTACGTCGGACGGCCTTCGCCGGGTGGTGCTCGTCGTCGCGCTGCTGAACCTCGGTTACTTCGGCATCGAATTCGCCGTGGCGCTGGCGATCGGCTCGGTGTCGCTGTTCGCCGACAGCGTCGATTTTCTGGAAGATGCCTCGGTCAATCTCCTGATACTGCTCGCCATGGGCTGGTCGCTGCGTGCCCGCTCGCGGGTCGGCATGGCGCTGGCGCTTATCCTTCTGGTGCCCGGCCTGGCGACGCTGTGGACCGCGTGGGAAAAGTTCAACATGCCGGTGCCGCCGCAGCCGGCAGCGCTGACGCTGGCGGGGTTGGGCGCCTTGGCGGTCAACCTGTCGTGCGCCTACATGCTGGCGCGCTACCGCCGTCACAGCGGCGGTCTTACCAGGGCGGCATTCCTTTCGGCCCGCAACGACGCCGTCGCCAACATCGCGATCATACTGGCCGGGTTGATAACTGCCTTCCTATGGCGCTCGGCATGGCCGGATCTGATCGTCGGCCTCGGAATTGCGGCGCTGAACGCAGACGCGGCGCGCGAGGTCTGGGAGGCAGCTCGGGAGGAGCACCGCGCCGGTTCGTGAAGCCAAACGCCCAGCGCGGTGCCGGCCTGCGAATGCGGCGATGCAGGGGCGCCACTGCAGGCCGGCAGACCGGTTTGCAGTCATCCAGAAACTTGCGTGATTTCTAATATAGCGCACACTTGCAAAGCGGGCGGAGGGAGAAACGGCTCATAAGCACGCACCTCATCAAAAGGCCCGCGTCCGGACGAGGACGCGGGCCGGTTTTCGCTGGCATGCGCTAGGCAGGTATCAAGACGGCGATGCGGTGGATGCCGACTACCTTGCTGGTGTTGGCTGCCTCGTCGGTCTTGCCCTTGGAGCAGGTGTACACGTCACCTTCCCTAAGCTTGAATTCTTTGTCCGCCTTCTTGATCGTGAATTCACCGGCAGCAATGGTGCACACCATGTCGTTGTCCATCACCATTTGAGGGGCGGCTGCTCCGGGCTGAAAGACTATGTCGACAATTGAGATGCTCTTGTAAGCGGGGATATCGGAATTGCCGGTGCCGACCTCGACCAATCTGACGCCGGGGGCTATCTCCTTGCCTTCCTTCGGGCCGTATTTCTTGACCTTTGCAGCAGCCGCCAGCGTGAACAAAGGCGTTACCGCTGCCGCCGTCACGCCAAGCGCGATTGCAGACCTGCGACTTATGGTTTTCATCGCATCCTCCCATTTTATGTTTGGCCACGCACCAATGCGCATGACCACAAGATATTAACACATATGCAGATAATTGCAGCACGGCGTTTCGGAGCTTCCGGGAGCGAACCGCCTCCCGGTCGAATGCGACCGAATAGCAAACAATTCCATGCTATGCTGACGAGCCATCAAACGGACGGCGGGGGATAGCAATGTTGGAAACGGACAAGGTATTCGCCGGCTCAATTCCGGAAAACTACGACCGCTATATGGTGCCGTTGATTTTCGAGCCGTTCGCCGCAGATCTTGCACGGCGAGCAGCGTCCTTGTCGCCAAGCGCCGTTCTGGAAACCGCCGCGGGCACCGGGGTTGTCACCCGCGCATTGGCGCCAAAACTGTCCGCCGATGCAAGCTATGTCGTAACCGACCTCAACCAGCCGATGCTCGACTACGCCGCTTCGCGGCAAGCTCCCGACGATCGCATCAAATGGCGTCAGGCTGATGCTCTGGCGCTACCGTTCGAAAATGCGGCCTTCGATCTCGTTTGTTGTCAGTTCGGCGCGATGTTCTTTCCCAACCGCTCATCTGCCTACCGCGAAGCCGGGCGAGTCCTGAAGCCCGGAGGACATTTTCTATTCAGCGTATGGGATCGCATCGAGGAGAACGTGTTTGCCGACGATGTGACGAATGCTCTGGCGAGGATTTTTCCGAACGATCCGCCGCGCTTTCTGGCACGCACGCCGCATGGCTACCACGATACGGCACTGATCCGTGGCGAGCTGGAGGACGCAGGTTTTTCCGGTGTGGTGATCGAGACGAGAGCCGAACAAAGCCGTGCCTCCTCGCCGCGCCTTCCGGCCGTTGCTTATTGCCAGGGCACTCTCCTTCGCAACGAAATCGAGGCCAGAGAGGCGGGGAAGCTGGACGCTGCAACCGACTATGCCGCAGCCGCCATTGCAGACAGGCATGGCAGCGGCAAGGTTGCTGCCAAAATTCAGGCTCACATAGTGGTGGCTGTGGTCTAGGTGTTGGATATCCCGCTCAGGCACTTGGCGACATTCAGCTGCTGCGCGGCAAACATCTTGCCGCTATCCCGAATTCTCAGACGGTAATCGTTCATTCGCCCGAGTGGCAGGTCGACAAGTGCCGGGTCGATAATCACCGGTCTGATCGATCGCCGGGGCTCGATGACGGCGGCTGCCGGCCGCAAGATTCTGGTCGGCCCGGCTTCACTTTCGCAGCCATGGCCGACTCCGCCCAGCTAGGTCTAGTCATTTCGCTTTCTTGACTCGGCCGACAAAAACGGGCAGCAAAGTCATCATTGGAGGGCAGTTTTGCCAATTATGCAGGTTTTGGAGGGCGTTTTTCGGTGTGGCCGTCGCCCAATCGGCGGTCGGTAGAGGGATTGGTTAACCAACTTTGTCCATCTTTTGAATCAATCGGCAACAGACGCGAAGCGTGCTGGGGGCACCAGGCGAACTGTGAATGTCACGGCTGCGAAATCCGCTAGCCGGCATCGGCCGATTGAGAGTGGTTGAATGGCGTTTGTAAGTGCGAAAACCCGGGGTGACAGTCCTGCAACTGGATTGACTTCGATGAGGCCCGGCCTGCGCTGGGTCGCGGTTCCGGCCGTCGGCGCAGCCATTGCTTTATGGTCGGCGGCGACCTTGGCCGGCCTTTATTCGATGGGAACCTCGCTCACCGCCGCTTCCAACGGTCTCCCGCAAAGCCTGCTCGCGCCGCGCACCATCGCGCTCGCCGATCCTCGCCGCAGCCTTGCAAAGGCGCAGGCCCCGACATGGGCCGCGACAAACGCAGCGCTGTCGGCCAAGCTGCTGCAGCACGGGTGCGATGCCAACTGCCTGCGGTCGGCGTCGAATTTCGTTCACCAGGGAAAATCGGCGCGTCTCAAGCGCAATACGGTGCCGCTCGTCGCCGATGCATCGCGGCAATCGAGCTTCGACGACGTGGTGGCCAAAGCAGGGCTGTCGCCGCAAAAGCTTGCCGCCGCCTTTGCCCGTGCCGGCTCACCCGTCATGCTCGCAAGCCTGCCGGCCGCCGCCCGGTTCGCCGAGCCGGTACGCATTCCCGACCCGAACGGCCCGGCATCGGTGCGCTTCGGGCCGGAGGTGGCGGAGATCGAACGCTCGTCGCGCCTGGCTCTGGCGCTGGCGAATACTTTGCCGGAGCAGATGATCGACGTGCTCCCGGCAGCCGTCGTGGCAAGCGAGCCGGCAGCTTCGCAAGAGCCGCAAGAGCCTGAGGTCCAACTGGCCTCGCTGCCGCCGCAGGACGACATGCCCGACAGCGTTCCGCTGCCGACGCTGCGTCCGCAGGCGGACATCGATGAGCCGGCGCCCCAGGCTCAAGCCTCGAAAGACCGGGCGCCAAAGGATCAGGCATCAAAGGCCCAGGCAGCAAAAACGGAGCCGCCCCAGAAATCCAGGGCCCAGGCATCCAGGGCGAGCAAGGTCCAGACGGCCGACGCTCCGCCGGTCGAGACGCTACCCGGCAGCCTGTCGCCGCGCAATTCGTCACAAGCGGCAGTGCCGGCGGTGTCGGGCAAGCCGGGCAAACGGTCGAAGACGCAGGGCGGCGACATGCTGGCCTATGCCAAGCCCGACTTGCCTTCCGGCGGACTCGGCGGAGCCTTCAGGAACCTGTTCACCACGCCCAACATGGGCAGCGGCGTCGCCGTCTACGACATCTCGGCCAAGACCGTCTATATGCCCGACGGCTCACGGCTGGAGGCACATTCGGGACTGGGCGCGATGGTCGACCAGCCGCGCTACGTTCACAAGAAGAATGTCGGTCCGACGCCGCCCGACACCTACAATCTGACGCTGCGGGAATCGCGCTTCCATGGCGTCGAGGCCCTGCGTCTCACCCCTGCCAGCGGCAGCAACAAATATGGCCGCGACGGCCTGCTCGCCCACACCTACATGCTGCGCGGCGGGCGCGCCGAATCCAATGGCTGCGTCGTCTTCAAGGACTATGCCCGCTTTCTCGCCGCCTACAAGAAGGGCAAGATCAAGCGGCTCGTCGTGGTGCCGCGCCTGTCGAAGCCGCTGACACGCGTCGCCCAAGAGGGCCGCGGCGCTTAGGGCGTTCGCGGTCCTTTACGGCTTCGTCATCCCAGGGCGGAGCGGACGCGAAGCGGAAGCGCAGACCCTGGGATCCATGCCGTTGCATCAGCCGAAGAATGCAACGATGCAGATTTAACGCCGTTCTGTCGCAATCCCTTTCACCTCTTATCCCTCTTGCATCGAGGTTCTGCACCGTCGCAGCGCATAGAAGTCACGGCATGGATCCCAGGGTCTTCGCGACGTCGCTTCGCTCCTGCTTCGCCCTGGGATGACGACGCTGGGGGACGTTTGGGCCAATCTCGAGGTTTTCATTCCCGGCCGAGGATATTATGACTGACCCGCAGGGGCGGCTCCAGCTTCAAACAATCACGAGGACATCATGACAATACGCGCTGTCGTCTGGGGCGAGAATATTCATGAGCGGACCAACGAGGTGGTCGCCGGCATCTATCCCGAGGGCATGCATGCGACGATCGCCAATGCGCTGAAGCTCGACCCGGAGATTTCGGTATCGTGGGCGACGCTGGAGCAGAAGGAGCATGGACTGCCGGCCGACCGTCTCGCCGAGACCGACGTCTTACTGTGGTGGGGACACAAGGACCATGGCGCCGTCGCCGACGAAGTGGTCGAGCGCGTGGCGCGCCGCGTCTGGGAAGGCATGGGGCTGATCGTTCTCCATTCCGGCCATTTCTCGAAGATCTTCAAGAAGCTGATGGGCACGCCGTGCACGCTGAAATGGCGCGAGGCGGGCGAGCGCGAACGGCTCTGGGTGACCAGCCCCAACCACCCGATCGCTGCCGGGATCGGCGAGTATTTCGAGCTCGAAAACGAGGAGATGTATGGCGAGCAGTTCGCCGTGCCGGAGCCGCTCGAGACCGTGTTCATCTCCTGGTTCCAGGGCGGCGAAGTGTTCCGGTCGGGGCTGACCTATCGCCGCGGCGCCGGCAACATCTTCTATTTCAGGCCCGGCCACGAGACGTATCCGACCTATCACGACGCCAACGTCCACAAGGTGCTGCGCAATGCGGTGAGATGGGCGCACAACCCCCAAGGCTCCAATCCGGCCATCCTCGATGCGCCGAACGTACCGGTGGAAAAGGCGCTCGAGCCGATCGTCGAGCGTGGCGGAAAACTTCATTCCGCCGGCGAAACCGGCTTCCGCTAGACGACAAATCCATTATCGAACAAGAAGATAAAGCCCTGTCCTAAGGATAAGAATCATGCGTCTGTTGATACTCGGTACGGGCTGGATGGCGGAGGAGCATGCCAGGCAGTTCGGCAAGATCGAGGGCGTCGAACTGATCGGCGCCGTCGATCTCGACCGTACGCGTGTCGACAAGTTTTCGGACATCTATGGCATCCCCAACCGCTTCGCGTCGCTGGACGAGGCGCTGGCATGGGGCAAGTTCGACGCGGTGGCGAACGTGACGCCCGATCGCATCCACCATCCGACCACCATGATGCTGATCGCGGCGGGCAAGCCGGTGCTTTGCGAAAAGCCGCTGGCCGAAAACTTCGAGAAGGCCAGTGAGATGGCCGATGCCGCCGAGCGAGCCGGCATCATCAACATGGTCAATCTGACCTATCGCAATGTCGCGCCGCTGCAGAGAGCGCGCGCCATGGTGCTGGCTGGCGAGATCGGCACGGTCAGGCATGTCGAGGCCTCCTATCTGCAGAGCTGGCTGGTATCCAAGTTCTGGGGCGACTGGCGCACCGATCCGAAATGGTTGTGGCGGCTGTCGCGCGGCCACGGCTCCAATGGCGTGCTGGGCGACGTCGGCATCCACATCCTCGATTTCGCCAGCTATGGCGCCGCACTCGACATCGACCATGTGTTCTGCCGCCTGCGGTCCTTCGACAAGGCGCCCGAAAACCGGATCGGCGAGTACGAGCTCGATGCCAACGACAGTTTCACCATGGCGCTGGATTTCAGCAATGGTGCTTTCGGTGTCGTTCATGCCAGCCGCTGGGCGACGGGCCATCTCAACGAACTCCGCCTGCGCATCTACGGCGACAAGGGTGGCATCGAAGTCGTGCACAATCTGACCAGCTCGGAGCTGAAAGCCTGCATCGGCGAAGATGTCGAGAACGCCAAATGGCAAGTTCTGGACGCCGGAACGGTGGCGACCAACTACCAGCGCTTTGTCGATGCCGTGCGCAACGGCGTTCAGGCCGAGCCGTCGTTTCGCCATGCCGCCGAATTGCAGAAGGTGCTCGACCTCGCCGTCGTCTCGGATGAGAAGAGGGCCGAATTGAGCACGCACGCGGATGCGCAATAGGCTTGGGTTCCTGCGCCGCAGGGCGAGGGAGAGGTGGCCGCAAAGCGGCCGGAGAGGGGTCTTTGGCAGCGAGGGCCTTCGCAAGAATGAAATGTCTTTGATGGCGGGACAAGGTCGCACGCAATGACATGGTCAGCGCAATTCCCCCTCTCCGTCTCGGCGGCCCGAGTGGTTTGTGAAACTCGCTAGCCGCGAGCGAGACTGAACTAACTCGGAAGGTCAGTTGACTCTTCGCCGCAACGGCCCATCGTTGATTGTTGGCCTACCTTTCCGACCAACTTTTGAACAGGGAGGAAACCATGGAAGCCGTCAATCGTAGATCCACAATTGCACTCGGTCTTACACTGGCCGCAACGCCTCTGATCGCTTGGGGGACACCAGCAGCTGCCCAGACTTACGGCCCCGATGAGGGCAAGGAGGTCTCACCCGGCGTCAGAGTTGTAGCGCTTGGTGAGCGCAAGTCGGTCATACCAGCCTATGCAACGGTGAAGCTGCGCGATGTTGTCATTCAGCCTGGAGCGAAGACGACTGACAACATGATGAAGAACGACATGCTCTGCCACATGACTGAGGGAGAACTTTCGGTCGTTCACAACAAACAAAAGTTCACAGTCAAGAAGGGCGATGTTTGGGCCTGCGCTAATGGCGCTACGACAGAAGGCACCCAGAACACGAGCAGTGCGGTCGCGATCATGCGGGTCATCGATTTGATGCCAGCATAAGGGAAGCGGCTGGTGGAAGTGCGGCAATGGCCGCCCTAAGAGGAAGCCCGGCGCGCATCTGTCGTATTAGGGAACGTCCAGCGAAGGGCCGCTTTCCATCCATCTCGGCCATCGACGACAGCCAGCTGAGTTGAGTTCGAACCCTAATGCCGCAGGATCTTGCTCAGGAAGGCGCGGCTGCGGTCCGTCTTCGGGTGCGAGAAGAACTCGTCCGGGGTGCCGCTCTCGACAATGGCGCCGGCGTCCATGAACACGACGCGCTGGGCGACCTTGCGGGCAAAGCCCATCTCGTGCGTCACCACCATCATGGTCATGCCTTCCTCGGCCACGGCGACCATGACGTCGAGCACTTCCGAGATCATCTCGGGGTCGAGCGCCGAGGTCGGCTCGTCGAACAGCATGATCTTGGGCCGCATGCCGAGGCAGCGCGCGATCGCCACGCGCTGCTGCTGGCCGCCTGAGAGTTGCGCCGGATAGGCATCGACCTTGTCGGCGAGGCCCACCTTGGCGAGCAGCTCGCGCCCGGCCTTCTCGGCCTCGGTGCGCGGGATCTTGCGGACATGGATCGGCGCCAGCGTGACGTTCTCGAGCGCCGTCTTGTGCGGATAGAGGTTGAACGACTGGAAGACGAAGCCGATCTCGGTGCGCAGCCGCGTCATGTTGGTGGCGGCGTCGCCGAGGCGCTGGCCGTCGACCGTCAGGTCGCCGTCGCGGATCGTCTCCAGGCCATTGATGCAGCGGATCAGGGTGCTCTTGCCCGAGCCGCTCGGGCCGCAGACGACGACCACTTCGCGCGGCTCGACGCTCAGCGTGATATCCCTGAGCACGTTGAGCTGGCCGAACCATTTGTTGACGCCGCGAAATTCGATCATGCCAGTGCCATTTTTGCTAAGGTTCGACATCACAACTGCACCTCGCCATGCGCCGCGCCCATGCGTTGCTCCAGCCGGCGGGCCAGCATGATCAGGGGGTAGCAGACGATGAAGTAACCGAGCCCGACGAGGAAGAAGACCAGCAGCCCATTGGGTACACGCTGCACCACCAGCCAGCCGACGCGGGTGAGGTCGGTCAGGCCGATGGCCGAGACGACCGAGGAATCCTTGATCAGCAGCACATATTGCCCGACCAGCGGCGGCAGCACGATGCGCATCGCCTGCGGCAGCACCACCTGGCGCATGCGCTGCCAGCGCGACAGGCCGGACGCCAGCGCCGCCTCGACCTGGCCGGTCGGCACCGAGCGGATGCCGGCGACGACGATCTCGCAGATGAAGCAGGCGGCCAGATTGGTCAGCGCGATGATGCCGGCGGTGAAGGCGTCGAGCTCGATGCCGAGTTCCGGCAGGATGAAGAAGATCAGGAAGATCTGCACCAGGAACGGTGTGCCGCGGATCAGATCGACCCAGGCGCCGATCGCGCCGCTGATCAGCCGGTTGCCGCCGGTGCGCAGGATGCCGAGGCCGAAGCCGAGCAGCGTGCCCAGCACCAGGCCGATCAGCGACAGCACCACGGTCATGCCGAGGCCGCGCAAGGCGAGGGGGTAGCTGCCGGCGATGCTTTGCAGCTGCTGCCAGATCATGTCCGTGCCCCCGCGAGGCCGAGCCAGCGCCCGGAGAGCGCCGCCAGCCCCTTCAGCCCGTAATAGAGCAGGAGGTAGAAGGCGGCGATGGTGATGAAACCTTCCGCCGGCATGAAGCGGTCGGAGGCGAGCAATTGTCCGGCGCGCGTCAGCTCGGCAACCGAGATCAGCGACAACAGGGCGGAATCCTTGACCAGCACGATCGCCTGGCCGAGCAGCGGCGGGATCGTCACCTTGAACGCCTGCGGCAGGATGACGAGACGCATGCGCTGGACATAGGTCATGCCCGAAGCGACGCCGGCCTCGACCTGGCCGCGCGGGATCGACAGGATGCCGGCACGGATGATCTCGGCGACATAGGCGCCGCTGTTCAGTGACAAAGCGAGGATGCCGACGACGAACTCGGGCAGGATAAAGCCGAGCCGCGGCAGGCCGAAATAGAGGAAATAAAGCTGCGCCAGCAAGGGCGTGGCGCGCACCGCGTCGATATAGGCCTTGGCCGGGACGCGGAACAGCCGGCCGCGCTGCAAATTCATCGCGGCGAGCACGATGCCGACGGCGAGCGCGCCGGCAAAGGACAGGACAGACAGCCACACGGTCGTGACGAGGCCCTGCCCGAACAGGGGCAGATATTCGACAATGGTGCGGAAGCTGAAGTTTTCGAGCATGGTGAGTGGGCAGTAGTGAGTAGGCAGTAGTGAGTAGTGAAGGTGTCCGGAATGCCATCAGCCACTCCATGCTCCCTAATTTCTACTCCCTACTCGCTACTCCCTACTCCTGTTCGTTAGTGGTCTTTCTTCCAGGCGTCGGAATTCACCCAGTAATCGAGGTTCTTCTGCAGGCGGCCGTCGAGGCTGACCTGATCGAGGAACAGGTTCATCCAGACCAGCAGGTCCTGCTCGTCATAGCGCGTGGCGAAGGCCAGCGGCTCCTTCGACAGCATATCCGGCATGATGGTGAAGCTGCCGGCTGGGTAAGCGGTCGACTGCCCCTTGACCGCCGAGACGTCGTTGACGCCGCAATCGGCCTGGCCGTTATTGACGGCGTCGAGCAGCAGCGGGCCGCCGCCCTTGTAGCTCTTGATGTCGGCATCGGGGAAGGCGGCCTTGGCTTCCTTCTCGCCGGTGGCGCCGAGCAGCACCGCGATCTTGGTGCCTTTGGCCTTGCAGTCCTCGGTGGACTTGAAGGCGGTCCCAGCCTTGGTGAAGACGGTGCTGCCCGTGTACATGTAAGGCTTGGTAAAGGCGACCTTCATGCCGCGCGCCAGCGTCGGCGTCATGTCGGCGACCAGAAGATCGGCCTTGCCCGACAGCAGCGCCGGGATCAGGCCGTCCCAGTCGAAGTCGAGGAAGGTGATCTTGACGCCCATTTCCTTGGCCATCAGTTCGGCGAGTTCGACCGAACTGCCGGTGCGTTCGCCGGCGGCACCCACCAGCGAAAAGGGCGGGCCTTGCGTCTGCACCGCAACGCGCAACTCACCGCGCTTGGTAATCTCGTCGAGGGTTCCGGCACTGGCGGCAGCGGTGAGGCCGGCGAGCGCAAGTCCGGCGATGAAAAGCTTGGCAATCTTCATTTGGGCATTCCTCCTTGTTGTCGTTTGTTGTTGCACTTGTTGTTTCACCCCATCGGGTGCTTTTTGAACGGCAGCGCCGTTGCCGGCGGCAACCACCGTTCGAAAATCCTTCAGTCCCAGCTCACCATTTCGGCAACCTTGATGCCGCGCCTGGCCAGCTCGTCGAGGAAGCGGCCATCGGGCACATGCAGCAGCGGGTTGAGCAGGCCGGGCGTGGCGATCTCACGCCGTGCCAGCATCTGCGCCACGATGCTGGCGGGATAGCCGACGCCAAGGCTCATGCCGAACAGGCCGGAGGCGAGGTCGCGTTCGATGACCAGCTCCGAGGTCACCGTCTTGCGGCGGCCGCCTTCGCTGCCGACAAAGACGTTGCGCATGACGCAAAGGTCCTTTTCGTCGGCGCCATATTGCAGTTGCGGGCCAAGCAGCCGGCCGAGGAATTCGCGTGGGCTGACACCGGTGCCGGATACCTTTTCCTCGGACAGGAAGCCGAGCTGCTTCAGCGGCGCCCAGAACGCCGACCAGCCAGGCCAGCGCAGCGAATATCGGCCGGAGCGCTGCAGCCCCTTTGCGGCGGCAAGCATGCCGGCATAATGCGGCGCGTCGCCATTGGGGAAGGCTTCCAGCCTGCCCAGCCCCGCCACCTCGATCTCGTGGATGAAGCGATTGTCGTGCTGGCGGGCGGCCGGCACATCGACCCGTTCGCCATTCTCGACCAGCACACTGTCGCGGTTCTGGCTGACCAGAACCATGTCGAAATTCCAGCTCACCTTGTAGCGCAGCGGCTCGACCACCGCTTTCGGCTCAGGAATGCCGCCGCAGTAGGAATCGATCGCGGTGATGGTGTCGAACTGGCTTGCGGCGCGCGCGTAGAGCACAAGGTCGATGCCGGGGTCGAGCCCGCATTCGGTGACGATCGAGACGCCGGCCTTTTCGGCCTCGGGCGCGAGATCCGCGATGGCCTTGCCGTAATTGGTGGTGACCAGCGGCGTGCGCGTCGCGATCGCCACCTGCACCGCCTCGCGCATCAGCGGTTGCGGCAACAGGTCGATGACCGCGTCGGCGTCCTTCATCACATCGGCCAATGCTGGGCCGATCGCACCCTCCGGCACGACGAAACGCACCCGGGCAAGGTCGGTCAGGCCGCCAAGCCGCGCAGCGCCGTCGGTTGCGGTGTCGACACAGACCACTTGCTCGACGCCGTCGCTGGCAACGAGGTCGGCGATCGCCGCCCGGCCTTGCAGGCCGAGGCCGCCGAGAACCGCGATCTTCATGCCATTTCCTTCCGCGTCTCGTCCGACCAGCAGCCTTCCGGCAGGCTGACCCATTTGTTGCAGGACGCCATGACGACGAAGGTCTCGCTGCGCACGACTTCGCCCGGCTCACCGGCGCCGGGGATCAGCTCGCTGGTGACGCGGTAGAGATCGGCGACATCGCCGGCCACGGTCACGTCGACGATGATGTCGAAGCGTCCGGTGACAACGGCGGCCGAGTTCACGAAAGGCAGTTCGGAGATGCGCTGCGCCAGTTCCCGGGCGCGGCCGCGTCCCTGCGCATTGATGCCGACGATCGCCGAGATCAGCTCGGGGCGTTCGGTGAGGTTGAGCAGCCCGACGATCTTGAGCAGGTTGCGGTCGAGCAGGTTGCGCAGCCGCATGCGCACCGTCGGCACCGAGATCGCCATCTTCTCGGCGAGGCGGTTGACGCCAAGCTGCGCATCCTGCGACAGCAGCTTGACCAGTCGCCGGTCGGTCTGATCGAGATGTTCCCGCAAACGCTCATGCTTTCATAAAGGGAAATAAACGGTCGGATTTTCTTTCGGATATGAAAATACCTTATGAGAGATTTTTAACAATGGCAAGAGCCACGCCGTCCGCGGTGCCCCTATGCCTGTCGGCAGTTTCGTCGAGGACGCCACATTTTGTTCTTGCTTTGTGCCGGCAGCTATGCTACTAATCTGGGTATGGTGCTAATTGGCTCCAAAGACCCGCCTCCCCGAGGCGGGTTTTTTGTTTTCCCATACCTTTGAAGGTTCAGCGCCGCCGGCTTGAGGTTGGCGGGACAGCGCCGTTCGGGACGCGCTGTGTTCAAGGGTGAAAGAAGCAAATGGCGCAAGAGGTGCCTGGAATCTCATGTTTAGAAAGGAACGGTAAATCGACATGAAGAAGATTTTTCATCTGTTGGTGCTCACGGCAATCTGCACCATTACCGCCGCCATGGCGCCAGTTGGCGCCGCATATGCCCAGAATGCGCCCTACTGGCGAGCGGACTGGGAGGAGGGGCCTTGCACCGGCGCCTCGTGCTACACCGACTGGTCTTTCGTTCAGGCGGAGGATTCCGCGCAAGCCGATCCCAGCCTGAACGCAATTGTCAGCGGCCTTGTCTCGACCGGCGCAGGGAATGTATCCTCGCACGGCGGCAACAGCTTCGGAAAGTTCGAAACGACGCTGGCCGCCATCAATGCCGGGAAGCCCCACTCCAAAGTCTACAAGGAGTGGCTCTTTGCAGGCGGCCTGGCCAAGAACGACGCTTTCGGACGTCCACTCCAGGCGGTGCCGCCGTCAGGGATCGATGGAACCTATGTCGCGTGGTTTTTCATTCCCTCCGATTACCAATACGCGGGAAACGGCTGGGCGAATATCTTCCAGTTCAAGGTGACCGAGCAATCGCCTTTCAAGCAGGACCCAACGTGGTGGGTCAACCTGACCGACAATTCGACTGACGATGTGGTGATGCTGCATGTGGAGAATGCAGCGGCCGGAGTGCATAATCCGGCTAACGATGTTCCCGCACCGAAAGGCCGCTGGTTTCAGCTGCGCGCGGATCTCTATGAAGGGGTATGCATCGATTGGTATCTGGACGGGGTGTTTTGGCAATCATCGTCAAACGCAACCTGGCCGGTCGGGCGGGATTCCGACGGATCAGGTACACCTCAGTCATTCGTGTTTGGCGTGGGTCACTATGGTGGAGTTGGCAAACTCTACACTGACGATGCCTACATGATTGCAAAGTAGCCACTGGCAAATTGCCGAAGTGCATAAAACAATAAGCTGCTTCGGGTCCAACCGGGCAGCTTTTTTTGCACTTTGAGCGCGTCGCGTTTGAACGGACCCTGGGACGCCCTTTAAGTCTTTGTTCTGTGCATGTCGTGTCGCAAAATCGTTGCGAGGCGCAGCCGCAACTCATGCCTTCACCTGATAGGCGGAGAGGCTCATCCGCGAAATGGCCAAAAGCGGCTTTTCAATAAAACTATAGCTGGCCAGGGAGACGGCAATGCAGGCGGCGACAAGAACCATGCCTGCAAGCCATGGTGATACATTGGCGCTTGCAACGACAGGAGCGGTCGCAAGCAGCACGATAGGATGCGTCAGATAGAGAGAATAGGAAGCATCGCCCAATGTTGCCAGCACGCGGGGCGCAAAAAGCCGGAAGTAGCTTTCCAGGCTGATGCAAGCCGCGACAAGGATCAACGCGGGGAGTCCCTGAGCAAGGGTTCGCGGCAAGTTGAAGCCAAGTACCATCACCAGCATGGACACGATGGCGAACACGAGCGCCGAGACACCCAGGACGGCAGGCAGACGCGCCAGTCTGCCGACCAGGTGGCCGAGCGCCATGCCGGCAAGGAACTCAAACAGGATTGGCGTGGTGTAGAAAAACAGCACAGTGTCGGCGGCGGGTTTGAAGACGATGCGCGCCGCTACGGCGATTGCAAAGACAACGCCGACCATGGCCATTTGCGTCAGCGTGCCGACACGCATAGTCGCCGCGAACAGAATGTAAAACAGGATTTCCAGATTGAGCGTCCAACCCACGCCAAGCACCGGTTGGACATAGCCTGTGACCGTATCGAGATAGGGTATGAAAAGCAGGCTATTGGTGATCTGCTCAAGAGACACTGCACGATCGGCAAACAACCAAAGTGCGGCGACCATGACGAAGGTCATAACCCAATAGAACGGAACGACGCGCGTGAACCGCTGCATCAAAAAAGCACGGTGGTCTGAGCGTCTGTTCTCCGTCGAGAGAACCATGACAAAACCACTGATGACGAAAAACAAGTCGACGCCACTGTTCAGAACGGGAATACGCAGGTCGAGCATGCCCAGTGCGCCCGGAAGATGATAGGTAACAACCATGAGGGCTGCCAGCCCCCGCAGGATCTGTATCGATGTATACTGTTGAATCCGGCGCGGCGCGGCGTGATCATTCTGCGGAATGATTTTCATAAAAATGGTCCCCGGTGCGGGAGAGCACTAACATACGGGGTCGTTGATGTGCTGATTAATTGCTGGTTTAATTAATATGTAAAGTTTTATATAGATTTTACTGAATGCTGCCACGCTTGAGTTCGCCGACTTAGACCTGCCTATTTGCCAAAACTTGCTATCTCCCCCCTGAAGAGGGGGATCGGCGGCCATCGACGCTTTCCCCGTGCTAACGACTGGTCTCGAAGATAGCGACGGCTGCCGCTGTCAGCGCAGCGTTACCGGGTGCTACTGTTCCATCAGGAAGCTCCTTGCCGTCTTCCAGTCCGACGCGCGTCGACCAACGGCGTTCCGCCGCCCGGTGCACGAAAGGCCAGACCGTGGCGTCGGCGCCGTGCAGCAGGATTGCCCGGCGCATTCCGGCGCCGTCGAGCACGGCGGCGATATCGTCGCTGATCTCAAGCGCAGCGTCCGGCTCCTGCTCGGAGATTTCGATCAGGATGCGCAGCACGCGTTTGCCATGGTCGAGGCTCACCAGGCGTTCGGCGTCGGCAACGGAGGCGAGCCCGGCCTCGATGCCAATGCCGCGCTGGCGCAGGCTTTCCATGACGGCGGGCGCTGCGTTCTCGCTGAGATTGACCGAGGCATAGTCGGGCAGCTCGCTCCAGGCGGCGATCGCGGCCAGCGTCCGCTGGTCGTCGTTCTCGATCCAGGCACCCGTCGACACGCCAATCAGCGTTCCCGGGCAGGCGCGGCGGAGCGCCAGCACGGTCGGGTCCATCGCGTCAGGCGCAAGGCTTTCGCGGCCATCGAGCCCGCGGGCATGAACATGCAGTTCGGCCGCACCTGCGGCCACGCAGGCCGCGCCGTCTCGCGCCATGGCTTCGGGATCAAGCGGCAGTCGGGGGTGGAAATCGGCGCTGCGCGCGCCATTGATGCAGGTCTGGACGATCATGGAGGTGGCGGTCCCGTTGAGTGGAACAAGTTTAGCCCATGACCACGAAATCGGAAATCGAATGACGTCCAGTCCCGCGAACCTCACCCGGCAAGAAACGGGTGGTCCGCGCGCGCCGTTTCACCCATCTCAATGACAGAGAAGCCACAGGAGGCGAAGCCATGACCATCCATTCGATAGGCGCGAAAGCGGCGGTGAAATCGGCGGAGGTGCGCGTTGCCGGATATGATTGGCGGACGCTGGCCGATGAGCTGAGCGGCTATGGCTGCGCGGTGATGGAAAAGCTGCTGACGCCGCAGGAGTGCCGGCATATCGCCGGGCTCTATCCGGACGAGAGCCATTTCCGCAGCCATGTGCACATGGCGCGGCATGGTTTCGGCAAGGGCGAGTACCGCTATTTCCGCTATCCCTTGCCCGACTTGATCGGCGGCTTGCGCACCGCGCTCTATCCGCGCCTGGCCGCGGTTGCCAACGACTGGAACGCGCGCATGGGTATCGCGCAGCGCTATCCCGACGAACACGCCGCGTTCCTCGAGCAATGCCACGAGCAGGGCCAGACGCGGCCGACGCCGCTCCTGCTGCAATATGTCCCCGGCGACTTCAACTGCCTGCACCAGGATCTCTACGGCGATCTTGCCTTCCCGCTGCAGGTGGCGATCCTGTTGTCGGAACCAGGCAAGGATTTCACCGGCGGCGAGTTCGTGCTGACCGAGCAGCGTCCGCGCATGCAAAGCCGCGTCGAGGTGGTGCCGCTGCGCCAGGGCGATGCAGTCGCCTTCGCGGTCCACAATCGTCCGGTCCAGGGCAGCAAGGGCAATTACCGCGTCAACCTCAGGCACGGCGTCAGCCGGCTACGCTCCGGCATGCGCCACACTGTCGGCATCATCTTCCACGACGCCAAATAGCCGAGCCGCCCGGTCGCGAGGCCGGCGGCGATTACCGGGAAAAATCGCTGCGCACGATGCCGTGGCGCTGGAGCTTGTCGTAGAAGGTCTTGCGCGGAATCCCCAGCGCCTCGATCGTGCGCCTGACATCGCCGTCGTTGCGGCCAAGCGTCTCGCGGATGATGTCGGCCTCGTAGCGCTCCAGCCGCTCAGGCAGCTTCATGGCGGCGTTCGATTGAGCCTGGGCAGGGGGTTGTGCTTCGGCGCCTTCCTCCAATCCAAGCACAAACCGCTCGGCGAAATGCGCCAGTTCGCGCACATTGCCCGGCCAGTCATGGTCGCTCAGATGGCGATGCACCGTCGCCGGCACTGCCGGCACAGGGCGGTGGAAGCGGGCGGCGGCGCGCTCGGCGAAATAGAAGAACAGCAGGGGGACATCGTCACGGCGCTCGCGCAGCGGCGGGATCGAGATCGTCACCACGTTGAGCCGGTAATAGAGATCCTCGCGGAAAGCGCCGCGCTGGCGCGGATCGCCGAGGTCGACCTTGGCGGCGGCGACGACGCGCAGATCCACCGGCCGCACCTCGTTGGTGCCGAGCGGCGTGACCTCGCGCATCTCCAGCACGCGCAGCATCTGCACCTGTGTCGAGACCGGCATGCTTTCGATCTCGTCGAGGAACAGCGTGCCGCCGCTGGCGTGCTCGATGCGGCCGATCCGTTTCTTCTGCGCGCCGGTGAAGGCGCCGGCCTCATGGCCGAACAACTCGCTCTCGATGACGGTCTCCGGCAGCGTGCCGCAATTCAGCGCGACGAAATTGCCTTTGGCGCGGCGGCTCCAGCGATGCAGAAGACTTGCCACCACCTCCTTGCCGGAGCCGGTCTCGCCGGTCACCAGCACGTCGACGTCGGTATCGGCGATCTGGCGCAGCGTACGGCGCAGCCTGTCCATCGCCGGCGTCTGGCCGATCAGCGGCAGGCTGTCCTGCGCCTCTCCGGCCGCCTCGCGCAAGGCCCGGTTCTCCATTACCAGGCGGCGCTTTTCCGCTGCGCGGCGCACGCTCTGCACCAGCCGGTCGGCGGCGAAGGGCTTTGTGATGAAGTCGTAGGCGCCGTCCTTGATCGCCTTGACGGCCATGGCGATGTCGCCATGGCCGGTGACGAGGATGACGGGAATGTCGGCATCCAGCCGCAGGATGCGATTGAAAAGCTGCAAGCCGTCGATCTGAGGCATGCGGATATCCGACACCACGACGCCGGCAAAACCGGCGTCGAGCGTGGCCAGCGCCTCGGCCGCCACCGCAAAGGCCGAGACCGAGAAGCCGGCAAGCTCCAGCGTCTGCGCGGTGGCCTTGAGGAGATCGCGATCGTCATCGATCAGGACCACCGGTGCGGAATTGTCGTTCGTCATGATGGCTTACGCTGCTTTCTGGAGATGAATGGTGAAGCGGGTGCCGCTGTCGCCGCTCGAAACCTCGATGCGTCCGCCATAGTCGGCGACGATGTCCTTGGAGATGACGAGGCCGAGGCCAAGGCCTTTTTCCTTGGAGGTGTTGAACGGCGTGAACAGCGATTTGAGGATCGCCGGCGGAATGCCGGGCCCGTTGTCGGATACGCTGATCGTCACGCCGTCCGCGGTCTCTTCGACCGAGACCTGCACATGAGCGTCGTCGCGGCCGTCGAGCGCCTCCAGCGCGTTCTGGAAGAGATTGATCAGCACCTGTTCGAGCCGCACCCGATTGCCCATGACCTTGAGGCTCGGCAGCGGCAGGTCGACGACCAATGCGTCGAGCCGGCCGGCAAAGCGGCTTCTCAACAGCATGACGGCGCCCTCGATGACGCCGCGCAATTCGACAGGCTCGGCGGCTGTGCGGCCCTTGCGGGCAAATGCCTTCAACTCCTCGGTAATTGAGCCGATGCGTTCGGTAAGGGCTGCAATGGCGCCGAGGTTTTCCTCAGCCGGCCCGGTCTGCTTGCGGTCGAGGAAGGTGCGGGCGTTGTCGGCATAGGCACGGATGGTGGCGACCGGCTGGTTGATCTCATGGGCGACGCCGGCGGCGACCTGGCCGAGGATGGCGAGGCGGTTGGCCTGGACCAGATCCTGCTGCACGATTTGGAGCTTGGCTTCCGTGCTGCGGTGGTCTGATATCTCGGCCTGCAACCGGTCGCGGGCTCGGCTCAGATCCTCGGTGCGTTCGACAACGCGGCGTTCGAGTTCGGTGCGCGCCGCCTGTTCGGCGGCAATCCGCATCTGCGCCGACTGCCGGCGCCGCAACAGATACGCGGCCAGGCCGAGCAGCGGCACGACGACACCCAGTGCCAGAAGCCGCATTTCGCGGACGGCAGCGGCGATCGGCGCTTCAGCCGGGATCAGATAGTCGAGCCGCCAGGGGGTCGAAGGAACCGGCGTCGAAAGGCTGAGATACTGCGCGTCGCTGCCGCCGGGCGTCACCGCGTGGACGAGCGACACATCCGGGCTGAGCGCCTGCGCGTGCATGATCGGCAACGGCACAAGCGGCGCGTCGCCGAACTGTTGGCTGTCGCGAATTGCGGCTTGCTTGGGTGCGGCCAGCGGCGCGGTTGTCATGAAGCGCCAGGACGGCACGCTGGTGATCAGCACGACACCATTCTCGTCGCTGACATAGGCCGGGCGGTTGGCCTCGCGCCAGTCGGCTTCGAGCTGGTCGAACTCCATCTTGACGACGACGACGCCGAGCGGTGCGGCGGCATCGCCGACGCGCCGCGAAATGTAGAGGCCGGGACGCTTGCTGACATTGCCGAGCGCAAAATATTCGGCGGTTCCGGCCTGCATCGCGCCGGAGAAATAATCGCGAAAACGATAGTCATTGCCGACGAAGCTGATCGGCTCGCGCCAGTTGCTGGAGGCGATCGCCAGTCCGTCGGCGCCGATCACATAGAGCACCGACGCCTTGGTGCCGGAGACCAGCCCGTCGAGCTTGCGGTTCAGCACATCGATTGCCGCGGCGTTTTTCTGCGACAGCGCGTCACGCACTTGCTGGTCTGCGGACAAAAGCAGGGGCAGGGCGCGCGGGCTTTCGAGCACGGCGCGCAGCAGCGCGACCTTCAGATTGGCGTCGGTACGCCCCTGCGCCGCCAAGGTCCCGATCTCGGCGGTGCGGCCGTAAAGGCCGGCGCCGTAGAGCGCTGCCGTAACGATCAAAAGCGCGACGGCCGCAAACAGCAGCCAGGCTCGGCGCGCCCGCCTGGCGAGTTGCTCGGGCGTCGAAGACAAGGCACCGGCGTGGCGTTGCAGCATCGCCCATTTGTGCATGAACTCGCACAAAACACAATTCGACCTATGCGGAGAGTCGCACTTGACCATGCGTCCGGCTGTGCGGACGTTTGTGAATGCTCAATAAAATCAATGATGAATAACTCTTCTGCGTATCTGGCACGGCTGTTGCAAACACGAATTCAGCAGTCGCGAGGCTGCTGGTCAAAACAACTGCCCCGGGGAGTCGAGCTTTCGATCGGGGCGCCATGGAGGACGTCATGCAGACAGCAATCGCTGCCGCCGAGCCGCGCGGCAAACTTCCCTTATACCGGCATCTTTATGTGCAGGTGCTGGCGGCGATTGCCGCCGGCGTGCTGCTCGGCCATTTCTATCCTGAAACCGGCGAGGCGATGAAGCCGTTCGGCGACGCCTTCATCAAGCTGGTGAAGATGGTGATCGCGCCGGTGATCTTCCTGACCGTGGCGACCGGTATCGCCGGCGTTTCCGACCTGCAGAAGGTCGGCCGCGTCGCCGGCAAGGCGATGATCTATTTCCTGGTGTTCTCGACGCTGGCGCTGGTCGTCGGCCTGGTCGTCTCCAATGTCGTCCAGCCCGGCGCTGGCATGCACATCAATCCGGCCACGCTCGATACCACCAAGGTGACGGCCTATGCCGAGAAGGCGCACGACACAACCATCGTCGGCTTCCTGATGAACATCATCCCCGACACCATCACCGGCGCCTTCGCTCAGGGCGACATCCTGCAGGTGCTGTTCTTCTCGGTGCTGTTCGGTGTCGCCCTGGCGCTGGTCGGCGATCGCGGCCGTCCGGTCGTCGATTTCCTGCAGGCGCTGACCACGCCGATCTTCCGCCTCGTCGCCATCCTGATGAAGGCCGCGCCGATCGGCGCGTTTGGCGCCATGGCCTTCACCATCGGCAAATACGGCATCGGCTCGATCGCCAACCTGGCCATGCTGATCGGCACATTCTACCTGACCGCGTTGCTGTTCGTGCTGGTGGTGCTCGGCGCGGTTGCCCGCTACAACGGCTTCTCGATCCTGGCGCTGATCCGCTACATCAAGGAGGAGCTGCTGCTGGTGCTCGGCACCTCGTCCTCGGAAGCGGCATTGCCGGGCCTCATGGCCAAGATGGAGCGCGCCGGCTGCAACCGCTCGGTGGTCGGCCTGGTCATCCCGACCGGCTATTCCTTCAATCTGGACGGCACCAACATCTATATGACGCTGGCGGCGCTGTTCATCGCGCAGGCGACCGACACGCCACTCACCTATGGCGACCAGATCCTGCTGCTTGCGGTCGCCATGCTGAGCTCCAAGGGTGCCGCCGGCATCACCGGCGCCGGCTTCATCACCCTGGCGGCGACGCTTTCGGTCGTCCCCACCGTGCCGGTCGCCGGCATGGCGCTGATCCTCGGCGTCGACCGCTTCATGTCGGAATGCCGGGCGCTGACCAACTTCATCGGCAATGCGGTGGCGACGGTCGTGGTGGCACGCTGGGAAGGAGAACTCGATCAGACGAAGTTCGCCGCCGCCATGGCCGGCGACTTACCGGAGGAAGTCGACCTGTCGCTGCCGGGTTTGCAGGCCGCCTGACTGTTCAGGCCACATGACCATAAGCCCCGGAGGCGGTTCGCCGGCTCCGGGGCAAAAGCGCCGGCGGTCGCGGCATGCCGCCTGAAACGCAACCTGAAGTGGCCCTGTTTTCGACGCGGGGCTTGTTCCAGCCGCATTTGCAGGCCACTATCCGCCATGTCTTCAGGGTACCCGTCCGCTTCGCTCCCGACCTGATCGCGAGGCGAGACATTTCCGTCGGGCTCGGCTGCGACATCACCTTGGCCGAACGTCGGAGCTTTTGCTGCCGCCGACCCTCTGAGCATGGCAGCAGCCCTTGAAGGCAATGGCGGCCTCAATACGAAGTCGCAAAGCGAAACGTGACCGTCTCCTCGTGGAAAGCGCAAGCTTTCTCCTCCGGGGAACTCGTCGCGCGTCAAGAGGGGCGCTTGAAGAAGGGCGAGCCCATGAGGGCTTTTGCCGAACCAAAGCAAGATGCGAGGTCAAACGCGATGCAGTCTGTCCAAAACCGGCTTCCGGTATCCATCATCATCCCGAATTACAACTACGCGCGGTTCCTCAAACGCAGCATCGACAGCGCTCTCGAGCAGGACTACGCGGATGTCGAGGTCATCGTCGTCGACGATGCATCGCAGGACAATTCCACGACGATCATGGAATCGTATCACGACGAGATCCTCGCATGCCCGCGAGCGCAAAATGGCGGACACGCGGCGGCATTCAACACCGGCTTCGCTGCGAGCTCGGGCAAGATCGTCCTGTTCCTCGACGCCGACGATTATCTTTATCCAACCGCCGTCTCCACCATTGTCGACACCTGGGACGAGGCAACCGCTCAGGTCCAGTCCAGACTGCATATCGTCGACGAGGGGCAACGCATCAAGGATGTCTTTCCGCCGCCCGAACTGCCTTTCGACAGCGGCGACGTCATGCCGAAACTGCTGCACAAGGGTCGCTACCAGACCACCGTGACCAGCGGGCTCGCCTTTGACCGCGCAACGCTCGAATCGATCATGCCGATACCGGAGCCGGAGTTCCGCCAGGGCGCCGACGGCTATCTGGCAACGCTGGCGCCGATGTACGGGCACGTCCAGTCCATCGACGAATGCCTCGGCGCCTATCGGATCCACGGCGCCAATCATTCGGTGTTCGGTGAAAAGCTCGCCGAGCGGGCACGCTGGCGGGTAACCCACGATTTCCGCCGCATGCAGGCGCTGTCCGACCAAGCCTCCGGGATCGGCCTGACCATCGTGCCGTCGGATGCCGTCCGCCACGATCCGGTCCATCTGGAAGAGCGGCTGGCGTCGCTTTGCGCGGACCGAGACCGACACCCCGTGGCCGACGATTCCCGGCTGGCGCTCGGGGCGGCCGGCGCCGTCGCCAGCCTCGAAATGACCGCATCCCTGCGGCGGCGTGCGATCCTTGCCGCCTGGTTCCTGTCGGTTGGGGTATTGCCGCGGAAAATGGCGACGGCGGTGCTGTCGTGGAAGCTTGACGCATCGTCCAGACCGGCATTTTTGAGCCGCCTGTCCAAGAGAATCCGCCACGCCATGGGTTAAGCACAAGGCGCTGGCGAACCTCTTTCAAACCGGAAAGACCGGAAAGATCGACGCCAAGATGCATAAGCGCATCCTTATCCGGCTTGACCGTTTGGAAGTCTCGGAAAGGCCTGACGACATGGACCTGCCCGGCTTCGACTTCCACGCGTCGAAGGGCTTCAGCCCGACCCGCTACACGGTGCATGTCAACGGGCCGTGGTGCATCACATTTGAATTCGACGCCAATGATGCTGTCGGCGTCGATTTCGAACAGTACCATTGAGACGGCTTAGATTGGAGAAATCGATTATGAGCGTGTATGAGCCGATGCGTCCGATGGAGCGCTGCCCATCCCACCCCGGGGCGTTGCTCGACGACATTATCCCGGCAACCGGCAAGACCAAGGTGGAAATCGCCAATCTGCTCGGAATCTCGCGCCAGCAGCTTTATGACATCATCCGCGAAAAGAAGTCGGTGTCGCCGGCTGTTGCGGCGCGCCTTGGAAAGATGTTCGGCGACGGCGCCGCGATCTGGCTCAGGATGCAGGCCGCTTACGATGCGTGGCACGCGGAGCGCGAGGTCGACGTCAGCGCCATTCCAAGGCTGCATGCTGCCTGAGATGCGATAGATCGGCCGAACCACCGAGGCTCTCATAAATCGATCACGGTCCCGCCTGCCTGGACCGGTCCTGCGGTTCGACGGCTCGCTCGACCAGGACGTGCGCCTCCCGCGCGGCCTCGATGAACGCGTCCCTGGCGGCTTCGGTCCAGCGATCGTCGCTCATGGCGCGGCGGCATGTGCGCAGTGCCAAGCCGTGTTTGGCGCTGCCGGCGTCGCGCCAGTGGGCTTCCAGCAATTCGACAGCCTGCCGTGCATTGGAAATGTTGCGGATATCTCCCACGATGCCGACCGCAACCGCAACCGGCTTGGAAAACCATCCTTGGTTCATGGCGAAGCCTTCGACGTGTTGAACTACCTATAACGAAAATCGTAGCGCAAGGTTTCATTTGCGCCAGTCACCACGGCGTGAGGCGCGTCTACTGCGCCGCGCGCAGCCTGACCACGACGCTGCGCGCCACAAGCACCAGCACGGTGATGACGATCAGGATCACCGAGAGCGCTGCTATCGCCGGGTCGATGTTGTCGCGCAGGCCCATCCACATTAGCCGCGGCAGCGTGATGGCGTTGACCGAGGTGATGAACAGGGTGACGCCGATCTCTTCCCAGGACAGCACGAAGGAGAGCAGTGCTGCGGTGACGATGCCGAACTTGATATTGGGCATGATGATGCGGGTGGCGCGCTCCCATACGGTCGCGCCGAGGCCGCGGGCGGCGAGGTCGATGCGGCGGTCGAGCTGGCTGAGCGACACCAGGATCAGCACCGTGGCGAAGGGCACCGTCATCACCGCATGCGCCATCGCGACACCCAGCCAGGTGTCATAGCCGAAGAACGACGAGAACCCCGAGATCGAGGTCAGCAGGAAATAGAGCGTGATTGCCGACACCACCGGCGGCACCACCATCGGCAGCAGCACGAAGCCGACGAGAGCGGCGGTGAAGCGCGGCTGGAACATCCAGACGCCGAGGCTGAAGCCCAGCGCCAGCACCGTGGAAAAGGCGCTGCTGACTATGCCGATCCTGATCGAGAGCAGGATCGCATTGATCCAGCGCGGATCCTCGATCAGCGCCCGGTAATGGCGCAGCGACAGTTCGCCCGACGGCATCGCCAGCATGCGGCTCGGCGTCAGCGACACCGGGATCACGGCGAGCAACGGCAACAGCAGGAATAGCGCGACCAGGGCGGCGAGGATCAGCGAGACGGGACCGGGGCGGTAGGTCGGCATCGCGCTACACCAACTGCTTCGGCCTGATATAGCGGAAAAGCAGCGCCATCAGCGCGCCGACGAACAGCACCAGCACCACGCTGATCGCCGCACCCAGGCCCCAGTCCGGGCTCTGGAAGATGCGGAGATAGATCAGCTCGGCGATCATCACGCTGCGGCCGCCGCCGAGAATCGCCGGCGTGACGAAGAAGCCGAGCGAAAAGACGAAGACGATCAGCGCCGAGCCGATGATGCCGGAGCGGGTCATCGGCACGAACACCGACCAGAAGGTGCGCATGCGGCTGGAGCCGAGGCCGCGCGCCGCCAGCAGCACACGGTCGTCGAGGCTTCGCATCGAAGAGGCCAGTGGAAACACCGCGAAGGGGATGAGGAAATGCGTCATGCCGACGATAACGCCGAACTCGTTGCGCACCAGAGCCAGCGGCTCCGAGATGAAGCCGACCGCCTGCAGCCAGGTGTTGATCAGGCCGCGATTGGACAAAAGCGCCACCCAGCCGAAGGCGCGCGTCAGCACCGAGATCCAGAACGGCACCAGGATGCAGAACTCGGCCACGACGCGCTGCACCGGCGTGCCGCGCACCCAGACAACGGTAATGGCGTAGGCGGCGGCAACCGAAACGATGGTGACGATCGCGGCGATGCGCAGTGTGCGGATGAAGACCGACTGCACCAGCTGATCCGTGAGCAGCGCATTGTACTGCCCCAGCCCCGGCGTGGGCAGGGTGAAGCTCCATTTGACCACGCCGAGGAATGGCCAGGCGTAAGCCAGCACAAGAAAGAGGAGCAGCGGCGCCATCAGCAGCGCCGCGCCCATCCTGTCGGAGAGGTGTGCTCTCATCTCGCCCCCGGCTATCCCGGCTTGTCAGGCGGAGATGATCTTCGTGTATTCGTCGAGTGCTGCCCCGTAGTTCTTGGCGTACCAATCCATGTCGAGCGGGATCTGCTTTTTCATGTTCTCGGGATCGACGGGGTTGATGCGCTTCTTGTCGGCGGGGATCAGCGCGTCGGCGGCCGGGTTGGCCGGACCTTGGCCGAGCTTGTCGAACATGATGAGTTCCTTCTCCGGGTCCTGGGTGCTGGCGATGAACTTCATCGCCGCGTCCTTGCCGCCGGGATTGCCCTTGAGCACGGCGAGCGCGCCGGGCGAGATCAGGCCCTGGTCCCAGATGAACTTGATCTTGCCGCCGGAATCCTGCTCGATGAGCGAAGCCCGGGTCGACCAGACGATCGCCATCGAGGCCTCGCCATTGAGCAGCACGCTCTGGCTTTCGGCGCCGCCACCCCAATAGGCTACGACGTTCTCCTTGAAGGCGGCGATCTTGTCATGCGCGCGCTTGAGGTCGAGCGGATAGAGCGAGGCCGGAGCGATGCCGTCGGCAAGCAGTGCCGCTTCCCAGCTCGACACGCCCCATTTGTAGAGCGAGCGCTTGCCGGGGAATTTTGCCACGTCGAAGAAGTCGGCCATGCCGGTCGGTGCCTGGCTGCCGTATTTCTCGGCATCGTAGGCGATGACATAGGAGAAGAAATAGGTCGAGGCGGCGTACTCCCAGCCGAAGCCCGGCCGCATCTTCTTCTTGTCGACGATCGAATAATCGATCGGCTCGAGCATGCCTTGCGCGCCGAGCGTGATGGCCGAGAACGGATCGACGTCGACCAGGTCCCAGGTCGGCGCGCCGCTCTTGAACTGCGCCGCGATCGCGCCTTCGGTCGGACCGGAGCCGTCCATCTTGACGGTGATGCCCGTCTCTTTGGTGAAGGCTTGGCCATAAGCCGCGTCATAGGCGGTGATGGCGTCGCCGCCCCAGTTGACCAGCACCAGTTCCTTAGCCGCGGCAAAGGCGCCGGTCGAGCGCAGCAGCATCGGCGTGCCGGCCAGCACCAGTGCGGCTAGTTGCGTGAACTGCCGGCGCGAGATCTCGCCGCGCACTGCCCTGGCGGACAGCGCCTCGATGGAATGTTTCTTGGTTTCGTTTGTCATGTCAGTTCCCCTTTTTTGTCGTTGATATTTTCCGGAAGTCGGCTTGGCGAATTCAGCTTCGCTACGCCGATCGTCATTGTCCTCCGTCCGGCAGGAGGAAACCCTTTTCCGCCGGCCAGGTCAGCCACACGGAATTGCCCTTGCTGAGCGCGGAAGCGGCAACCTCGTTCGGCACCGAGACCGTGACCTTGGCGCCTTGGCGCGTCGTCAGATCGAGCCGCGTCGCAGCGCCGAGATAGGTCGAGGCGACGGCAGTCGCGGCAATACCGTTCTCGCCCGCTGCCGCCTCGCGTGCGATCGACATGTATTCGGGCCGGATCGCCAGGATGGCGTCGCCACGGACCTTCTCGGCCTTGCAGCGCATGCTGATCGCGCGGTCTTCGCAGAGGCCGGTCGAGCCATTGTCGGCCGGGCGCACGCCCTTCAGCGGCAGCATGTTGATCTCACCCAGGAACTCGGCGACGAAGCGGTTGTCGGGCCGGTCGTAGACCTCGTCGGGCGCGCCGACCTGCAGCAGTTTGCCATGGTTGAAGATGGCGACGCGAGACGACAACGCCAACGCCTCGCTCTGGTCATGGGTGACGAAGACGAAGGTGGTGCCGGTCTCCTGGTGCAGCCGCTTCATCTCGGCCTGCATCTGGCCGCGCAGGCCCTTGTCGAGTGCCGAAAACGGCTCGTCAAGCAAAAGCACGCCCGGCTCGAAGACCAGCGCCCGGGCCAGGGCCACGCGTTGCTGCTGGCCGCCGGACAATTGCGACGGCAGTTTCTTTTCGTGGCCCTTGAGCCCGACGCGCTCGATCATGTCGCCGACGCGGCGCTTGATCTCGGCCGCCGATTTCTTTCTCACCTTGAGCGGGAAGGCGATATTGGCCTCGACGCTCATATGCGGGAACAGTGCGTAGCCCTGGAAAACCATGCCGGCGGCGCGCTGCTCGGCCGGCCGCTCGGTGATATCGACGCCGTCGCTGTAAAGGCGACCGTCGGTCGGCTGAATGAAGCCGGCAAGGATCATCAGGAAGGTGGTCTTGCCGGAACCGGAGGGGCCGAGCAGGGTAAGGAACTCGCCACGGCCGATATCGAGCGTCAGATCGTCCAGCGCACGGAACGAGCCGAAGCTCTTGCCGATCCCGATTGCCTTGATCTCTGCGGCCCGGCCGGGTTGCTGCATCCTGCCCTTTCCTTAGCGTAGGCGAAATCGTATGCAGGGCGGCGGCTTACCGCAACCGAATAGTTTTCGCCTGATCGGCAAATTTGATTCATCTATGCGCCAATCTTGGGGAGATGTCGCCGAAGGCGACGGAGGGGGGGTCGTCTCGCGTGAAGCGCCAACTTCCTCTTTCTTCGAAAATCAGACCGGGCCGAGCCCAGTCGGACCGACCCCCTCTGGCCGCTTCGCGGCCATCTCCCCCTCGAGGGGGGAGATTAACGCTGGTTCTCCGACAGCTTCGACCTCAGCCACCGCCCAAACGCCTCCAGCACCGGATGCGCCGCCTTGGCATGTTCCGAGACCAGAAAATACGAGCGCGGGGAATTGATCGCTATGTCGAAGGGGCGCACCAGCCGGCCTTCGCTCAGTGCCCGGCCGCTGGTCAGCTCGTCGCCCATGGCGATGCCCTGGCCGGCGATCGCCGCCGAAAAGACCAGGTTCATGTCGGAAAAGAAGATGCCGCCTTCCGGGTCGGGGTTCTCGACTTTGGACAGCGCCAGCCAACGCGCCCAGTCCTCGGTGTCACCGAGATGCAGGAGATTGGCGCGCAGCACGTCTGCCGGCTTGGAGAAGCCGCCGATCTTGTTGAGCAGCGTCGGGCTGCACAGCGGCGTGAACGAGATCTCGCACAACAGCTCGACCGCGCGGTTCGGCCAGTTGCCGACACCAAAGGCGATGAAGGCGTCGGCCTCGGCATTGCTGACGTCATCGAGGCGGCGCGGCGTCAGGATGCGGAGCGCGACGTCGGGATACATCTGCCGGAATTCGCCAATGTGAGTGCACAGGAAAAGCGAGGCGAAGCCGGGGGTGCAACTGACGCTGAACGAACCGCCGACGCCGGTGCCGGCATGGCGCGTCACCGCGTCACCCAACACCGTCAGCGCCTTGCGCACGTCGCTGGCATAGCGCTGGCCGCGTGGCGTGAGCGCCACGCCCTTGCCGATGCGTTCGAGCAGATCGAAGCCGAGGTCGCGTTCGAGCAGGCGCAATTGATGGCTCACCGCACTGCGGGTCAGATGCAGTTCGTCGGCGGCGCGCCAGACGCTGCCGTGGCGGGCAAAACTGTCGAGGGCGCGCAGCGCCTGCGTCGAGGGAATTCTCAAGAGGTGAACCGAATTTGCATGAGCCGGGAAAACATATCACTTTTTGGCGGGGCGCTTCACTGCTTTCTTTCCACCATGGAGAAACCGATGACCTCGGCACAAGCGACCGCGCTTGCCTGTCTGGACGACATCCAGCCGTCCCTGTCGGCGTGGACGCGGACCATCTTCGACTTCGGCGAGACCGCCTGGCGCGAATACCAGTCGGCCACCTGGTATGTGGAGCAGTTGAAGCACGAAGGCTTTTCGGTCGAGGAAGGCTCCGGCGGTATGCCAACGGCCTTCTGCGCCCATTGGATTAACGGGACCGGCCCGACGATCGGCATGTACGCCGAATACGACGCGGTGCCGGGCAATTGCCAGGACGCGGCAACGGTGAAGCGACCGCGTCCGGGCCTCGGCGAACAGGCGGGCGGCCACACCGATCCGCATTCCGGCCTCGGCATTGCCAGCCTCGGCGGCCTTTTGGCGACCAAGGCAGCAATGCAGCGCCACGGCATATCAGGCACGCTGCGCTTCACCGGCGAGCCGGCGGAGAAGGTGAGGGGATCGAAGCCGATCCATGCCGCGAAGGGCTATTACGATGGGCTGGCGGGTATGATCTCCTTCCATCCTTTCTACATGCTGCCGCTCTGCAACACGGCGCGCTGGGACACGCATTGCGGTGCGGCCTATGCGATGATCCACCGCTTCATCTGCGACGAGCCGGAACATTGGGCGAGGGCGGCAGGCACCGCAGCACCCATCCCGCAGGCGCATTCGGCGGTCAGGGCGCCCGGCGCCAACGACGCGCTCATGATGATGTACATGGCGTCCAAGGCGCTGCGCGATTCCATGCTGCCGCATCAGGGCGGCTGGTCGATCAGCGAGGCGATCCTGACGGCGGGCCAGGCGACCGCCGACAATCTGCCGGCCGGGCTGGCCGAGATCCAGTACATGATCCGCGTGCCGACGCTTGCTATGGCCGAGCAGGTCACCGCCATGCTCGACCGCAATGCGGAAGCCGCAGCCAGGATGAGCGGCTGCCGCCATGAGCGGCACTGGGTGTCGAAGTCGCGGCCGGGGCTGGCCAATCACGTCATGGCCGGCATTGCCTTCGACGCGCTGGCGGCGGTCGGGCCGCCGCGCTGGGACGAGACGGCCAAGGCGATCGCCCGCGAAATCCAGGTCAATGCCGGCGGCGAGGCGAGCGACGAACCGTTCATCGCCGAGCTGGAGCGGCTGATTGCGCCGCAGGATGCAGAGGCGCTGCTGCGTCGCGACCTGCCGCCATCGCAGCTCAATTCGACTTCCGACGACTATACGGATATGTCGTGGCATGCGCCGACGGCGCGGTTCTATGTCGCCCGCCCGGCCCTGCGCTCGGAGAATGGTCACGCCTATCCGGGCTGGGCGATGAATGCGCTGGGCGGCATTTCTGCCACCATCGACCCGATGGTCATCTGCGCCGCAAAGACCATTGCGCTCGCGGCACTTCGCTTGTTGGAAGACGAGGCTGCGCGCGACGCGGCGATGGACGAATTCGTCGCCCGAACCGGCGGTGGCATCGGCGGCTCGAACTGGATCGCCCCACTCTGCGACTACGATCCGCCGATCGGATTTCGCTGGCCGGAATACATCACCACCCCGCGCGGACGGGATTGGTGGATACCAAGCAACCAAGCCGCATGATCAACCAGCCGCCCCCATCACGAGGAGAGACCCATGACCGTCCATGACCGCATCGTCGCCGAGCCGTTTTCGCTGCAGCGCCGCAACCCGGCGGGCGGCACCAAGCCGTTGACCGCCTGGGGTTTCGCCAACGAGACCGACGTGCTGACCGACGTGCTGCTCGGCTCGCCGAATTTCCTGCGCCATCTCTCGACCAGCTCGCTGTCGCGAAAACATCTGCGCGAGGCGCCTTGCAACCTCCAGATCGCGCAGGCACAGCACAAGGACCTGGTCGCCGCCTATGAGCATTTCGGCGTCAACATCCACTGGCACGAGCCGACGCCGGAGCTGCCGATGCAGGTCTATTCGCGCGATTCGAGCGTCATGACGCCGTACGGCGCCATTATCACCGCGATGGCCCAGTGGTGGCGGCGCGGCGAGAACTACGCAGCGATCCGCACCTATGAGAAGCTCGGCATCCCGATCTACGACATGGTCACCGCCGGCACCTTCGAGGGCGGCGACTTCAATGTCATCGAGGATGGCGTGGTGCTGATCGGCTGCGGCGGCGCCCGCACGCAGGAGGAGGGCGCCCGTCAGGTGCAGGCCTGGTTCGACAAGGAGGGCTGGGAGACACGCATCGCCTTCATCGACGAATATTACGTCCATATCGACCTGATGGTGGTGCCGATCGCTGAGAAACTGACCGCCGTCTGCCTTGCCTGTACGGAGCCCGGCATCGTCGACTGGCTGAAGGGCAAGGGCCACGAGATCATCGACGTGCCGTTCCAGGACACGATGGCGCTCGGCTGCAACTTCATGTCGCTGGGCAAGGACAGGGTGATCGCGCCGACTTCGAGCCAGACGCTGATCGGCCAGCTCAAAGCGCGCGGCTTCGAGGTGGCGGCCATCGACATGAGCGAAATCTCGAAGACCGGCGGCGGCATCCACTGCATGGCACAGGCATTGAAGCGCGAGCCTGCGTGAGGCGGCACGCGCCTACAGCACGACGAGCTTTCCCTTGCGCAGACGCCGGGCGCAGCGATAGGCGAGGTCGGCGGCGACCATGTCTTCCATCGCAATGCCCATCGCCTTGTAGGTGGTGATCTGCTGATCCGAAACGCGGCCCGGCGCGCGGTCGAGCAGCATGGCGCCAAGCTCGGTGCCGAAATCCGGGTCGAAGCCGGCAAGCTCGCAGGAACCGACCGGGGTCGGTTTGAATGCATCCTTGGTTTCGACAAAAAGACTGGATTTGGCGATGAGCTCGATCGGCATTTCACCGCGGGGCGGCGCCACCCCGACCGACGAGACATGCGTGCCCGGCTGGACCCAGCCTGCGTCGATCACCGGCTGATAGGAGTGGGTCGCCAGGCACACCACGTCGGAACTGCGCACTGCCGCCTCGAGGTCGGCGACCGCCACCACCGACGGGTGCAGCCGGGCAAGCGCTGCCGCATCGTCGAAGCTCTTCGAAGCGACGCGGATTTCGGTAAAGTCCCGCACCAGCGGCAACAAATGGAGATGCTGGTTGGCCTGCACGCCGGCGCCGACCACTGTCGCTATCCTGGCATCCCGGCGGGCAAGCGCGCGCACCGACAGCACAGCGGAGCCGGAGGTTCGCACCGCCGTTATGAAGGTGCCGTCCATGATGCAGACCGGCAGGCCGGACAGCGGATCGAACAGGCTGATGGTGGCGAGGTGGCTGGGCAGGTTCTTGGCCAAGTTGCCTTCGAAGACATTGACGATCTTAACGGTCAGGTTCATGCCTTCCATCCAGGCCGGCATGGCGAGGCTGTAGCCGGCTCCGGGGATGTCGAGCTGTGGCCGGGGTGGATTGACAACCTTACCTTGTGACAGCGCCTTGAAGCCGTCTTCCAGAACATCGAGAAGCTGGCTGAGGTCGATGCACGCCATCACGTCGGCTTCGCTCAGCACCAGGATCTCGGTCGCTCCCTTGCTGATTTCCGCCGCACTCTTGCCGGCTGGACTGAACGCTTCCTTGGTCATCCTGCACTCCCTTTGTTCGTCGAAATCGGCTCACCACGTTTGCTTCGCGTGGGTGAGGGAAGTGCAAGCTATTGCGAGGTTTCATGTGATGAAATACGTTGATTTTGGCATCTCTGCGTGAAATCAACACATAAATCCCTGAGATATAGTGGATTGTGAAATGGACGACCTCGACCAGATAGACCGCAGCTTGCTCCGGCTGCTGCAGGAGGACGGGCGCCGGACGACGCTTGATCTGGCCGGGCGTATCGGGCTGTCGCCGACCGGAACCAGCCAGCGGGTGAAGCGCCTGTTCCGCGACGGGTTCATCACCGCGGTCAGAGCCGTGCTCGATCCGCGCAAGGTCGGCCGGGGAACGCTGGTGTTCATCGAGGTCCGGCTTGACCACACGGCGCCGCATGTCTTTGACCGTTTTGCCGAAGCCGTGGCGAAAGCCCCGGAGGTTCTGGAGTGCCATATGGTGGTTGGCGGCTTCGACTACCTGGTCAAGGCGCGGATCGCCGATATGGCGGTGTTCCAGGACTTCCTGCAGCGGGTCATCCTGCCGCTGCCGGGTGTGCGCGAAACGCACACTTTCGCCTCCATCGCCGATGTCAAGCCGAACGCCCTCTTGCCCGTGTGATCAGGTAGAGGAGGAACACTGTTCAGGGCGGCTTGCATCGCATCCTCGCCATCTTATCGGTCCCCCTTGGCCGCTCTCCCTTTGCCCGCCTTCCGGTGCAGGATGTCGGAGACCGGCGCTAGCCTTGCGCAGTCAGCAGGTTCGCGTCGCGCGCGAGCCGCCACTCACCGTCTGCCTCCTTGCGCAGCAGCGTCAGTGCATATCCCGATCGATGGACCGGCTCACCATTCGGCGGAGTCGCCGTCATGTCGATGCGGCTGCGGATGAAGGCCCAATTGCCGAGAAGCTGTAATTCCACGATATCGCTGGTGCCGTCGATATGAACGCCGGCCGTCTCCCGCGCGGCTGCCGCGAAGATCTCCTTGTCGAAGGGTTCCCGGCCGGGAACCATGAAGATCGCGTCGTCCGTCATCAAGCTGAGCACGGTCGCAATGTCACCACGCTTGCTCGCATCCATCCACGTCTCGACCAGCCTTCGGATTGCTTTTTCGTCGCCCGTCATCCGTTACCTCCTTGGCATCTAGCGGTCATCGATAGCGCACGGCGCTCCTCCCTTGCTGAGAAACATAGGGCTTGGATCCCCGTCGTCATCGATTGCGGTGTTCCTCGATGTCACGCTGCGGGGGCCTGGTCCGTAAAACGGCAGGTCCGCGCCCTGCATATCTATCGCCAGCCGCCCGAGGCGGTGATGCGCTCGCCGGTCAGCCATGACGCTTCGTCGGAAGCGAGGAACACCGCGACGCGAGCGACGTCGTCGGGCAGGCCGAAGCGGCCGAGCGGTGTCATGGCGACGATCTGTTTTTCGAAGTCGCTGCCGACGATGCCGATACGCTCGAGGCCTTCGGTGTCGACGCCGCCGGGCGCAATGGCGTTGACGCGGATATTGCGGGCGCCGAGTTCCCGCGACATCGACAGCGTGATCGTGTCCACCGCGCCCTTGGTGGCGGCATAGACGAGCGAGTTCGGCTGCGGATTGCGGCTGGCGACCGAGCTTATGTTGATGATGCTGCCGCCGCTCGGGCCAAAATGGCTCACTGCTGCTTGCGTGGTCAGAATGATGCCCAGCACATTGGTGTCGAACTCACGGTGGAACTCGGCCTCCGTCACCGCTTCCAGCGGCTCGAATGCGAAGACGCCGGCATTGTTGACCAATATGTCGAGCCCGCCGAACTCCGACTTCGCCGCCTCGAACAGGCGGCGCACGTCGGCCGATTGCGATACGTCGCCCTGGACGGCGACGGCGCGGCCGCCACGGTCCTCGATCTCCGCGACGACGCGGTCGGCGCCTTCCCGTGACGAGGCGTAGTTGACGACCACCGCGGCACCGGCCGTGGCAAAACCCTTGGCAATGGCGGCGCCGATACCCTTGGACGCGCCGGTGACGATGGCGACCTTGCCGTTCAGCTTGCTCATCAATCTCTCCTTTGTCGACGATGAGCGGTATTTAATGATGATCAAAAAGCGTATTAGGATCATCATGATCCATTCTTTCGTGCCTGGAACTCCGGAATGACCACCATCCTCGAAAAGACCGCCGGTCTCGTCGCCTTCGTCCGAACCGTCGATGCCGGCTCGTTCCATGCCGCCAGCCGGCTGGTCGGCTCGAGCCCATCGGCGGTGTCGAAAAGCGTGGCACGGCTCGAGCGGCGGCTCGGCGTCAGGCTGATCCAGCGCTCGACGCGTCGGCTCGGGCTCACCAGCGAAGGCCTCGCCTACTACGAGCGGGTGGCGCCGCTGCTCAGGGCCCTGGACGATGCCGAAGACATCGTCCAGGTGGCCGATACGGCGCGCGGCCTGCTGCGCGTTACAGCGCCGGTCGAGCTCGGGCGCGGCCTCATCGCGACATGGGCGCAGGCGTTCCTTGCGCAGCATGGCGAAGTGAAAGTCGAGCTCAGCGTCACCGATCGGCACGCCGATCTGATCCGCGAAGGCTATGACGTTGCCGTGCGCATGGGGGCGCTGTCGGACACGGGGCTGGTTGCCCGCAAGATCGCCAATCTGCCGATCGTGCTGGTGGCCTCGCCGGCGTATGTCGAGCGGCGCGGCCGTCCGGCATCGGTCGAGGATCTGGCGAACCATGACTTCATCCGCTACCAGATGGCCGGCCGGCCCTATCCGGTCACCTTTGCCGACGGTACGATGATCGTCCCGGATGGGCGGCTCGATACCGATGATGGCGACGCCATCCGCAATGCAGCACTTGCCAGTGCGGGAATAGCGCATCTGATGCGGTTTGCGGTGCAGGGCGATCTCGACGCGGGCCGCTTGGTCCGCATCCTGCCCGAGGTGGCGATGCCGACCATGCCGGTGCACATCGTCCATGCCTACGGGCGGCAGCTACCGGTCCGGGCGCGGCTGTTCGTAGACTTTCTGGTGGGCCAAATGGCGGCACTGACGCGATAGGGCAGACGCGGTCTGACGCAAGCACCCAGGTTTGGCAGAGACCAACCGTGCCGGCCGGTGCGAACCACCTTTACCGGAAGCTAGAAGGTGATCTTCACTGAATCGGCGCTGCGTTTGGCCGGGCCGTGGTGGACGGCCTCGATATTGTTGCCGTCGGGATCGAGCAGGAAGGCGGCGTAATAGCCGGGATGGTAGGATCGCTCGCCCGGCCCACCATTGTCGGTGCCGCCGGCCTCAAGCCCGGCCTTGTAGAAGGCATCGACCATCGCACGGTCCTTTGCCTGGAAGGCAAGGTGATGGCGCCCGGTCAGCTTTCCCAGGGCCGCCGGGCTGTCGGGGCTGGAAATGAACAGTTCGTCGGCCCAGAAATAATCCTCGCCGGCGCCACCGATCGGTATGCCGAGCACGTTGAGAACTGCCTCGTAGAAGCGGCGGCTGGCCTTGAGATCCCTGACCACCAGCTGGAGGTGGTCGATGAGACGGCCGCGATGAAGTTCCATACCCGATAGCTCCTGATGGCCAGGCTGGAAATCTAGCTCGGGACGATGCACGGTCAATGCATTGGAGCAGTTGAGCGGCGCAATTTTCTGACTGGATAAAAAATGCAACCGGATTGTCGGATTCAAAACATCTCCAACGTCCTTCGGACGCAAGCGGCTCGGCGAAGCTCGAAAAGGTCGTGCCGTATCAACGCTTCCGGCATGGGAGAAAATTGAAATGAGCCTTCCCTATCGTTGGGTTATCGTCGCGGCTGGCGCGCTGATGACCTGTGTCGCTCTCGGGGCGATGTTCTCGCTGGCGATCTTCCTCGAACCGATGGCGCTCGACACACAATGGTCGCGCGCCGGCATATCGAGCGCGATGACGCTGAACTTCCTGGTAATGGGCCTCGGCGGCTTCGCCTGGGGCGCCATTTACGACCGCTTCGGCGCCCGCATCGTCGTCATGACCGGCGCCGTGCTGCTCGGCCTGGCGCTGGTGCTGGCCAGCCGCACCGGTTCGCTGCTCGTTTTCCAGTTGGCCTACGGCGTGCTCGTCGGCCTCGCGGCAAGCGCCTTCTTCGCGCCGATGATCGCGCTGACCTCCGCCTGGTTCGACACGAACCGCAGCCTCGCCGTCTCGCTGGTCTCGGCCGGCATGGGCGTGGCGCCAATGACCATCTCGCCCTTCGCGCGCTGGCTGATTTCGGCCTACGACTGGCGCACCGCGATGTTCGACATCGGCATAACCGCGTGGGTGCTGCTTCTGCCGGCCGCGTTTCTGGTACGCCAGCCGCCCAAGCCCGCGGCCGAAGGCGCTGCCCCAAGCGTTGCCGCCGAGGGTGCCGGCATGACGGTTCCGCAGGCGCTGCGCTCGCCGCAATTCATCGTGTTGGGACTGACCTTCTTTGCCTGCTGCGCGGCCCATTCCGGGCCGATCTTCCACATGGTGAGCTATGCGATGCTGTGCGGCATCGCGCCGATGGCAGCGGTCAGCATCTACAGCATCGAGGGCCTGGCAGGGCTGGGTGGCCGGCTGCTTTACGGCGTGCTTGCCGATCGGCTGGGCGTCAAGCCGGTGCTGATCACCGGGCTGGCCATACAGGCCGTGGTCATCGCAGCCTATCTTGCAGTCAGCGAGCTTGGTCAATTCTACACGCTGGCCGTCATCTTCGGCGCCACCTATGGCGGCGTCATGCCGCTCTATGCGGTGCTGGCGCGCGAATATTTTGGCCAGCGCATCCTCGGCACGGTGTTCGGTGCCGTAACCATGCTGTCCAGCCTCGGCATGGCTTTCGGCCCGCTCGCCGGCGGCATGGTGTTCGATGCCTATGCCAGCTATTCTTGGCTGTTCATCGGCTCGGCCCTTGTCGGGCTTGGCGCGATGGCGATTGCGATCGCCTTCCCGCCGCTGCCGCGCAGGGAGTTGCAACCGGCTTAAAGCAGGATCGACGAAAGGGCGGCCGCTTGGACGGCAAGCGGCCGCGATCCTGGCAGTGTTGTTCGGCATTATGAAACGCGAATTGCTATGCCCGCAGAGGCACCACTTCGGCGCCATCAAGCGTGTAGCGCGCATAGCGGAAATCGCGAATTCTCGCCAATCTGTCGCCCGCCCACTCCAGCAGGATGAAGTATTTTGCCCGTCCGGCCGGGTCATCCGGATCGATCACCAGAATGGCTGGGTGCCGATCGACCAGGCCTGGAAGCAGTTGCCAATCGTGGATACCCGCGTAATTGTGGAAGTATCGGCCCACTTTCGCGCGGCCGCTCGCCCGGAGCCGGTTGACGAGGTCAAGCCGCACGTCTTCGGCCAGCATGTCGCGGATCGCATCGAAGTCGCGGGCGTTGAACCGATCTACGTAGGCTGCCAGACGCGCCCGCTCGGGCTCGGCCAACACCGGCACAGGCCGATCGTCTGGCTCGCCGGCGACCTCGCGCAGGCGCAGACGGCCGCGATGCAGTGCGGCTTTCACCGCCGGAACGCTGCTGTCGATAATGTTGCCGATCTCTTCGATCGTATAGCCGAGCACATCCATGAGGATGACGCTGCTACGCTGCGCCGCGGGCAGCCGCATGAAGGTCTGCAGGCTTGCGGCTGCAGTGTGTCGGCCCTCGGCCGACATGCCGGGGTCAGGTATCATGTCGATATCCTCGACGGCATGCGTGGCATCCGCCCTGGCGCGACGGCGCAGGTGGTCGAGCGCGGCATTGTGCGCGATGCGGAACAGCCAGCCCTCGACATTGGCTATCGGCTCGGTCCCGGGGAACGCCTCGAGCGCCTTGACCGTAGCTTCCTGAACGACATCCTCGGCATCGATCACCGAACCGGTCATGCGGGCGCAATAACGGTGCAGTTTCGGCCGCAATTCGCCGAGCAGCCGGTCAAATGGCTCCCGTCCTTCTGGCGTGCCGATTGCGGATCCGGTCATCGCACAAGCGTCGATTTCATGCGTATCTCCCAGGCAGGGCGCCCGCCATCGGGGCAGCGTCCTATAGACGCTCGACGACGGCAAAAGGATTCGGTCGAAAAAAACTTTCTTTAGCTGGAATCCTTTGGTGGTGCCTCCGCGTCTCTGCATCGTGGGCCTGCGAACCTTGTGGGCCCTCTGTTCAAGCAGGAGGCGCCACCGTCATGAGCAAGCAAAGTGCGGCATCAACGAAGATCTGGGTTCTCGCCCTCACCTCGATAGGCTCCTTGATGGTCGTTCTCGATGCGATGGTCGTGGCGACCGCATTAAGTACGATGCGGGTCGAACTCGATGCCTCGCTGGAGACGCTGCAATGGACGATGAACGCCTACAATTTAAGTTTTGCCGTCCTGCTCATGACCGGGGCGGCGCTCGGTGACAGGTTCGGCCGCCGCCGCATCTTCATCGCCGGATTGGCGCTGTTCGTCGCAGCGTCCGTTGCCTGCGCGCTCGCTGGAAATGCCGGATTGCTGATTACGGCCCGTGCGGTTCAGGGCGCGGGTGCCGCAATGGTCATGCCACTGGCCATGGCGCTGCTGAGCGTCGCTTTTCCTCCGGAGGAACGAGGCAAGGCGCTGGGTATCTTCAGCAGCATCACAGGCCTGGCCCTGATCATCGGCCCGATGGCCGGCGGTGCAATCTCCGAAGGCCTCTCCTGGCACTGGATCTTCTGGCTCAATGTCCCGGTCGGCATCATCCTCATCCCGCTGGTGCTGCGTCGGATTCCGGAGAGTCACGGGCCGGGCACGGCTATCGATGTCCTCGGCGTCGTCCTGGTAACTGCGGCGGTATTTGGAGTGGTCTGGGGTCTGATGCGCGGCAACATCGTGGGCTGGAGCAGCTCTGAAGTGCTGTCGGCGCTGACGGGCCGGGCTGCTTCTCGCCATCGCATTCGTCCTTTGGCAGTTACGTACCCGTGAGCCCATGCTGCCTTTGCGGTTTTTCCGGGCGCGCGCATTCTCCTCGGGCGTAGGGGCGAACTTCCTGCTCTGCGCCGCCATGTACGGCCTCGTATTCCTGTTGCCGCAGTTTCTGCAGTTTTCCCAGCGCCGCGGGCCGCTCGGCGCCGGCATGGGATTGCTGCCTTGGACCGCAACGCTTTTTGTGGTCGCACCGATCGCCGGCAGCCTGATCAAGCGCGTCGGCGAGCGCTGGCTTGTGGTGGCCGGATTGATCCTGCAAGCGGCTGGAATGGCCTGGCTGGCGCAGATCGCAGCACCTGATCTGCCCTACATCCAGCTCGTCGCGCCGCTGGTCATTACCGGCGCAGGCGTATCGATGGCCATGCCTGCCCCGCAGAATGCGGTCCTCAATGCGGTCGCCCGGCCGGAGGTCGGCAAGGCTGCCGGCACGTTCAACCCATTCCGCTTCCTCGGTGGCGTATCTGGGATCGCGATCGCCGGTGCGGTGTTCGCCGGGACCGGAAGCTTCGCGTCCACCGACGCGTTCAGTGATGGCTTCACCTCGGCAATCGACGTCTCCGCTCTGCTCTCACTCGCCGGTGCGCTCGTCGGAATGGGGCTGCCGGAGCGTCGCGCAGTGGTGGTCGCGAATGCCAGCAAGGAGGCGTAACCCGGAGGCGGGAAGCTTGCGCGTGAGTGGGTGCCGCGAAGCAGCCCCCTCCTTCAACACGCCCTCCTATTGCCCGGCGGATGCGAGGGTGCCGCTCGCCATGAGACCCCACAAATGGTCGGCGCTCAGGTGCCTGGCGGATCCATCATAGGCCACGCGTCCGAGACTGAGAGCCACGATCCTGTCGGCCAGCGCCCGCGCTGTGGAGAGATCATGCGCGACGAGGATCACGCCGGTGCCGCTGGCGCCGATCGAGCGGACGAGCTTCGCGGCGGCGGCGAGCATGTTGCATTGCAGCACCCCTGCCGCCGAAATTGGTCGGCCAAGGCAGCGTGTCAAAATCGTCAAAGATGGACAATTCGGGCTGGTTCCCGCTGTTTTTTGTGCTTTATTAGTCGCGTCTCACGTTCCTGTTTCAAATGTGTCAACTTTTTGTGTTGCGTTGCACAATGGTGGCCCTATTCTGGGTGAGGGGGGCGCTACCGATTGGAAATGCGCCGTGAACGACGCCGCCATGTTGACCGATTGGCAGTTTCGCCGTCCCGCCGGCGTACGCCGCTAATGGGAAATGCGCGCGACACCCAATTGGACGCGCTGAGGGCCATCGCCGTGACGATGGTGCTGTACGCCCACTTCTTCGCGGCCGGCGGGGCCTCGTTCTGGGGCCATATTGGCGTGCGTCTGTTCTTCGTGCTGAGCGGCTTTCTGATCACGCGACTGCTGCTGGAAGCCAGAGTGGCCGCCGAATTCGAAACCGGACCGGCGCTGAGATCCTTCTATATCAGGCGGGCGCTGCGGATATTCCCGCCCTATTTTGCGGTGTTGGGTTTCGTCTGGCTGGTGGACCTGGAGCAGTCCAGAGGATCGCTGGTTTGGCATGCACTCTATCTGTCGAACTTCTGGTACGCATCGCAGAATGAATGGACGCCCTGGCTGCTCTGCCATTTCTGGAGCCTGAGCATAGAGGAGCAGTTCTATATCGCTTGGCCGCTGATAGTCCTGCTGGCGCCGCGCCGGCGCCTCGAAGCAATCTGCATCGGCGTTATCGCGCTGTCGCTGGCCTATCGCTTTTATTGGCCGATCGCGGGAATGCCCAGCCTGGCGCGCGACCTGCTGCCGCCGGCGTCGATGGATGCACTGGCGTCAGGCGCGCTGCTCGCCGCCTACCGGTCAAGAGCTGCTGGCTTGCCGCAATGGCTTCGAGTTGGCTGGCCGGGGCTCGCGGCGGCGTTTTTCGTTCTGCAGTGGTTTTCGCCGACGCCGGAAAACCCAGTGCAGGAATGGGGTCTCTGGCTGCTGTTGCAGATCCTGCCTGTCGCGCCTCTGGTGGTCATCGTTGCAAGCTGTTCAACGGGCATTGGCGGGCGCGCCGGAAAACTTCTCGAACTGCCGCCGCTGCTCGGTTTTGGCCGCATCAGCTACGGCGTCTATCTCTACCATCCCATAGTGCTGGCGCTGGTCGTCAAATCGCAGCCGTGGATCCCGCTCAACGTCTCGGAGCAAGGGCCGGGGCGGTTTCTGGTGGCGGGAACGGCAACGCTCATGCTGGCTTCGGTTTCGTGGCTGCTTTTCGAGAAGCCACTCAACAGCCTCAAACGCCACTTCCCCTATGTTGCTCGAAAACGCCGCGCCACCATCCCGGCAGGGATCGACACGACCAATACCGGATGGCTCGCGGCGGGAGCATATCTGGGCAGGCCGCTTGATGGTGGCACTTCACCGTTGCCACGCAAGCTGCAACGAACCGATCGGGGCTGATCATGGCTGCTCCCTTAGTCTCCGTTCTGCTGCCGATCTACAATGCGGGACCTTATCTGGCAGCTGCGCTGGGCAGCATCCTGCGCCAGGATTACAAGCATGTTGAGGTCATCGCCATCGATGACGGCTCGACCGACAACTCGCTGCAGATCCTGCGGAAATATCGCCAGGCCGACAGCCGCGTCTCGATCGTCTCACGCGAAAACCGCGGCCTGATCGCAACGCTCAATGAAGGCCTAGCCGTTGCCCGGGGCGATCTGGTCGCCAGGATGGATGCCGACGACATCGCCTATCCCCAGCGCCTGTCGCGACAGGTAGCACTGTTCGACCAGCAGCCTGACCTCGCTCTATGCGGTGCAAGCTTCGACACGTTGCTCGGCAACCGCATCGTCAGGGGGTCGCCCGATCCGATATTCCAGGACAATAGCCTGCGCATATTGTCGATGTTCTTCACGATCTTCATGCATTCAACGGTCGTTTATAACCGGAAGGTGATCGAAGACGGCGTTCTACATTATGACGAGAGCTACAAGCACGCCGAGGATTTCGACCTGTTCAGGCGGCTGACCGATCGCTACCCGGCAGCAATGATCCCCGAAAGCCTCATCGCCTATCGTATCCATGACGACAGCGTGACCAACAGGCACAAGCGCGAAATGCGCAGGACGCATTTGAAGATCGTCGCCGAGAACCTAGAGCGCGAAGGGCTCGTACAAGAGACGCAAGACCTCCGCGCCATCGGTGAGGTCCTGTCGATGGAGACGATTCGCCGTGCCGCCGAATGGATCCTCGCGCTGGAAGAAAGGATAGCCGCGCTTCCGGTCGAGACGAGGCCGAGCTACCAGGCCGGCACGCTGAACCTGTTCTATTTCCTCTATCAGCTGATATCGGGAGAAAGACAGCCGCTGCTGATGCACGAATTCCTGACACGGACGGCGAAATGGAAACTCATCCGGCGCCGCGAGCAGTACGTGTTTCGCACCGGTGCTTTCGCGCCGCGCTTCAGTCTCGCCTCGATGTCGGTCACCAGGCAGGTGGATGCCCTGTCGCGGTATCTGCAGTCCGTGCCGGCCGCGGCGGTTTTGCCTTCGAACCAGTTGAGCTAGCAACCCATGTTCGTCAAATCGCACCAGCTCCAGCAACGCGGCCGCTCGATGATGCCGGCGGCCATGTCGCCGCGGCCGCAGCAAGGACCGGTGCCGGCGGTCAGCTTCATTGTCTGCACCCGCGACCGTGTCGCCGTACTCGAGCCCTGCATCAGCTCGATCCAGGCCGCGTGTCGTGCCCATGCCGACTTTGCCGCCGAGCTGGTGGTTGTCGACAACGGCTCGACCGACAGCACGGCCAAACGGCTGGCCAGCATCGCCGAACTGTCGGACATCCCGTTCACTGCCATTTGCGAGCCGCGACCCGGATTGGCGGCCGCGCGCAACGCCGGGCTGGAGCGGGCGCGGGGCCGCGTGCTGGTCTTCGTCGATGATGATTGCGCGGTTCACAAGGATTATCTGCGCGATCTGCAGCGGCACTATGCGGCCGGCGAACGGGTCATCCGCGGCGGTCGCGTCGAGCTTGGCGATCCCCGCGACCTGCCGTTCACCATCAAGCGGTCGCCGGTGCGCGCGCGGCTTACGCCGGATGTCCATCCCGGCGGCTTCGTGCTTGGCTGCAACATGACGATGCACCGCGATGTTGCCGCCCGAATCGGGCGTTTCGACGAACGCTTCGGCGCCGGCGGCCCGCTGCGCTCGGCGGAAGATACGGACTATCTCGTCCGAGCGGTGCTGCTCGGCATTCCGGTCGAATACGTGCCCGACATGACCATCTATCACCATCACGGCCGGCGCGACCGCAAGGCCATCGAAAAGCTGCATCGCGATTACAGCATGGGCAATGGCGGGCTTTGCCTGAAGCATATCCGCCACGCGCCGTGGCTGCTTCGGCATTTCTACTGGTCGATGAGGGCAGCCTTGCGCGAACTGAGGAAAGGCCCGCTGTTCGATCGTGAACTCAAGCTGTCGCACTGGCCGATCATCGGCATGAATCTGCTCGGCGCGGCCAAGTTCGCGGTGCTTTTGCTGGCGAAATCGCCAAAGACAACGGAGATGCGACAGGAGCAACAGGCAAATGCCGAGGCGAGGTGATCCGCTATCATGCGACTGATGCCGCCCAGCCTGCCGATGCTGCGTCGCGCGCTCGGGCAAAAGCAGTTGCGCCTGCTTCCGGCCGTGGTGGTGCTCGGGCTGCTCAGCGCGGCACTTGAAGGCTTCGGTATCGGCCTGATCATCCCGTTGCTGAACATAATCATGGGGCAACAGGGGCAGACCGGCATGGCCGGCTTTTCCGCCGTCTTCCAGCATGTCGGAGCGAGCCTGAGCGAGCGCGACCGGCTGATCGTCATATCGGTCGCCATCCTCGGCTCGATCGTGCTGAAAAATCTGTTCGCCTACGCCAACACGCTGCTGACCACCTTCATCTACGGCAAGGCCAGCCATTCGATCCGCAGCGCGCTGTCGGAGCAACTGCTTAGGGTAGGCTACCCGTTCTTCCTGCAGCAAAGTCCTGGGCGGCTGCTCAACATCATCTCCAACGAATCCTGGCGGGCCTCGGATGCCATCCAGATCACGCTGGGGGCAATCGTCAACGCATCGGCCGCGATCATCCTGCTGACCTTCCTGCTGCTCCTGTCGTGGCAGATGACGTTGCTGGTCACGCTGGGCCTGGCGCTGGTGCAGGTCGCGCACGCCATGCTGTCCGCCAATCTGAAGGCGCCGAGCCGCAGCGTCGCCTCCCGTAACAGCCAGCTCGCCTCACAGATGCTGCATCTGGTGCATGCCGGGCGGCTGATCCGCATCTTCGGCCAGGAGCAACGCGAGAAGGCGGCATTCGACCAGGCGTCGGATGCGGTGCGCCGCGCCGCCTTCGTGCTTTTGACCCGTCAGGGAGCGTTGCCGCCGCTGACCGAAATCCTGCATGCCATGCTGTTCCTGGCGGTGGTGATCGGCGCCTGGTTCGCCAATGTTTCCTTCCCGCTGATCGTTGCCTTCGTCATCCTGCTCTACAGGCTGCAGCCCTACATGCGGTCGCTGCAAATGGCCTGGAGCCAGCTGCAGGGCCTGAGCGGATCGCTGGAAGAGGTGACGTGGATGCTGGACCCATCCGACAAGCCCGCGCCGCCGCAAGGTGACGCGGCGTTCCCCGGGCTCAGCCAAGGCATCAAGTTCGAGGACGTCACCTTTACCTATTCCGGCTCGGAGCAGCGCGCGGTGGTGCTGCATGCGGCGAGTTTCGATATCCGCAGCGGCCGCTCGACCGCGCTGATCGGCCGGTCGGGCGCCGGCAAGACGACGGTCGTCAACCTTTTGTGCCGCTTCGTCGAACCGGATAGCGGCAGGATCCTCGTCGATGGATCGCCGCTGGACCGCATCGACCCCAGCCAGTGGCGAAAGCACATTGCACTTGCCAGCCAGGAGCTGGAACTGGTCGACGGCACGATTTTCGAAAACATTGTCTACGGCCAGGACGCGGCCTCGGCCGACGATGCCGAGCGCGCGGCAAAACTGGCCGAAGCGCATGGCTTCATCGAGCAACTGCCGCAAGGCTACAGGACCGTAGTCGGCTACCGCGGCGTCAATCTCTCGGCGGGACAGCGGCAGCGGATCGCATTGGCCAGGGCCCTGGTGCGCGATCCCGATATCCTGATCCTCGACGAAGCCACCAATGCGGTGGACGGACTGTCGGAGGCGGCGATCGTCGAGACGCTGAAGTCGCGCGCCGGCCGCCGCACCACCATCGTCATCAGCCATCATCGCAGCACCATCTCGTTCTGCGACGACGTGGTGATCCTGAGCCACGGCCGCGTGAAGAAGCAGGCACCCTTCGCCGCGCTGGCGACGCTCAGTATGGACGAGCTTTACCAGCACGAGGCGCTGGAGGGCTGAGGGCGACCCGCTGCGCGCGCTGTGAGGTCGTCTCGAATGTCAAGCCAGGTCAAGCATCTCAGGGGTGAGGAAGACCTCCGCCATGCTTCTCGGGAGGATTTCCGGGGTGATGAGTCCCGAGCTTACCTGCTTTCGATCTGGAGCGTACAGAACCAAGGGTCCGCCTGCCAAATCCAGCAATGGCAGGCGGACCCCAATCAGCGCATGAAGGGACTGATTCTGCGCCGATGTCTCCTCGAGGAGGTGACGCCATCAACTGAAGACGGGCGCAGTTGTTCCCGAAGCTGCCTGTGCACGGGACCATTGCGCAGGCAGGTCAGACTTAGGTCCCTGCGAACGGGCATCGCTGGCTGTGAGTGAAGATCGGATCGGCTCGGTGGTAGCGAAACTTCGTCCGGAGATAGGTGCAGCCATCGGGTTCCGGGCATGCGGCTCGGCGCTGATCATGGGCGTCGACCGATCCCCGCACGGCTGATGCGGAGGGCGCTTGCATTCCTGCGGAATGCGCATCCAATCCGGCGCCAACTGAAGTTGTCCAGGCGGTACAGGGCTCAGCGGTCGTCAAGCTGTTGCTAATATGCAGCACAGGCAGCGCTCTATGGACACCGTCGCTTGGAACCGCTACCTCCGGCCAACCGTTGGTGCCACAATGACAAAACCAAAAAGTGAGGCTGACGATGGACCCGCGGCAAAACAACACGTTGGAGATCTGGTGTCTTGCAGCCGTTCCGCTGTCACTACTCCTTACGGTGTTATTAGCCGGATTTATTCTTTAGCCGAACCCAACGAGGCCGGCTTTGCGGACCGGGCCAGGAAGATGAAAATGACGGCCATTAGGCACGGTAGGCGTGGCGGACACCCCCGCAGCACCAGGCCGTGGCAGCCTTTTCCGACGTTGCCATCATAATCGGCTTTTTCGACCGTTCCGGTCCGCGGCGATTGCTCGCGGTCCGGTTGCGAGGGGCGAGCATCCGAGCCCGTACATTTTTTACACAATCTCTGATTGGTAGACTCGCCCGACGCCATCGACGTTAATTTTGCGTTAGCGACAGGAGGGGGGAGATCGCTAAAGGGAGGAAGAAAATGAAAGAAAACTACGATCTGACGATCGACTACGACGACGACGAGCCTTACGACAACAAACCCTACGATCTGGTCACATTCGCGAGAAAGCACGGGCTCAACATGCGAGCCGCCGAGCTTCTCCTTTTCGCCAAGGGTCCGTCCCGAGCGGCCTGCGATGCCGCGGCCAGGGCTTTTCTCGCGGCAGTCGCCGCACAAGCTATGAGACAATCGGCGCGGTAGGTCTCACAAAACCATTGCTGACACGGCCTGCCGTGTCAGCAACCCGACGGACAGCGCTGGAAATTCCGGGCCGTTTCCAACAAGATGCCTGAGCATCCGGGAACGGCCTGAAATGTGCAATCTTTACAATATCACGACCAGCCAGGAGGCCATTCGCCAGTGGACCCGCGCCTTGCGCGACATCATCGGCAATCTCGAACCCTCCATCGACATCTATCCCAACCAGCCAGGCCCGGTGGTGCGCAATGCGCCGGACGGCGAACGCGAATTAGCCAATCTGCTGTGGGGCATGCCGACGCCACTGGAGCGGGTCAAGAGCAAGGCCGACTACGGCACCACCAATATCCGCAATCCGCAATACGGCCACTGGCAGCAATATCTCGGCATCGAGAACCGCTGCGTGGTGCCCGTCACCAGCTTCGCCGAGCCCAGCCCGACGCCCGGCGACAAGGACCCCGAGACCGGCATTCAGCGCAACTTCTGGTTTGCGCTCGGCGAGGACCGCCCGCTGTTCTTCTTTGCCGGCCTGTGGACGCGCTGGCAGGGCATTCGCAAGGTCAAGGACGGCCCCGCCGAGCACCAGGTCTATGGCTTCATGACGACCAGGCCCAACGCGCTGATCGCGCCGATCCACGACAAGGCAATGCCGGTGATCCTGACCACGCCGGAAGAAACCGAGGCTTGGCTCAGCGCGCCATGGTCGGAGGCAAGACACCTGCAGCGCACGGCGCCCGATGACGCGCTGGTGATCGTCGACAAGCCGGCGACGCAGATCAAGTTTCCGCAGCAGGCGCCGGCGCAAGGCTCATTGTTTTAGCGCTTGAATTTCTGCAGCACCCAGATGTAGCCCTTGGGCGGATGATCCTGGTCGATGAACTGCGTCTTCACCGTCGTGTCCTTGCGGCTGCATCGCTTGCACCTGAACCCGATCGCTTCCAGCGGCTTGTTCCAGCCCACCACCTGCGCCACGTCATTCGCCCTGAACCGTCCTACATGGTAGCAATGGCCGCACTCCACGATAAGCAGCATGTTGGCCTTGGCGGCCCGTCCAACGCTGTCCATCGGCCCGGCCATGGCTCATTTCCGGGTCGAGTAATCCTCGGGGAGGGGAAGCAGGCCAAGCTCCGCCATCCGGTAATCGGGCTCCTTCTCCGCGACGCTGGCCAGCACCCCGTGCAATTTTTCGACAAGCCCGCAAAGCTGCCAGAACAGCTCGCCATGCGCCTTCAGATGCAGCTGCGACGACAGCACCGTCCTGCGCAGGCTCAGAGCGTCCCTGATGATCGCCTCCGCATCCCTCGCCGACAGCCTGTCGAACCGGCTTTTTCGTCTGCCCATCGCGGCTCTCCTCGATTTGTGAGCAACCGCCCCGCCTACTGACAAATAGGAAGGCATTCCTCGCCAAGTCAATTCGCTCTTGACATTTTTGTTCCCGTTTTGTTCAATTTGAACAGAAACTATCGGAGGCATCGCCATGGATCACATCGTGACGCTGGACAGCCGCCAGGAGGCTGCGCTGCAGGCTATCGCTGACAGGTTCATTGCGTTGCATAAGGGTGACGCGGTGAAGGCGCTGAAGGAGATGATCGTGCTGAATGGGCATCTGCAGGAGCGGCTTGATGCGGTGGAGGGGCGACGAGCGGCCATGCGGTAAGAGTGCACCTGCCATGCCGGCGAACCCGACTGGCTCGAGCGGATGCCGGTGAGCAGCAACAGTTAAAAGACGGATCGAGATAGCGGCTCCCTGCGGCGGATATCAGTGCAGAGACACGAGAATAATCCTGTATTGTTGATCGAAGAATACTTGCGCGACGTTTTGCGCTGCGCAATGTTGTCGGAGGGGAGTTTTATTGGGCATTTGGGGGGAATATGAAACGTGTAGTTTTCACGGGCCCCTGCACTCAAGCCGATAGGCAGCGCTGGCCATCATATCAAATCAGCAGAACAAGGCATCGACCGGAGATGTGCTTGGCGTTTTCCTGATCGGCGTGCCAGTCGCATCCATGTCGGGCGGCGACCACGAGGCTGAGATCGCGCTACTGAAGGGCGCTGCGGTCCGCCGAAAACTTAGAAATCCCTGGAAGACAAATGCGGAAGGGCGGGAGCAGGAAATGCGTCTTGAAAAGTTTCGCGTGCATGAGTTTAGAAGCGTCTGGGACTCGGGAGACATTGAGGTAGGAGACGTGACGTGCCTTGTTGGGAAGAACGAGGCAGGGAAGACGGCTCTCCTTAAGGCCCTCTATCGTGTCGCTCCTATAGTCAACGAAGATGCTGCCTTCGACGCGACCGACGATTATCCTCGAAAGGAATACGGAGATTATCTGCACGAGGTCGAAAGTGGGAAACGTGAACCTGCCGAGGTAATAGCTGCCGAATATAGGCTAGAACTAGACGATATTGCAGCGGTCGAGCAGGTCTTTGGATCGAGGGCGCTCAAGAGCCAAACGATTTGCCTAACCAAAGGGTATGCAAATGAGCGCACGTACAACATATCCTTCGACGAGGGCGCCGCCCGCGCCCACGTGATAGCGGCGGCGGAACTCACAGATGCCACCCGGGCAACCCTTGAGATGGCCGCTTCCTGGGGAGACTTAAAGACGAAACTAGAAGGTGTCGAAGCGACCGTAGAGGTTACTCGCTTGCTCGCCTTCGTGAACGTCATCTTCCCGGACGATGGATCACACTATACCTTTAACAAAATCCTTTCTTCGCGAATCCCTGCTCTCCTCTATTTTGATGAATACTACCAGATGCTCGGCCATGAGAACGTGCAGACCCTAATTCAGCGGAAGGCAGCTGGCACCCTCAAGCCATCAGATCATCCACTCTTGGGTCTCATCAACCTTGCTCGCCTCAATCTCGAAGATCTACTCGGCGCACAGCGAACTACCGAATTGGTCAACAAGCTTGAGGGAGCGGGCAATCACCTCACGCGCCAGATTCTCAGATACTGGTCGCAGAATAAGCATCTGCAGATGCGTTTTGATATCCGGGAGGCCCGGTCAGAGGATCCCGAGCACATGCGCTCCGGGCAAAACATTTGGGGACGCGTCTACGATCAGGTCCATTGGGCGACGACCGAACTTGGGTCCAGATCCAAGGGCTTCGTTTGGTTCTTTTCTTTCCTCGCATGGTATGAGGACGTAAAGCGGTCCAACAAGAAGCTTATCCTGCTCCTGGACGAACCGGGACTGTCGCTTCATGGGCGCGCTCAGGCAGACCTACTTCGTTACATTGAGCAGGAACTGAAGCCAAACCATCAAGTTATATACACTACCCACTCCCCTTTCATGGTTGACCCGGCCAACTTCAATCGGGTCCGGATTGTTCAAGATCGTGGTATAGACGCTGATGATCCGCTGCCTAAGGAGGAGGACGGCACCAAGGTCCTCACTGACCTTTTCGATGCGTCCGACGACAGTCTCTTCCCGCTTCAGGGCGCGCTCGGGTACGACATTCATCAAACTCTCTTCGTCGGACCCAACTGCCTCGTGGTCGAGGGTCCCGCTGATATGCTCTACCTTCAAGCCATGAGCAGCGTTCTGGAGCGGGACGGGCGGACAGGTCTCGATCCTCGTTGGACCATTACACCTGTAGGTGGAAGCGGAAAGGTATCGACTTTTGTGTCTTTGCTCGGAAATCAGAAAGGGATGAAGCTAGCCGTGCTTGTCGATGTCGCAGTATCGGACAGCGAAGCCGTAGAAGCCCTGTACAAGAAGAGGCTGCTTCAGCGGAAGAACGTCCACACCTATAGCGATTTTGTGGGCTCCAAAGAGGCTGACATCGAGGACATGTTTGATAGAGGGTTCTATGTCGATCTTGTTAACGCAGAATATGCCAAGCAGTTGAATGGTAATATTGGTCATTCAAATCTGAATGCCAAATTGCCTAGAACTGTAAAGGCTATAGAGAAGTATCTTGAGAGATATCCGCTGAATTACGGCGAGTTCGGTCATTTTCGGCCAGCGCGATACTTCACCGAGCATCTAGAAACTCTCACGACAAGTGTATCCGATAATACAAAGACACGATTCGAAACCGCATTTAAAAAGATAAATTCTTTACTTTAGTATCCAATAGTTCCCAGATTAGAAGGAAGATAAAAGTGGGGAGCAAACGGATGAGGCGTGCACTGCTTGCGTTATCGTTGATCCCAAGCGTGAGCTTTCATGTTGCGCTGGCGAACGCAGAAAATCCCGAGCGGGAGAAGTGCACCTGCGACACGCAGAAGGAAAGCCCGCCGAACAATGGTGCGTGGGTCAAGAATGCTACTGCATGCTGGTCGACGGAAATCAGGGACCGCCAATGGTGTGATATTACAGTCCAAAGTCTGGAAGGAAGCCAGGCCCACGCGGCGATCATTGTCCAGTTGCTTGACCGCAAAGATGATGCCGCGGCGCTTGACGCTAAGCTGCAAGAGCAATTCCAAGAATTCACTGAGACAGCTGCCGACGGTGGGGTGCCGCTCGATGTTGAATTAGCTCGTGACACTGTCCCCAGCCTGTTGAAGCGAAATGAAGGAGTCGTCGTCCAGTGCGTAAACGCCCTTCAGGATAGGGTGTTCGGAAAGGGCGGTGCCGTTTTGGAAGGCCAAGGCGGCTTCAAATGTAGCGTTGGGGAGTCGAGCGGATGGCTGCGCATCGAATTTCAGGTAGGGGATGTTTGGCTCGCCTACATGATCGCCCCTCCTCCCTCATAAACCCTCATGAGCGCACGGCTTAAGAAATTTGCGCTGTGGTTGGCTGCACTGATCGTGGCGACCTTCATAACCATTTGGTTAACCGACGGCTATGGTTGGCTGTTACAGCAATTTGCCCCTCCTTCACCCTTAAAGATCGATTTTCAAGTTGAGAAGCGTTGCGCGGGCGGAGAACTGGTCGACCTCAGCCAACACTTTGCCGATCAATCCTTAAAGCTCGAATGGGGTGCTGACCGCTTGATTATTTGCGATCCGGACGCATTGCAAACCAACGTTGCGGATGCGCCGAGAGATCTCGCGAATGCGTTTCCGGGATGCCTGCACTATGGAAGCGGCTCACTCCGAATGTTGCACTCCAGCAATGCGGTGTGCGCGTTGCCTTCCGGTGGCGGCTATATCTGTGACGGGGAAGCGGCCGGTAGCTATCTGGGATCAATGGCCTTGGGCATTGAGGCAGACGCTGTTTCACCATGCACGGATCAGGTGCTCTCACGATTTGGCTTCAATGCAGGGTTCTGAGCCAATCAGGCGTCAGTTTTAGCGCCTAGTTGAAATACCCTCCGTCCGAGGCGAACAGCAAGGGGTTGGGAAAGTCGATCCCAAAATGCTCGACAGACGCGCCCTATTGTCTTCTGGCCGATATGACCGGTAGCGGCTGAAGCAGTATTGCATCTGGTCGGATGACAGCTCTGCGCCGCCAAGTTCATCCGATGGCGGGTAGCCCTCCACTGACGACGTTATCGCTCGCCTCGACGTAGCTGCCGTCATCGGTGATGTCGAGATAGGGCGAGATGCAGGGGCGCTGCTCTCCGCTGTGGGACGTGTAGTGTCGTCGCTTGGCCTGTAGGAGCGGTAGTGGTTTCGCGACGGCTTGTTGCGGGCTGGATTCAGGTTCCGCCAGGCATGCCGCGCGACTGGCTGCCGGGCACCGGCCACCAGCGCCGCTTCAATGGCGCTTGAAATACTGCACCTCGCGTTCGTGCTTCTCGGCGGCCTCGCGGGTATCGAAGGTGCCGAGATTACGGCGCTTGCCGGTCTTTTCGTCCTTCTTGCGCGAATAGAGGCGGTATTTTCCGTCTTTGAGTTTTCTGATCATCTGTCTCTCCTTGGCTAGGGCCGGCGCTTCCCCTCGAGGTTGCGCGCGGCTTGCTCGATCGCCGCCCTGTCGTTGCCCAGCCTGTCGATCAGCTCTTGCGCCTGTTCGCCCGATATGCCGGTGCGCACCGCCAGGGCCTCCACCGTCAAAACGTCGGAGCTTGCGACCTCGCGGGTTTCCGGCAGGGCATCGCCTGCCGTCAGCGGCAGGGCCGCCTCCCTGTCGATCTCGGCCTCGGCCCGGTGCCAGTGCCGCTCGGGATCGCCATGGATCCCGCCTTCGCGTTCCCAGATCTGGTATGCGCGCTCACGAATCTTGTCTTCCCGGTCGTCGCCCATGTTGATTTCTCCTTTGGGTATCGGATGAACGCCGAGCCAACCCGAACGATCCAAGAAATCTGCGTGATCGTTGGTCGCACAAGGCGCCATGCACTGGGGCCGCCAGCCGGCCTGCCTACTCGCACTGCCGGCGCGGGCCGCCGGAGTAAGGCTGATAGCTATTGTCTTCCGGTCGGTACGAGCGGTAGCGGCTGAAGCAATATTGCACGTGGTCGGATGACAGCTCGGCGGCGCCGGGTTCATCCGATGGCGGGTAGCCCTCCACCGACGACGTATCGCTCGCCTCGACGTAGCTGCCGTCATCGGTGATGTCGAGATAGGGCGAGATGCAGGGGCGCTGTTGGCCGCTGTAGGAGGTGTAGCGGTTGTCGTCCGGCCGGTAGGAGCGGTAGCGGCTGGCGCACCATTCGACATGAGCGGCGGGCAGCGCTTGCTGCTGCTCTTCCGATGGTGGCTTGATGGAGCCGGTGGCGGTGGTGTCGGATGTCGAAGCTGCGGCCGTATCGGCGGGTCTCGCGGTGCGATCAACTTCCGAGGTGCGAACGGGAACCGGGCGGGCCGGGAGGCGCTCGAGGCGCTGCGAGGCCGGGTTTACCGGGCGCGGATCCTTGGCCCACAGTTCGGCGACGCTGGAGACCGGGGCGGCCGGCGGTACCGGCTTGGCTATCAATAGCCAGGTGGCGAAGGCGAGACCGCTGGCGAATACGGCGAGCGTCAGCACGAAGCCGCCAAAGATTGCGAACAAAGCTTTCATGCCGCGCTCCTTTGCCTCCCGGTTAAGGAAATGCCGGGGCGGGGAATCCGGTTCCAGGAAAGAGCGTAGTGCAGGGCACTCGAAGGAAGGCCCATCTCCGTCTCGGCTTCGCCGAGACACCTCTCCCCGCTTCGCGGGACGCGGAATCCAAGCCCTCTTAGGCGGCTTTCAGTGCAGCCCGAATTCGCGCAGCAGTTCTTCGCGGTGGCGTACGAAGCGGCTTTCGCTGCGCTCGCGCGGGCGGGGCAGGTCGATGTCGATCAGCCGCGCCGCGCCGCCTTTCTCCTTGGGCAGGATCAGCACCCTATCGGCGAGGTAGATCGCTTCCTCGAGGTCGTGCGTCACCATCACCATGGTGACGTTCTCCTCGCTCCAGATGCGCGCCAGTTCCTCCTGCATGCCGATCTTGGTCATCGCGTCGAGCGCGCCTAGCGGCTCGTCAAGCAGCAGGATTTCGGGCTGCACGGTCAGGGCGCGGGCAATGCCGACGCGCTGCGCCATGCCGCCCGACAGCTGCCTTGGAAACGCATCGCCGAATTCGGCGAGGCCGACGAGCGCGATGTAGAAGCGCGCCCGTTCCTCGGCCTCAGCCTTCGGCACGCCGCGCACTTCGAGGCCGAAGGCGACGTTGCCGAGCACCGTCAGCCAGGGCAGCAGGCGCGGTTCCTGGAAAATCACCGCGCGCTCGGCGCCGACGCCGTGCACCGGCTTGCCGTCGATGGCGACGCCGCCGCTGTCGGCCGCCTCCAGTCCGGCCAGGATGCGCAGCAGCGTTGTCTTGCCCGATCCGCTGGCGCCGACGATGACCAGGCATTCACCCGAGCGGATGTCGAGATTGAGGGTCCTCAGCACGGCAAGCGAACGCCCGCCGATGCTGAACGATTTGGACAGGTCGCGTATGCTGACCTCACCGCCGCTTGTGCCGCTCATCGCGCTCATCTCCTAGCTGATTGTCTTGCCGGTTGGCCTTCTCAGTTGGTCTTGGTTTCGCCGGGCCGGTAGAGGATGTCCGCTGCCTTCAGCTTACCCTTTGGCAGGCGGCCGTCGCGTTCGAGCACGCTGACCCAGAAGTCGATGTCGCGGTCCGTCGCCTTGGCCCCCTGGCGCAGCCCGAAGCCGGTCCAGTAGCGCGCCAGCTCGCCGTTCTCGCCGCGCTTGTCGAGGATGTTTGCCAGAACCTTGCGCGCTTCGTCGGGGTTCTGCAGCGACCAGTCGGAGGCGCGCGCCGATTGCTCAACGAAGTTGCGGGCGGCGTCCGGATGCGCGGCGATGAAGTCGCGCCTGAGCACGACGAAGCCGCCGGCCAGCTCGCCCAGCACGTCGGTGTCGTTGAACACGCCGCGCACGCCGCCATTGTCGACCAGCGCCCCGGCAAACGTCGCCTGCCAGTAGCCGAGCGCCGCGATGTCGACCTGGCGGGAGCGCAAGGTCTGCTCGAGCTGCGGTCCGGGTACGACAACGAGATTGGCGGCGTCCGGAGACAGGCCGACGCTGTGCAGCGCCTCGCGCACGGTGTAGTCGAGATGGGCGCCGAGCGTGTTGACGGCGATGGTCTTGCCGGCAATGTCGGCGATCGATTTGATCGGGCTGTCGTCCAGCACGTAGAAGACGCTGCGCACCTTGCTGTTGATGCCGTTGCTCGGATAGACGGCGACGAAGTCGTTGCCGCCGGAGATCGAATTGATCACGGCGGCGGTTGCGGCCGAGCCAATATCGACGCTGCCGGAGGCGAGCGCAAACAACGATTCCGGGCCGCCGCCGGAATAGCCGACATTCTCGATCTCGATACCGAGGCCTTTGAAATAGCCGAGCTCGCCGGCCAGCTCATGCGGAGAGATGCTGCCGCGGCTGGCGAGGGAGCGGAACTTCACTGGTGCCGCTTCGGCAAAGGCGAAGCGCGGCAGGCCGGCGGCGAGAAGGCCGGCGGCGAAGGGCGCGCCGGCAAGCAGGGAACGGCGGGTGATTTTCATGGTCCGGGTCTTTCCTGATTTGAGTTCTGGCCTGGTTGAGATTGGTAAAGGCTGGTGGTCAGTCGACGGCATTGCTCCAGCGGCAGAGCCGCCGCTGCAGGCTCACCAGTGCCTGGTTGGCGATCAGGCCGAGGCCGGCGAGGATGACGATTGCCGCAAACATCAGCGGTATCTGGAAGTTGTACTGCGCGTTCATCACCTGGAAGCCGATTCCCTTGTTGGCGCCGATCATTTCGGACGCGATCAACAACAGCAGCGCCGTGGTGGCGCTGAGCCTCAGCCCAACGAAGATCGACGGTACGGCGCCGGGCAGCACGACACGGCGGAAGACGGTGAGCTGCCTGGCGCCATAGACGCGCGCCATCTCCAGCAGTTTCGGATCGACTTGCTTGACGCCGCCGATGGTGTTGAGCAGCAGCGGAAACAGCGTTGCCCAGAAGATGACGAACACCTTGGAGGCTTCGCCGAGCCCAAGCAGCAGGATGAACACCGGATAGAGCGCCAGCGCCGAGGTCTGGCGGAAAACCTGCAGGATGGGATCGAGCGCGGTTTCGACCGTGCGCACCTGACCCATGAACAGGCCAAGCGGGATCGCGACCAGCACGGCGGCCGCGAAGGCGAGACCGGCGCGCTGCAGGCTGATGGCGATGTCGCCGAGTAGAGTGCCGCCGGCCAGCCCCTTCCAAAGTGCCGCGACAATCATGTCGATCGGCGGCAGCACGGCCGTGTTGACCCAGCCGGCGCTGCTCGACACTTGCCACAGTGCGAGGAAAGCGATGAGGACGCCGTAGCGCGACAGGAAGCGAATTCCCGCCCGGCCGCCGAGGCGCAGGAAATCCGTGCCGAGGCTTGTCGTGCTGTCACGCGTGCCGAGGCTGGCGGCCTGTCCGATGTGCTGCAAGGTCATCGTCGTGCCTCTCGCTTCGAGGGTAGTGGGCTTCGTGGAATTATTCGGCGGCCAGCACGGCCGAGCGCGCGGCGGTCCACGGGTTTTCCGGCCGCCTGAGGCCGAGGTTCTCGCGCAGGGTCCTGCCTTCATAGGCGGTGCGGAACAGGCCGCGGCGCTGCAGTTCGGGGATCACCAGCTCGACGAAGTCGTCGAGCCCGCCGGGCAGCCAGGGCGGCAGGATGTTGAAGCCGTCGGCGGCTTCGTTGCCGAACCATTCCTCCAGCTGGTCGGCGACCTGCGTGGCGCTGCCGATGACGGTGTAATGGCCGCGGGCCGTCGCCACCCATTGATAGAGCTGGCGGATGGTGAAGTTGTGCTCGTCGGCAATCTGGCGGATCAGCGCCTGGCGGCTCTTCATGCCTTCGGTTTCCTTGCTTGGCGGCAGCGGGCCGTCGAGCGGATAGCCCCTGATGTCGAGCGTCTGGCCGGCCAGCCCGTTGAGCAGGGCGACGCCGTCTTCGGGCAGGATGAGATCGTTCAGCTGCTGGTATTTGGCGCGCGCTTCTTCTTCGGTGCGGCCGACGAAGGGCGCTACACCCGGCATGATCAGCACCTGCTCGGGATCGCGGCCGGCGGCCGTCACACGTGTTTTGATGTCGCGATAGAATTCCTGCGCCGACGCCAGGTTCTGATGGGCGGTGAAGATGACTTCCGCCGAGTGGGCGGCGAGCTTGCGACCGTCTTCGGATTGTCCCGCCTGCACCACCACCGGGTGCCCCTGCACCGGGCGCGGCACATTGAGCGGACCCTTGACGCTGAAATGCGCGCCCTTGTGGTCGATGTCGTGGAGCTTGTCCTTGTCGTAGAAGCGCCCCGATTTCTTGTCGCGGATGAAGGCGTCGTCCTCCCAGCTGTCCCACAGCGCCTTGACCGTCTCGACGTGCTCATGCGCGCGGGCATAGCGCTCGGCATGGGCAGGCTGCGTATCGCGATTGAAATTGCGCGCGGTTTCGTCGCCGGCCGAGGTCACGACATTCCAGCCGGCGCGGCCATTCGACAGATGATCGAGCGAGGCAAATTTGCGGGCGAGCGTGTAGGGCTCCTCGTAGGTGGTCGAGGCGGTGGCGATGAAGCCGAGATGCGTGGTGAGCGGCGCCAGCGCTGCAAACAGCGTGACCGGCTCGAAGCCGGCGATCTTGGCGTTGCCGCCTTCGCGGGCGCCGAGGCCGACCGTCAGATTGTCGGCGAGGAAATAGGCATCGAACAGGCCGCGCTCGGCGGTCAGGGCAAGCTGCTTGTGGAACTCGAAATTGGTGGCGCCGTCGGCCGGTGCGTCGGGATGGCGCCAGGCGGCGATATGCTGTCCGCCGCCGGGAAGGAAAGCGCCAAGTTTGATTTGCCTGGATTTGGTGGATCTGGTCATCGCGGCGTGCTCCTGGGTGGATCGGGGAGTGGATCTCGGGTCAGTGGTGCGTTCAGGCGGCAAGGCCGACGCCGTAGGGCACCCCGGTCACCCGGCATGCCTCGGCGACCGCTTGCCGGGTGCGGGCGTGGATGGCTTCCGACACCAGCACGCCATTGGCAAAATCCTTCTCGGAGGCGTAGATCGCGGTCGGCACGGTCAGCGCCTCGAAGAAGCCGAACAATGGCCGCAGCTGGTGCTCGACGATCAGCGAATGGCGTTCGCCGCCGCCGGTCGCGGCAAGGATGACCGGCTTGCCCCTCAGCGATGACGGGTCGAGCAGGTCGAAGAAGTGCTTGAAAAGGCCGGTATAGCTGCCTTTGAAGGTCGGCGAGCCGGCCACCAGGATGTCGGCGCCCAGCAGCCGTTCGACGATGTTGCGCGCCGCCGGGTCGAGGTCGCCGAGGCGCCTTGCCTGCGGCAGGGACGCGCCGAGATCCTCGATGTCGAAGACGGCTGCGGCCGCGCCGATGCTTTCGGCAGCCTGCCCGACAATGTGGCTGATGAACGCCTTGGTCTTCGATGGCCGGGTCAAATTGCCCGACAGCCCCACCACGAGCTTTTTCGACATTCCTGGCTCCCTGTCCAAATGATCTATGTTAAGTCTAGAGAGTTTGTAGAATTAAAAGAGCGAGAAAATTTCAAAGGTAGCGCATTGAGCGAACGGAGTTTGCGGAACACCGGCCGTAGTTGGTTCATTCAATGCGGCGTACTGCGCCGGCGCAAGCGCATCGACCAGCGGCGCAAAGGCCTGCCAGCACCTTGTCCCTCGGGCTGCGGTGAATCAGGCCAATTTGATTCAAATCCGGCTGTGGATATTTGCTTTTGGGTAAATCGAGGCGGTCATCTTGCCGGCCGGCGGGCAACAGGGAGAAGCCGATGACAAGCGACTTTGCCGCCGCACACCTCCATCTTGAACGAGTCAGCCATTATTTGAGCGGCGAGGACGAGACGAGCCGCACGGCTCGTGCGGCTGTGGATCTTCTGATCGATTCAATTGTCGCGGTGCAATACAAACGGCCGATGGGCGACGTAGTGGAATTTCCAGGACCGGCAAAGCTGGGACAATCCGCAAGCGGGACGGGTTAACTCAACCGGCGGCGTCCCTTTGTCCTGCCTGATCACATGAACCAGGTTGCCACCAGGCCGATCGTCGCCGAGAAGATGGCGGCGGTCGTTGCCCAACCGAGTATGTTGGTGCTGCGGCTGTTCACCTGGTCGCCCATGATCCTGCGGCTGTTCGTCATCAGCATGATGAGCAGCAGCAAGGGCGGCGTCGAGAAGCCCTGAACTATGCCGGACCAGACCAGCGCCTTCATCGGATTGAAGCCGAGGAAGTTGAGGCCGGCGGCGATCGCCGTAAAAAATCCGATGGCGAGATAAAATTTGGGCGCCTCTCGAGCCCGGGCGTGCAGGCTGTTTTTCCAGCCGATAGCTTGCGCCACGTCATAGGCAGCGCCGGTAGTCATGACAGGAACCGCTAGGAAACCGACGCCGATCACGCCTGCGGCGAACAGGACGCTTGCGGCCTGGCCGGCTAGCGGGCGCAGCGCCTCCGCCGCTTGCGCTGCCGTGTCGATATCGTGGTGGCCCGCCTTGTAGAGCGTAGCACCCGTCGACAGGATGATGAAATACATGATGAGATTTGAAAACATCATGCCGATGAGGATGTCCCGGCGAGAGCGACGGAGTTCGCTGTCGGTAGCGCCCTTCCTTTGCCTGAGCGTCGTTCGCCCCTGGGCAATCTCCTCCTCGACCTCCTCATTGGACTGCCACGTGTAGAGATAGGCGGACAGCGTCGTGCCGATGATGGCGACCAGGATCGACAGGAACTCACGGTTGAATTCGATCCGCGGAAGCAGCGTTCCGCGCAATACGGCCGCGGCGTCCGGCTTGGCCAGAAGGGCGGCACCCACATAGGCGAGCAGCGCCAACGCCAGCCACCGAAAGATGTTGCGGATCAAAGTATAGGAGCCGAAGACCTGGAGGGCGAAGATGATGGCCGCGACGAACAGCACGATCAGCGGGATGGGAAGTGGCACGAACATGTTGATCGCGGCCGCCATTCCACCAAGATCCGCCGCTGCCTCGATGGTGTTGCCGACGAGCACACCCAACAGCACCGACCAGAGCAGCCACCGCGGATAGAAGTCCTTGATGACGTGGAACAATCCGCGCCCGGATACCTGGCCAAGCTTCGACGACAGGTAGACGACCACATACATCATCGGCAACGTCACCGGAGCCGTCCAAAGCAGGTCGGGTCCGAAGCGGGCGCCGGCGCTCGCATAGGTGCCTATCGCAGAACAATCGTCGTCGGCTGCCCCGGTTATCAGGCCGAGGCCGAGCGCTCGTCCTATGCCGCCTTTGCCCTCCTTGGGTGGGTGGGAATGGTCAGAACCGGCCTGCCTCATTGCGACCGGACCGGGTTGCGAACGAAAAACGCGGCCTGCCATGCAACAATGGTAAGGATCGGTCGGGGCGCTGGTCTCATTTTGCTTCCTTCAACAACTTGCCCAAACCCGGCGTGCCATGACTTGTTCCGCGACGACGGAGCAGGGTTTTGCCTCAGGCAAAAAAGTTCGGGTTGACCGCTTCCGAGCGCGAAGCGACTATCCGTTCGAGGCGAAGATCGCAGGAGGAAATGCAATGGATGAGCCCGGTCAGTGGCGCCACATGTCGAGCGCGCCAAGGGACGGCAGCAGAATCCTTGTCACGGTTCGGCCGTCCGAACAGGGTCCGGCCGAGGTCGACATGGCGTACTGGGCCCGCGCCGATCAGTTCGGCAGCGAAGGCTGGCGCGCCTCCGACTCGTCTCCAGGACGCATCGTCGAATACGCCGAACCCGAACTGAAGTGCTGGATGCCGCTGCCGTCGGCCAATCTGAGCAAGGGATCGATGCCGAGCCCCTGGGAGGGCGAAGATGTGCCGCTGGCGGATGGCTCCGGGATATGAGCTAGCGGGAAGGGTAGTTTTGATCGCTGGCGGGACAGCACCCCTCTGGCCTGCCGGCCATCTCCCCCTCAAGGGGCCCTCTAGGGGGAGATCGGCAGCTTCACTGTCGGCCCTCAGAACAGGAATGCAGCGGTAGCGGGGTTCGGGCCGGTGCGGCCGTCGGGCGAATCCATGCCCCGAATTAGCTCGAGGTCCTTCGCTTCCAGCTCGAAATCGAAGACATCGAAATTGGCGGCGATGCGGTCCTGGTGGATCGACTTTGGAATGACGATCAAGCCTTCCTGAAGATGCCACCGGACGATCGTCTGCGCCACCGACTTGCCGTGTTTCCTGGCGATGCTTTCAAGCGTCGGATCGCTCAACAGCCGGCCGCTGCCCAGCGGGCTCCAGCTCTCGATGCGGATGTTGTGCCTGTCGTGGAATTCACGTTTGTCACGCTGCTGGAAGCGGGGGTGGAGCTCGATCTGGTTGACGGTCGGCGTGACGCCGGTCTCGCCGATGATCCGTTCGAGATGGTCCTGGTTGAAGTTCGAAACGCCGATCGACTTGATGCGGCCTGATTGCCTGAGTTCGATCAGCGTCTTCCAGGCCTCGACATATCTGTCCTGGCTGGGTACCGGCCAATGGATCAGGAACAGGTCGATCTGTTCGATGCCGAGCTTGCTTATCGTCCCGTCGAAGGCGCGCAAGGCGGCGTCGCGCTGATGCGCGCCGTTGCGCAGTTTCGAGGTGATGAACAACTCGCTTCTCGGCACGCCGGCCGAGCGGATCGCCTGCCCGACACCTTCCTCGTTCTGATAGCCTTCGGCGGTGTCGATCAGTCTGTAGCCGGCCTCGATTCCCCAGCGCACAACGTTGGCGGTGATGGCTGGATCGACCTGCCACACGCCGAGGCCGATTTGCGGAATGGCGGAGCCGTCGTTCAATCTGATCTGTTCAGGTCTATTCAGGGTAATCTGTTCAGGCATGTTCACGTCCTTCTGCATCGTTCCGCCCGGCGCACGCTCTATCTAGTCTGGATGGCCGCCAAAGCCAGTCGATATCATGAGAATGTGAGGAGACGGACGTGAAGCGCTGATCTTCCGCTTCGGGCCGACAGCTCTCTGTGACCCACGGAGTCCAGGGAACTCCATTCAGGACGATCCCGCTGTCGCGGATTCTGTGGTATTCTGTGGACTATCCGAGGAGGCGACTGCGTTGACCAACAGCTTGGAAGGCGAAGGAGCAAGAGACTGGTCGCCCCTGCTGGTCGCGGCAGAACAAGGCGATGCGGATGCGGTTCGATCGGAATTGGCGGCTGGCGCCGACATCAATCAGTCGGACGACGGCGGCTGGTCTGCACTTCACCTTTCAGCCCTCAATGACCGCACAGCGGTGGTCGAGGTGCTGATCGAAGACCCGGAAATCGATGTGAATGCCAGAAACAAGTGGAAGAGCACGCCCTTGAGCCTTGCGTCGGCCAAGGGACATTACTCGTGTATCTCAGGCCTCGTGAGACACCCCCAAATAGAGATCAACGCGCGAGCTGACTACTACGGCAGAACGGCTCTTATAGAGGCGGCGAAGAACGGGCATCTCGAAGTCGTCAAGTTGCTCGCGGAGAATGGCGCGGAAGTAAATCTGACCGACAAGACGGGGAGAAACAACGCGCTCATCGAGGCTATCAAAGGGCGGCACTACGAGATCGCGGAATACCTGCTGGATTCTGGGAAAGTGCGCTTTATCAACAAAGAGATGAGGCTAAACGCCCTGATCTGGGCTGGCAGCTGCCACAACCCTCAGCTTATCGAAAAGCTGGAAGCCGCGATCCACAGTTTCTTCGACGGCAAATAAGGGCCTCGCCCTGACTGTCGCGGGGCCGTCCGTATCTCCCGTCGCGTCGATGCGCTCGATGGCGCAAACGGCCCCGCGGCGCTTCACATAAATTATTCAACCAAACGGTTGACTATCTCAAAGCATGCATCTATATTCAACTACATGGTTGAATTACAAACACTTCAGATGGATGCGGTTTTTCACGCCCTTGGCGACGCCACGCGCCGGCACATGCTTCGCGATCTCGCCGATGGCGAGAAAACGGTAAGCCAGCTGGCGGAGCCCTTCGCGATGTCGCTCGCGGCCGCCTCCAAGCATATCAAGACGCTGGAGAACGCAGGGCTTATTCGTCGAGAGGTGAGGGGCCGCACGCATCTGTGCCGACTAGCCCCCGGACCGCTGGCCAGCGCCCATCAGTGGCTCAGCTTCTACGAGCGCTTCTGGACCGGTCGTCTCGATGTTCTCGAACGCCTTCTTCGCGAAGAGGACGCACGCAAAGCCCAGGATGAGCCCAGGAAATCGCCTAATCCGAAAGAAGGAGACGAGCAATGAACCAGATGAGAAGCATCGACGCCTATGGCGCGCTAAGCGAGCCCGCCACGTTCACTATCCAACGCCTTTTGCCCGGACCCATCGAGCGCGTCTGGGCCTATCTCACCGAGAGTGACCTGCGCCGGCAGTGGATGGCAGCGGGGCAGATGGAAATGAAGGCGGGCAGTTCGTTCGAATTGGTCTGGCGTAACGACGAGCTGACGGACCCGCCTGGCCAGCGCCCCGCGGGCTTTCCCGAAGAGCATCGGATGGAGGGCCGGATCACCGACCTCGATCCGCCGCGCAAGCTTTCCATCACCTGGGGAAATACCGGCGGCGTCTCCTTCTTGCTGGAGGCGAAGGGTAGCGATGTGCTGCTCACCGTTGTCCATCGCCGCCTGCCGGAACGTGCAATCCAGCTCAACATCACGGCCGGCTGGCACATGCATCTCGACCTGCTGGCCGCCCGCCTGGCTGGCAAGACGCCGACCTCGTTCTGGGACGGCTGGAGCCGCCTGCGGGAAGAATACGACCGCCGCCTGCCGGCCTGATGTAACTCGCGGCGTCCATCCCTGAGGTCGCCGCCAGCAACACGAAGCAACGATGAAACGTGCTTGCATCCCGCAAGCCTGATGGAGGAAATCATGCGCAAATTGATCGCTGGAATGAAAATTTCCGTCGACGGCAAGATGGAGGGGCCCGAGGGGTATGCCGATTGGGTCGACGCGTGGTCTGACGAATATGGCCTGACGCCGCAAATCGACGCCTGCCTGCTTGGCAGCGTCATGTATGCAGGCTACGAGCGCTACTGGAGCGCCATCCAGAACGAGCCCGACAAGCCGCTGCCGATGACCGGCAAATTGCCGAAGCCGGCCGAGCTCGAATGGGCCCGCTTCGCCGCGCAGACCCCGCATTATGTGCTGTCGAACACAATGACTTCGGCCGCCTGGCCAAAGACGCGCTTCGTGCGGAATTTCGAGGATATCGCTGCGCTGAAACAGCAGCCCGGCAAAGACATCTACCTTATGGGCGGCGCCCAAATTACCGCGAGCCTTATCGATGCCGGGCTGGTCGATGAGCTCAGGCTGATCGTCTATCCGCTGCTCGCCGGTGAAGGAAAGGCGCTGTTTGGGACGGCGAAAAATCGTCGTGGGCTCGAACTGCGCAAACTGGAGCAGCTTTCGGACGGCCGCGTCGGGCTGGTCTATGGGATGGGCTAATGCAACCACCCTTGGCGGATTTAGCAGCGCCGAAGCGCAGGCCGTCCCGTCAACAACGGGACAAGCCGGCGCGAGGAGAGCGATGCTTCCTATGCGAAGAATGCGTCCCGGCTGCCGGCCGGTCAGGCAACGATGCCGCGGCAGGCCCACGCGACGTTCGCAAAGGATCTCGGGCCGTCGGGCCGGCCGGCCTCGTAGGCGTCGCGCATGGCGGCGTCGACGCGCGCCCGCTCTTCTGGATCGAGCGTGGCCACATACTTGCCGAGCGGCCCTTCGCCGGCGGCTATCGGCGCCCAGTAATCGTCGAAGTTTTGATAGTCCATGCGGATCATCAGCTCGGTCTCCGTAACGTCGCGGAGACCCCGCTCGACAAAGGTCCGTTTCATTTCACCCGGCTGCATCATCGGCTGCGTGCAATAGCGGGCGCGCAGCTGGCGTCCGCCTTCGCTGAGCACCGCCACCGTGTCGATCATCATGCGCATCCCCGGCATGCCGCCGAGATGGTCCCATACCGTCGCCGCGACCACGCCGCCCGGCCGCACGACGCGGCGCATCTCGGCGACTGCCTTGCCGGCTTCGGGCACGAAATGGAGCACGAGCAGGGCCAGGGCACGGTCGAAGGCGCCGTCCTCAAAGGGCAGGGCGCAGGCATCCGCCTGACGGATTTTTATCCGCGGATCGGAGTTGCGCCGGATTGCCTCCTCGACAAAAACGGCTGAAAAGTCGATCGCGGCGACCTCACGGAGGTCAGCGGCCTTGACGAGCGCGAAGGTCAGGCTGCCGGTGCCGCAACCGACGTCGAGGATCTTTTCGCCGTCTTTAAGGCCCGCAAAGTCGATGAACAGCGGCGCGAGCCTTTGGCTCCAGCGGCCCATGAGCTGCTCATAGCCGGCAGCATGGTGAACATTGAAACTTGAAGTCATCGAAGCCTCCTCCCAAAGCCGTATGCTAGACTTCGGCCGCCACTGACGAAAGCCATTTTTGGCGCGTGTTGGTTCGGTCACCCGGGCCGCGCGAAGACATCGCCAGCCGGATTGATGGCGCCGGACAGCCAGCCTCCGTGGCCTTGACCACCTAATTGGCGGGCAACCCGCGGCGCTTCCATTCACTGCGCGGCACCGGATTTCCAACACGGAAGGCGAACGACACGACTTTCGTTGCGTCCGGATCGACCTCACAACGAAAGCTCAGATCGTACCACTGCCCGTTTGCGGGGAACGGCGCATTGGCGACGTTCATGACCGTGCCGGCCTTCAGCCGATACTCAAGCAAGCTGTCTGGGAAATAGGGGGGCGACGCGTGCACCAATTGCTGTGCGAGTTCCGTGTTGCAGAGCTGACCGATCCGCACGGGGCGCGGCACATTTTTCATGGCGGTTGTCGCTACCGGATCACCGGTTGCCGTTTGCGAGAACAATGTTTTCGCTTTTTCAAGCTTCAACGGCTTTTGCACTTTGGCGACATCCGCTGGCTTGGGCTTCGGCGGCTGTGATGCGCCAGGCGGCGGAGCCTGGTCGTTCCCGTCGACCGCAGTCACGGCAGGTGGCTGTGCAAGATCCTGGTTATTGGGATCTTGCGGCGCTGGCGGTTGTTGCGAACCATCCTCCGCACTGTTGCCGTCCAGAGACTTGCGCGGACCGGCGTCCTTCTCACCGAATTGGAAGACAGGTCTCTGCGCGGCGACCTCACGGCTCGCCGGGGTCTCGACCTTTGCTTCCGGCGGCTTTTCCGGCTTGGGCGGTTCAGCGGGGGACGGAGGTTTGGTTTTTTCCGGCGGTTTGGGCGGCGGCACGATATCCACCGCAATGGCCGGCTCCTTCCCTGGCTGCGAGAGCGTTGCCGGCAGTCCGAACAACAAAAACGCGACGATGAGCAGATGCAGGGCAATCGAAGTGGGCAAGGCCCACCCGAATACCCGGCGCTGATCCCGTATGTCGTTTCTCATCGTGGCCGGTGTGTGGAATGAAATATTGGCGGCATCAAGCATCGATGCCGCCAGACGTCGAAATAACCCGTTGCGAATCGAAAGTCGGCGCCTGCAATACGGCGCGTCATCCAATCTTGTGGCGTCTGCGTCCGCGCAGGGGACCGGGCTAGCAGCGTATGCAGCAAGTCGTCATTTCAGGCGGCTAGCAGGCACGCCCTGTCGGCAAGGTGTCGCCGGTTGAAATCACAGGGAAACCGATAGTCCGCCGTCAACGGCCAGCACGTGCCCGTTGACGTAAGCGGCAGCGTCGGAGGCGAGAAACACCACGGCTCCGCCGAGTTCCTCAGGCTGGGCCCAGCGGCCCGCGGGGGTTCGTGCCTCGACCCATTTGGTGAAGGCCTCGTCGTGCATAAGTGCGGTGTTGAGCTCGGTGGCGAAATAGCCTGGGGCGATCGCGTTGACGGTGATGCCGTGGCGGCCCAGCTCAGCGGCAGTTGAGCGTGTCAGCCCATGTAGCCCCGCCTTTGCCGCCACATAGGCGTGAATGGTGGGACGGCCAAGGATCGCTGCGACCGATCCGGTGTTTATTATGCGCCCGAACTTGTTTGGCAGCATCAGGCGCACCGCGTCGCGCATCATGCGGAAGCAAGCCGACAGATTGACGGCAACCACGTGGTTGAAATCCTCGTCCTGCCATTCGACCAGCGGTTTACGATGCTGGATACCGGCGTTGTTGACCAGAATGTCGAGGCGGCCGTGGCGTTCGACGATTCCTTCGAGCGACGCCCTTGAGATCGCCGCGTCGGTGACATCGAACGGCAGGGCTTCTGCACCGATCCTGTCCGCCGCGGCGGAAAGGGCGGCCACGTCGCGGGCATTGACGACCACCGTCGCGCCGTTTTCCGCAAGTGCCTTGGCCATGGCAAAACCAAGACCACGCGAGGCACCCGTGACCAATGCGACACGGCCCTTGAGCGAGAACAATTCCGGCATTGAGATCCCCTATGAAAAAGGGCGGGAGTTTCCTCCCGCCCAAAAGCACTATTTGGCGACGCAGGTGTCGGCTGTCTCCGGAGTGCAGACATCGAGGCCCGTGTAGGTCGGGTCGGCCGGCGGAGCCTTGCCGTCCTTCATGTCCTTCAGCGCCATCATCGTCTTGTAGCCCATCTCGAACGGCCGCTGGCCGACCTGGCCAAGCGAGAAACCTTCCTTCATCTGGTCGATCTGTACCGGAAGCGTGTCGGCGACGACAAGGGCCAGGGCCTTCGAGGCGATCTTGTCCTTGTACGGTGCGACGGCGGCGCGGTTGGCATCAGGGATGAACTGCGGGAAGCCACCGGTTGGGACAAACGCGTCGAGGTTCGGGTTTTTCGCCATGATATCCTCGAACTGTTGCACCGAAAGCGGGAAATCATCGTTGGTGTAGAGCGGACAGCCTTCAATTTCGGTCCAGCCGTTCTGGCCGGTCAGCCGATCTCCGGGCGAGGCCGCCGATTTGGTGCCCGAAAGCGTATCGCGAATGCCCTGCATGCGCTCGTTGTGGTTGGCCGCTGCGGCGCCGCCGGACTGGATACAGATCGTGCCGCCTTTGGGCTTGATCTGCATGACAAGCTTGGCGAGGTTCACGCCGATCTCGTAATTGTGGGTGCCGATGTAGGCAACGCGCAGATCCTTGTTTTCGGGCAGGAGATCGGAGTCCCAGGTGAGTACCGGGATACCGGCCTCCTTGGCGGCCTGCAGCGCAACCGCCATCGCCGCGGCGTTCGAAGGCGACACGGCGATGCCGTCCACCTTCTTGGCCACGAGGTCCTGCACGATCTGCACCTGCTCGTCGCCGCCGCCATGTTCGCCGGGACCGATATACATGCACTCCACAGCGCCATTGGATTCGGCCTCGGCCTTCTTGCAGCCGTCGCGTGCCTGGTCGAAGAAAGGATTGTTCATGTTCTTCGGCACCAGGGCGAAGGTGTATTTCGCCTGGGCGCCGGAAACGGCGAGCACCATTGCGCCAAGCGCGACGGCGGCCGTCAGCAGATGTTTTTTCATGTGACGTTCTCCTCCTTGGTGTGATGTCCCGCAAGCCTCCCGCCGGCGGGTTTCTAGCGGCGTTTTTTGGGCATCAAGACTGCCAGCGACGCGGCGAGAATCGATTTGCCGCCGGTTTGCATGCCCAAGAGAACCGCAAGAACGATGAAGGCGCCGACGAAGGCACCCTGCCAGTTTGAATCGATGCCGGCCATCAGCAGCGCGTTCCTGATCACCTCGAGGAAGGCGGAACCGATGATCGCACCGAAGGCCGTCCCGGCGCCGCCCATGAGGCTGGCGCCGCCAATGACTGTCGCGGCGATAACGCGCAGCTCATAGCCTTGGCCCATGGCATTGATAGCCGAGCCGTTATAGCCGAGGAGCAGGAGCGAGGCGAGCGCGGCGGTGAAAGCCGAGAAGACATAGGCCTGGAATTTGATCCAGTTGACCGGAACGCCGGTGAGCCGTGCCGCCTCCTCATTGCCGCCGATGGCGAAGAGATGCCGGGCCCAGGCAGTGAAGTTAAACACGAAGCCGACAATCAGGGCCAGGATCACCATGGTCCAGAATTGTGACGACAGTTCTGGTATCCAATGCGGTGCCCAGTCGTCCAGACCATGCCGCGGCCATTTCCACTGACCGATTGCCTTTACGATCGGGGCATCGGGCCCGAACTGGTAGAGCATCTGGTTGGCCGAGAATACGACCGCCAGCGAGCGCGCGACGGACAGCATGCCGAGGGTGACCACAAAGGACGGCATCCCGACATAGGCGACAAAGAATCCATTGACCGCGCCACAGGCCAGACCGGAGAAAAGGCCCATGGCGAAGGCGACGTACCAGGGATAGTGCCAGGTGAGGAACAGGCCGGCGACGATGACCACGAGACCCATAACGGAGCCGACCGACAGATCTATACCGCCGGTGATGATGACGATCGTCATGCCAAGTGCCATGATGCCGAAAGGTGCGAAATTGCGCGTCACGTTGGCGACGTTTTCAGAGGTGCCGAAGCTCGGCTCCATCGCAGTCATCAACATGACGAGCGCGATGAGCGCGATCGTCACCCAGAAGGGCTGACTTGAAATCACACGTTGGAGAACTGTTTTTTCCTTGGTCGGAACGAAATCCGACATGACCGGCCGGCCATGTTCTTCGACTGAGCCCTGAACGCCAACTGACTCCTGAACACTATTCGCCACGGATGGCCCCCGTTATCAGTCCAGTGATTTCCTCGGGCGATGTTTTGTCGGCTGGCTTGTCGGCAACTTTCGAGCCCCGCCTGAGGACGATAATACGATCTGCCACGGCGAACACATCAGGCATTCGGTGACTGATCAGCATGACGCCGACTCCTTGTGCTTTGAGGCGTCGGATCAGTTCGAGTACTTCCGCCACCTGGCGCACTGAGATGGCGGCCGTTGGTTCGTCCATCAGCACCAGCTTGGCATTTGAAAGCCGGGTCCGCGCGATGGCGACCGCCTGGCGCTGCCCACCCGACATCTTTCTGACGAGGTCGCGCGGCCGGGTTTCCGATTTGAGTTCCTTGAACAGCGCAGCCGAGCGATCGATCATCGCCTGCTTGTCAAGAATCCTGATCGGCCAGAAGCCTTTCTTGATCTCGCGCCCCAGAAAGACGTTCTGCGCGGCCGTCAAGTTATCGGCGAGCGCCAGGTCCTGATAAACAACTTCGATCCCTTTGGCGCGGGCCTGCACAGGCTGGTGGAAGTGGCACACCTCGCCCTCGACTACAATCTCGCCGTCGCTCGGAGGAAAATTCCCGGCCACCGTCTTGACTATCGTCGACTTGCCGGCGCCGTTATCCCCCATGAGACCAACGACTTCGCCTCGCTCCACCTGGAAGCTGACGTCGGTCAGGGCCTGGATAGCCCCGAAATTCTTGGAGACGTGGCGAACCTCAAGCACCGGCATCGCGGTCCTCCGGGACAACATTTTGTCGGTCTTGTCCCCGGTCTATTCACAACAGCTAATCAGCGAAACGTATTCAACACAATCATTTATTAGGTCAGGCCTCTCGGCAGTGACACGCGTCGTCTTAGGCCGTGACCTTGTAGCTGCTGCAGAACACCGAGGCGCTCGGCCGGTCCTTAAGACAATCACCAGGCGATTCTCAGGCTTGCGCCGCTTCATATCCGTCTCGGGTGAAATGAGTGGCATTTTGCGAGCGGTGCCAACGCCTCGGGTATGGAGCGCCGCAGAACACGGCTTTGCGTCATTCAAACACACGAGGACAGTGGCCAAGCCTGTCCCTAGCCTGCGTCGGCCAGAGCGCACGTCAGGAGATGAACCCCGTATTCGGGGAGGCGAGGTCAAGTGTTGAAAGTCCGCTCCTTAACGGCGCTGCACGAGAGGGATATTCGGTCATGAATTTCAAAGGTTTGATCAAGCGTGCCGAGACTGTGGAGAGAGCCTTCAAGGAGCTCGAAACCGATTTGGCGGATGCGTTTAGCGAATGTCTCAACGTGGACGATCAGCCGCCGTTGAACGACGTCACTGTGCCGGATGAGACGGTATCGGATGAGAATCTCGCGGCAACGGATGACAGCTCGCAGATCGAGGCCAATGCGGACGCCTTCGAGACCGCACGACGGCTGTCCCCCCATACGCAAACCCGGCTGGCTGCCTTAAGCGCGGTCGATGGGCTCTTTCACGACGCGCAGGAGTATCTGGGGGAGATCAATGCGAAACTGTCGGAGATCGCGACCTCGCATCATCTGACGGGCGAATTTCTAAAACTGCTCCACGGCGACATTCTTCGCGCCAACGAATTGGAGCTGGCAAATACCGGCCTGACCGCGCAGCAAAGGGTGCTGTCCGAACAGCTCCACGATGCAACCAGAAAGCAGCGCGAGCGCGACAGCGCTATCGAGGCCCTGCAGCAGCACGAGGCGAGCCTGGTCGAGGACAAGGAAGCACTTCGCGGCGCGCTGGCTGCGGCAAGGCTGGAACTTGTCGTGGCAGGCAATGCGAGCGCAAAACGCGAGGCCGAGTTCGGCGAGCTTGTCAAAACACTCTCAGCCAGAGCCGTCGAGGCCAACAGACGCTCGCGCGAGAACGAAATGCTGCGGGAGAAACATGTCAGCCTGTCGATCGACCTCGACAAGGCGCTGAAACGGGAGGCCGAGGCCCGGCACAGGCTGGACGAACTCTCGACTGTCCATGCCAATGATGCCGCGCAGCTTTCGGAACTGCTGGCCGCGCTTGGCAAGAGCGAGAAAGAGGAGATGCGGCTGCAGAAATCGCTCGATATGGCGCAGGCGAAGCTATCGGAAATAACGGAAGCAGCCCGCCTCAGGGACGGTGACAGGGAAGCCGAGCTTGCACGCAGTGTCGCGGAGATGACCGGCCTGCGTTCTGAAATCGAGGACCTTCGATCGCGGCTGGAGGCCGCCTCCAACCAGAACAGCGAAGCCGCCAGCGAGATCGCCATGCTCAAGGCCCAGGCGAGCGACGCGGTGGCCGAAAAGCAAATTGTCGAGCAAAAATTGTCTGCTCTCATGAAAGAGAGCGAAAACGACAAGATGAACCTTTCCGCAATCAGCGCGAATCTTTCGCAGCTTTCTCTGCAACAGGCATCCGAACAGATACAGTTCGACGTCCAGAGGCAGGAATGCGAGGATCTGCGAGCCGAAGTCGCGTCGCTTCAAGCCCGGGTCAAGGAACTGTTGCCCTATGAGCGGCTCCACAAGGTCACCAACGCCAGACCGCGTGAAGACGGCGTGGTCGAGATCACCGCCGCGGTGGCGGAGAAGGCCCGCGCCGGCAGGCGGCGCCTCCGCCTGCGCGCTGCATCCTAGCTCAGGCGCGGCTGTCTGAATTTCGACTGGTGTGATGCGGACGTCCGTCAATGGATGGCGAGCGTGAGGCTGGCCTTCCCTGCGTCGGCCTGCAATAGTGCAAGCCGGTGAAGCGGAGGGGCTGAGCATGCGGCTGTTCACAAACCGGAATCACCTCCGGTGGAGGATGTTGGCCTTCATCGCAATCATGACGCTTTTGCCGGAGGCGGCGTCGGCCGATACCATCCCACCCGACAGGATCGCCGCAGCCCTGTCGAAGCTCGAATTGCTTGCCGAAGGCGTCGTCGCGGATGGTAGCGTGCCCGGTCTGGCCATCGGCGTCGTGCACGGCGACGAGGTGATCTTCCTCAAGGGGTTCGGGCATCGCGAAGCCGGAAAACCCGAGATCGTCGATTCTGACACGGTCTTCCAGATTGCCTCGCTCTCCAAGCCGGTCTCCGCCACCGTCGTGGCGGCGCTGGTCAGCGACGGGATCGCTTCGTGGGATTCCAAGATCGCCGACCTCGATCCGGCTTTCCGGCTCGCTCAGCCCTATCCGACCAGCGAACTCACGGTCCGCGACCTGTTTGCACACCGCAGCGGGCTTCCCGGCACCGCCGGCGACGACCTCGAGGACATCGGCTATGACCGCGCGGAGATCCTGCGCCGCCTGCGGTTCGTGTCGCCGGCATCGAGCTTTCGCGCGGGCTATTCCTACAGCAATTTCGGACTGACCGAGGGTGCCGTCGCGGCCGCGAAGCCGACAGGCAAATCATGGGAAGAGGTCGCCGAAGAGAAGCTCTACCGTCCGCTTGGAATGGCCTCGACCAGTTCCCGCCATTCGGACTTCATCAAGCACGCCAACCGCGCCGAGCTCCACGCCAAAATCGATGGCGCGTGGACCGCGAAGGTCCAGCGCTATCCGGATGCGCAGGCGCCAGCAGGCGGCGTCAGTTCCACCGCACGCGACCTCTCGCAATGGATGCGCCTTGTGCTCGGCAACGGGGCCTACGCCGGCAAGAGACTCATTGCCGCCGATGCGCTGGACCAGACACATATTCCCTTGATGGTTCGCGGCAAGAACCCCGTCTCCGGAGGCGAGGCCTTTTACGGCCTCGGCTGGAATGTCGAATTCGGCCGGCACGGACCGATCTGGGGTCATGCGGGCGCCTTCAGCGCCGGCGCCCGCAGTCTGGTGATGCTCTTTCCCGAGGAGAAGCTTGGCATTGTCGTCATCGCCAACGCCTTTCCGACAGGCGTGCCGGAGGGACTGTCCGACAGCTTCGCCGATCTCGTCTTCGACGGAACGCTGGGGAAGGACAAGGTAAAGGCTTGGAATGATATTTATGCAGGCATGTTCGGCCCGGTGATTGCGGCGGCCAAGGCTACCTATGCCGCGCCGCCCTCTCCAGCAAGTCCGGCGGCGCCGGCCAGCGCCTATGCGGGCCGTTACTTCAACGACTTCATCGGCGATGCTATTGTGTCAGGCGAAGGGGACGCTCTTGTCCTCAAGGTCGGGCCTGCCGGTGCGCGGTCCTATCCACTGAAGCATTTCAACCGCGACCTCTTCGTGACCTTCCCCGATGCCGAGATGCCAGACAGGCCTTCGGCCGTCAGCTTTGCCCTCGGCCCCGACGGCAAGGCGTCGGCCATGACCGTCGAATTTCTCGACGACAATCGTCTCGGCACGCTGCAACGCGTGGGGGATTAGCCGCCGCCGGGCGGGCGATACTTGCCGGTTCAGGATGCCGGGCCGAACTGGAGCAATTTGAAGCAATCGCCGCTTCCCGACTTCAACTGCGTCAGGAAGCCTTTCGACCGATCGATCCATTCCTGGTGCGACTTGGCATCGGCTTCGATCTCATTGGCCGGTGCAAGCTTGACGAAGCTTTTGCCATTGCTGAAAAGCCAGCACGCACGGCCGAGAAACCGCCTGCTGCGCTGGCGCAGGAGGTCGGCATCATAAAACACGTCGAGCACCTCCTGCTTGATCTTCCGCTCCTTTTCGGGATTGGCGATCGCAACCTCGATATGCTCGCCGCCGATCGCATCCTGCAGGTCCTTGTAATCAAGGGCGATCTGGGTGGTGGCATATTTGACGTCGCTCTCGTCCCGGACGATGTTGAACCACAGCGTTGGGTTGAGCTCGTTGACGACGAACGATGCTTCGAAATCGCGCGACAGATTCAGGATATCGAACCCTTGAACATCGACGTCGCGCTCGACCAGAAGGATCTGGGAAACCTGCTTGGCGAGCGCCGTTCCGTGGGCGCTGACAGCGGCGTTGTCACCGCCGTGTTCCGGACTGACATAGGCACCGCCATCATCCAGCAGCGCGTCGAATTCGCCGAGGGCCTCCACGACAGCGCTGCCGCGGGCAACGCGCGCCGCCAGTTTGGCGAGAACCTGCTGGAGCTCCGCTTCGCGTTTTCGCTGGTCCTGATAATTCTGCTGGAAAAAGAAGATGAACAGGGACACGCCAATCCCGATCATGATCACGCCCAGCTGTGAAAAGATATTGCGATAATATTCCAGCAGCTTTTCACGATGGCGTACGTCGTCACGCACACTGTGCGCTACGCGAAGATTGACGATCAGCGAAAGGACCAAGAGCCCGGCACCTACCAGGATCAGGCCGCCGATCAGGAGGTAGCCATGCCGTGAGTTGAAGTCCATTCCTTGCCGCGCTCCCGAAACCCCAGACAGCGCAGACTAATACCATTCCGCCTCAACACCTACGATCATCCCCACCATTCGAGCACTGTTCTTACAGCCAGGACTGCGCTCGCCATCCGCCTCGTTTCGTAGCGGTCTTCTCGCAGCCGGATTCAGGCCGCGTGCTTGGAACCAATGACGGGCGAGACTGTTCAGCTATGACTTTGATACGGCGCCGACGTGCCCGGCCGGCTGGGCATGCGGCGATCTTTGAGGAGTTCTCATCATGAAGATTTCGTCCAGATTTCGTTCAGTCGCGGTTGCCGTCATAACTGCGGCGGCAGTTAGCTTTACCAGTGTCGCACATGCCGACAGCGGTACGATCCGCTTCGCCATCTACAAGGCGGCCTTCTTCATCGGCGGCGCCGGAGGCGAGGGCACACTGACCTTCCATGGTCGCCGGTATCCCATCTCGGTCGGCGGCATCTCGGGCGGCCTCGCCTTCGGTGCCTCCAAGACCTATTTCAAAGGTACCGTGCGCCACATACGGCGCGCCCGGGATGTGACGGGGGTTTACGGCGCAGCGGGCGGTGGCGGCGCGCTCGGCAAAGGAGCCCAGGTGATCGTCATGACCAATGACAAGGGTGCCCAACTCGAACTCACAGGCAGGCAGGTAGGCCTGCAAGTCAATGCCGATCTCAGCGGTATGAGCATCTCGCTGAAATAAGGACAGTCACTGCATTCGCTATTCCTTGGATGGGCCGGATTTGGCCGCTCCAAACCGAAGCCCATCCATCAGCAGCGACACCAATCGGCGCGAGCGGTCGCGCCAGTCCTTGGTGTCCGGGGCCGAATAGATGCCGCCCAGCGCATGCAGCACATCGGAGGCATCGACGTCGCTGCGGATCGAGCCGTCGGCGACCGCGGCATCGATCAGCCGCCGCAAGGCGAGCGTCACCCTGCCCGAAACGTCGGAGAACAGGGTGGAGTTGGTCGTGAGCAGGATGCGCAGGCTTGTCGACAGCCCGCGCTTGGTGGCGATGTAGTCGACGAAGCGCTGCATCCATTGTTCAAGAGCTACGTCGGGCGCATGATCGTGGGCGAGTTCGTCCGCCGCCTGGCACAGCCCTTCCACTTCGCGCCGATAAACCACCTCGACCAGATGCTCGCGGGTTGGGAAATGCCGGTAGAGCGTGCCGATGCCGACGCCGGCCTGGCGCGCAATCTCCTCCAGCGAGGCGTCGACGCCATGCGCTGCAAAGGCCTTTGCCGCGACCTCGACCAGCGCGTCGCGGTTGCGCTGCGCGTCGGCGCGCAGCGGTTTTGCAACGGCGGTTTCGGTTTTGTCTCCAGGTATGACGGGCGGCTCCGCGGCCAATTTCTTCTCCAGTGCTGATCCGAAGCATAACCGGATAGGCAGGCCCCGTTTCAAGAACGCAGACTCTTCCACCTTCGTTACGTCTCCGACAAATATATTCGCAAGTAACCATAATCACAGGATCGAGTTTGGGCCGGCGTTCCGGCAGGCGAGGCATCTTGCCCGCCTCCGGTGCACGGCGGGTGACGACGGAGGATATTTCCTCGCGGCCGGCACTCCTCATCTGTTCGGCCGATGCCGTGGGGCAAAAATGAGCCCACGTTGAGCGCGATCCCCTCAGGATCATTGGACTGTCCTGCCCCTACAGACAGTCCAGAGAGCACCACCGGCTTGGGCCGGTGGTGCTTTTTTGTCTCCTGGCATGGCGGCTGGCTGCCCGCCCCCAATTTTTCCAATTTCGATCAATTTCGATCCGGGGCTTGAACAGGGCGGAGCACGCCCCTAGTTAATAAACGGAGGCGCCTCCGATTTGTGGAGCGCCTTTATCATGTAATCACGGGATCGGGTATGTCACGTCTTTCGACCTCGCAAGCCGCGGCCCTCCCGGAGGTCGCATCAAGTCAAGCGGACCCCCGCTGCCCTGCCGGGCATCTCCCCGCAAGGGGAGATTAGCCTTCACCTAGCCATAAGCTGACCTTGCCGCTCGCCGGCCGGGCGCCAGATCATCCCCTCCGCGTCAAGCAACTGGAGCCAGACGCCCCATGACAAGCAAAACCCGAACTCCAATCCAACTTCAAATCAATGGACATCGACATGAGCTCGAGGTCGAACCGCGCGTTACCCTGCTCGACGCCTTGCGCGATAATCTCGGCCTGACCGGCACCAAGAAGGGCTGCGACCAGGGCCAGTGTGGCGCCTGCACGGTGCATATCGACGGCCAGCGCGTGCTGGCCTGCCTGACGCTTGCCACTCAGGCTGAAGGCAGGAACATCACCACCATCGAAGGGCTTGCCGGGGAGGATGGCGCGCTGCATGCCGTGCAGGCCGCCTTCCTCGAACAGGATGCCTTCCAGTGCGGCTATTGCACGCCGGGCCAGATCATGTCGGCCGCCGCCTGCATTCGCGAAGGCCATGCCGGCTCCGATGAGGAGATCCGCGAATACATGGCCGGCAATCTCTGCCGCTGCGGCGCATATCCGCATATCGTCGCCGCCGTGCGCCAGGCAGCCGTGGAGACCGCATCATGAGGGATTTTTCCTATCTGCGCGCCAATTCGGTCGATGCTGCGCGCCAAGCCTCGGCACAGCCGGGCGCCATGCTGCTTGCTGGCGGCACGACGCTTGTCGATCTCGCCAAATGCGGCGTTGCCGAACCCGAGACGGTGGTCGACATCACTCATCTCACCGGACTGGACACGATCGTGATCGATGACCGGGGCGCCACGGTCGGGGCGCTGGCCAGGATGAGCACCGTGGCCGACCATGCCGGTATCAAGAGCGGGTTCCCTGCCGTCTCAGAGGCGCTGTGGCAGGCGGCATCGGCGCAGCTGCGCAACATGGCGACGATCGGCGGCAATCTGATGCAGCGTACGCGCTGCCCCTATTTCCGCGACCCGGCGAATTTTCCCGCCTGCAACAAGCGCTCGCCCGGCAGCGGCTGCTCGGCTATCGGCGGCGTCACCCGCGGCCATGCCGTGCTCGGCACCAGCGAGGCCTGCATCGCCACCTATCCCGGCGACCTGGCGGTTGCACTCGTCGCTTTCGACGCAATCGTCCATCTCGGTGACCGCCAAATCGCCGTCGATAACTTTTTTCTGCTGCCGGGCAGCACGCCCGACAACGAACATGCGATCGAGCCCGGCGAGATGATCACCGCTATCGGCATTCCCGCTTCGGCCGCCGCCCGCCGCTCGACCTATCTCAAGGTCCGCGACCGCCAGTCCTATGAATTCGCCGCGGCAAGTGCCGCGGTCGGTATCGAGTTCGAGGCCGACGGAAGGACGATCCGCGATCTTCGCGTCGCGCTTGGCGGCGTCGCCACCAAGCCATGGCGCGCCCGCGCCGTCGAAGAGGCGCTGAAACGCAAAGTGCTCGAGCCGGAGGTCGTCAGGCAAGCCAGCCTGCTCGCCGTCGAGGGCGCCGTCGACCATGGCGCCAACCACTACAAGATCCAACTGGCGCCGCGCGTCGTCGCCCGCGCCATCCTAAAAATGGGAGAAACGGCATGACCGTTCACGAGTTGAGAGCAAGACCCGGCGATGCCAAACACGGCGACGCTTCGGACGGTGCCGTCCTCGCCGATCAGGTCGGCGGCCGGCTGTCTCGGGTCGACGGCCCGGCCAAGATCTCCGGTGCCGCCAAATACGCCGTCGAGCAGCAGCTCGAGGGGCTCACCCATGCGGTGCTGGTCGAGAGCACCATTGCCGCCGGCCGGGTGCGTTCGATCGACACGGCCGCGGCCGAAGCGTCGCCCGGCGTGCTGCTGGTGCTGACGCCTGACAATATCCTGCCGCTGAGAACCGCAACAGACTGGCTGGGTACGCCGCCGCCGGATGTCGCCTATTGCCCGCTGGCGCGCGACATCACCTTCAGCGGCCAGCATGTCGGGGCGGTCATCGCTGAGAGCTTCGAACAGGCGGTCGCGGCCGCGGCGCTGGTCAAGATCGCCTATGACGAGGCGCCGGCGATCGTCGACCTCAGCGATCCGAAGGCCGGCGACGGCATCCCGGTCGACGCCATGACCAAGGAATGGGGCGAGGCGGAGACAGCGTTCGCCTCGGCTCCGGTCAGGATCTGCAACGCTTACAACACGCCGCGCGAATACCAGGCGCCGATGGAGCCGCATGGCCTGATCGCAAAGTGGCAGGGCGACCAGCTGACGGTCTGGGAGCCAAGTCAATGGGTCGACGGCATGGCGCGGACCTATGCCGAATGGTTTGGCGTGCCGTTCGAGAATGTGCGCCTTGTCTCGCCCTATATTGGCGGCGGCTTCGGCTCCAAAGCGTTTGCCTATGGCTACGGCGCTGTAGCGGCAGTCGCCGCGAAAATGCTGGGACGGCCGGTGAAGCTAGCGGTCACCAGGCCGCAGACCTTCACCGCCTATGGCGGACGGGCGGCGACGCGCCAGACCGTGGCGCTCGGCGCCAACGTGGAGGGCCAGATCCAGTCGATCGTGCACCGCGGCGTCAACGAGACCTCGGTCGACGGCATGTGGGTCGAGCCGCTCGGCTCGGTCACCTCGGTCATGTACGCGACGCCGAATTTCTCGTCGCGGCAGAACGTCGTGCGGGTCAACACGGTGGTGCCGGGGGCATTGCGCGCGCCGGGCGAGAACCCGAGCGCTTTCGGTATCGAAAGCGCCATCGACGAGCTCGCCTATGAGGTCGGTATCGATCCGCTGGAAATCCGGCTTAGGAACTATGCCGAGCAGGACCCGCATGCGAAGAAGCCGTGGTCGACACGGCAGCTGCGTGAGGCGTTCGCCGCCGGCGCCGAAGCCTTTGGCTGGTCTAAGCGGAACCCCCGGCCGCGTTCGATGCGCGACGGCAACCAGCTGATCGGCTGGGGTGTCGCGGCAGGCACCTACCCGGTGCGGCGCGCCTATGGCGAAGCGGTCGTGCGCATTCTCGCCGACGGTTCGGTCGAGGTCGAAAGCTCATCGATCGACATGGGGCAGGGCACCTACACGATCCTGGCGCAGACCGCCGCCGAGGTGGTGGGCGTGCCGGCGGAAAACGTCGTCGTCAAGCTTGGCGATTCCCGCTATGCCCGTGCCGGCGTCACCGGCGGTTCGCGGCTGGCCGGGGTGATGACCGGCGCCGTCCACAAGGCGGCGAGTGCCGCGCTCGACCAACTGATCGGGCTCGCCATCAGCGATCCGGCTTCGCCGTTCCATGCACTGCAGGCCAACACGCTCGTCGTCGCCAATGGCCGCATCGCTTCACCGCGCGGCAACGGCCCTGAAGTTTCCATCGCCGAACTGCTCAGGAGCGTCGGGCGCGAGCATATCGAGGCGAAGGGCGACACCATGCCGGCCAATTCGACGGTCGAGGACCGCTACAAGAACTACACCACCATAGCCATGGCGCTGCCACACACCGAGGGCGACTACTCCAGGTATAGCTGGTGCGCGCATTTCATCGAGGTGCGCGTCGACGAGGATTTCGGCACGGTCAGGGTGTCGCGCGTGGTGTCGGCGCTGGATTCGGGCCGGCTCTACAATCCCAAGCTCGCCGAAAGCCAGTGGAAGGGCGGCATCATCATGGGCATCGGCCAGGCGCTGCTCGAGGAAGGCATCGTCGACCGCCGGCATGGGCGCATCGTCAACAACAATCTCGCCGACTATCTCATCGCCACGAATGCCGACATTCCCGATATCGAGGTGATCTCGGTCGGCATTCCCGATCCGCATTCCTCGGTGCTTGGCGGCAAGGGGGTCGGCGAACTGGGCATTGTCGGCGTGGCGCCGGCGATCGCCAACGCGGTGTTCCACGCCACCGGGAAAAGGGTGCGGGACCTGCCGATCACGCTGGAGAAGCTGATTTAGGGGCAGACGGCGAAGGTGCCAATCTCCCCCCTTGAGGGGGAGATGGCCGGCAGGGCAGAGGGGGCGCTGTCCCGCCGACCTCTTCCATCGCTGTTCACATAACTGCCCAAATTTCTCAGCTCATCATAGGTCGACCGGAATGCCGGCGATCCTTCGCGCCCCCCTCTGTCCTGCCGGACATCTCCCCCACGAGGGCAGGGCTATCGCATATGAGTGATGGCATTGATGAGATAGTCGTCGTTCCAGGCGCATTTCTTGATGCGATGGCTGATGGGGACTTTGGCAGCATCGG